>NZ_CP132230.1:1855000-2175659 GCF_030732225.1 Streptococcus iniae | reverse complement strand
ATGAGTTTCCTTCTAATGGGTAATACTAGGACTATTCTAACACAAAAACGAAAAGTTTTCCACAGTTCTAAAGAGAATAATTAAAGTTATTAACAACTTGTGGAAAGAATATACACATTGTTAGTGGAAGTTTTCCACAACTTGTGGAAAAAAGAAAAAAACCTTGAATAACAAGGGTTTGAAGGCTTAAAAAGGTGTGGAAAAAGAAGTTATAAAAAAGAAACTATCAACAGCTTATTTTAGCTTGTTGATAATTCTGTTTAATTCGTCGTCGTTGTGAAAAGTAAAATGACACTGCCCACTACCATCTTTGTTTAAGGAAATTGAAACTGCTAGTCCAAGTGATTTAGCAAGCTCATTTTCAATAGCTTTTGTAAAAAGTGTCTTTTCTTTTTTCTTTTCTTTTTTAACCTTACTCTTTCGAATAAGAGATTCTGTTTGTCGAACATTTAAGTTTTGACTGATAATATAATTAAGATATTTATCTTGTTCTTCCTTAGTTGAGAGTGCTAGAAGGCTGCGTGCGTGGCCAGAACTTATTGTCTTTTTTTCAATGGCATCTAGAACAGATGTGGATAATTGTAAGAGTCTAATTGTATTTGTAATATAAGGTCTAGATTTCCCCATATATGCTGCTAATTGATCATGGGTTAATTGATTTTTATCAATAATACTTTGAAAAGCTTTAGCTTCTTCTATTGGATTTAAATTGGAACGTTGTAAATTTTCAATAATAGCTTGATTCATACTCTCACTATTAGAAATAGTTTTGATAATAGCAGGTATTTCAGTTAAACCTGCTATTTGAGAAGCTCTTAATCTTCTTTCACCAGCAATTAATTCATAACCAAAGACTTCAGATTTACGGACGATAATTGGCTGAATTAAACCATTTAAAGAAATTGATGCTGCTAATTCTTTTAACTCATCTTCATTAAAATGTAATCTTGGTTGATAAGGATTAGCAACAATATCTTTAATGGCTATTTTTTTATATGTTTCTGTCATGCGATTTTCCAATCTAAAAAAATACCTTTACAATATTGTAAAGGTATTTGACATTACTTGTCAAGTTTCTTAGAAAACTTATTTTTCTAAATCTTTAGTTGTCTTTGTTAGTTTGATGGTATCTGTTTTCTTATCTTTTCCTCTATAGAAAGTTATTTTGATTGAGTCGTCAATATTATGTCCATATAATTCACTTTGAAGATCACTTGTTGTAGTGACAGCTTTGCCATTAATTTCTGTAATAATATCGTATTGCTCAAGTTTTCCTGAAGCAGGCATCCCTTCTTTGACAGATGCGACAACAATACCACCTGTTAAGTCCTTTGGAATCTTTAATTGGCTAATTGCATTTGTTGACAGATCACCAAGATTAACCATTGAAATGCCTAAGGCAGGACGAATCACTTCTCCTTTTCCTTCAAGTTGATTAATAATTTTAAGAACGTCATTGGAAGGAATTGCAAATCCCATTCCTTCGACAGCTCCTCCATTTGAACCTGAAGAAATTTTACTTGAATTAATCCCAATAATTTGCCCTTCAATATTGATTAATGGACCACCTGAATTACCAGGATTAATTGCTGCATCTGTTTGTAGAGCATTTGTTGAAACGGTCTGTCCTTCTTCATTTTTTAGAGTAACTGTTCTGCTAAGACTTGAAACAATACCTTCTGTTACGGAATTAGCATATTCAGATCCCAGTGGGCTACCAATAGCAATTGCAACTTCACCAACATTTATTTTTGTAGAGTCAGCAAATTCTCCAATAGATTTAATTTTATCAGCTGAAATTTTAACAACAGCTAAATCTGAATAAGTATCAGAACCAACTAATTTTCCAACAACTTTAGAACCATCAGCTAGTAGAATTTCAATTCGTTTAGCACCATCAATAACATGATTATTTGTTACTAAATAAGCAGATTTATCATCTTTTTTATAAATGACACCAGATCCTTCACTAAAAAGAGCTAGCCCGTCATCTTTTTTTAAATCATTTTCTTGTCCAAAAAGTTGACTTGCAGGATTTGACGTATTTGTATCAACTGCTTGATAATTGAGCACAGATACAACAGCATTTTGGATAACCTTTACCGCTTTAGTTGTATTAGTTGTGTTTTTATAAGTTACTTTACTTGTTTTAGTAGGATTTGAAATAATTGTCTCTTGTGTAGAAGTTTTTTGATTAAAGGTATTAATAACTATAAATGCAAAAAAACCACCTAAAAAGCCTGCCAAAAGAACCCAAATTAATTTGTATATATTTTTAAAATGTGACATTATACTACCTCCAACTATTATTTACAATGGTATAAAATTCTGCTTAATTATACCTTAAAATAGTTTAAAAATAAAGAAATCCACAGGCTGTGGAAAACTTTTTTTAGTATAAAACTTTTCCATTAACTTGTGATACAATAAAATTATGAGAATAAAAATTATTTGTGTAGGAAAATTAAAAGAAAAATACCTTAAGGACGGTATTGCTGAGTACCAAAAACGGCTAAGTCGTTTTTGCAAGTTTGAAATTGTTGAATTAGCTGATGAGAAGACACCTGATAAAGCTAGTTCGTCTGAAAAAGATAGAATAATGGAAAAAGAAGGTCAGCGCATTCTTAATAAGATTGGTCAAAGAGATTATGTTATTGCGTTAGCAATTGAGGGGAAACAATTGGCATCAGAAGCATTCAGTCAGCAATTAGACAATGTTTCTATTAATGGTATTTCCGATATTACATTTATCATTGGTGGAAGTTTAGGTTTAACAAAAGAAGTAAAATCAAGAGCTAATATGCTGATGAGTTTTGGTTTACTTACGTTACCTCATCAATTAATGCGACTTGTTTTAATCGAACAAATTTATAGGGCTTTTATGATTACTGAAGGAAGTCCTTATCATAAATAATAAAGTTTCACGTGAAACAAAAAAGATACTGGAAAAAATCCAGTATCTCTTTTTTGATCCCAGCAGGATTCGAACCTGCGACCGTTCGCTTAGAAGGCGAATGCTCTATCCAGCTGAGCTATGAGACCTAACTTCCTTATTTTAACAAAAATATACTAATCATGTCAATGCTTAATTCTATTTTGAATTTTTGAAACTTGCTATAAAAATGATTTGAAATATTCTTGAAAGTTCTAAAATCTCTTAGTCAGTTAAAGGTATAAAAATCTCTTAGAAAGATATAATGTAGTTTACCACAAATACATTAAAGAAAATCAGAGATGTACTATTATGATATTACCAAAAAGGTATTAAGAAAACGACCACAAGAATGCTCACTGATATCAAAAACTGGATAAATAATTATCCTAAGAAAATCTTAAACTGCAAATCTCCTAAAGTATTTTTACGAACTGGATAATTTGGACTTGAAATTTATCTATAATAGGGCTCTAAAAAAAAGTAAATTTTTTTCAAAAAAATACTAGACAAATCAAAACAATCTGATATAATAATAAGAGTGTTGAAGAGATAGTTATCTCTAACAGCTTCTGGTCCGTTGGTCAAGGGGTTAAGACACCGCCTTTTCACGGCGGTAACACGGGTTCGAATCCCGTACGGACTATCATAATTGCTGCTAAGCAATTTTTTTTATTTTTCCGGCATAGCTCAGTTGGTAGTAGCGCATGACTGTTAATCATGATGTCGTAGGTTCGAGTCCTACTGCCGGAGTTAAAAAAGCATCTATCATTTTTTAATGATAGGTGCTTTTTCTTGTTTTCTTTTTCCTATGATAAAAATAAAAAGATATAGCAAAATTCCAGCGAAAGAAATAAACAGTCCAGATAGTAAACCTTTAGGAAGGAAGCTTAATTGTAGGTGTCCTTTTCCTTTTGGAATATCTACTTTCATAAAACCATTTTGAGCCTTTTGAACAGATACTTTTTTACCATTTAGTGATGCTGACCATCCCTTATCAAAGGGAAGTGTTATTAGTAAGGAAGCTTTTTTAGGGCTATTGTAAGTAGTAATGACTTTATTTTTAAAGATTTTTGTTTTAACCTGATGTTTATTTATGGTTGTCATTGCTTTTTGATAATTAAGGGTATTTAAGCGGTATAAATGGGGTTGACTATAGGAAATAGTCATATTTTTAGGAAAAATAAGCATAATGTCTAAATTGGTGGCATCTTCATAGTAGCCCAAATCAAAGAGTGAAAAAGCATTATCTGTTGTGTATTCTTTTGTTTTTCCGTTTACTCTAATTAGGACAGATTTTTCATTAGCATTTGAATAACTAATATTTGGAAGACTTAAATATAATTGACTATTTTGAGGACTTTTGACACGATATGAAACTTTAGAATCATGTGAGTCCTTTTCTGCTTTTACAGTAAAACGTTTATTAATTGGTTTTATTTTTGATACCAACTCTGTTTCTATTTCTGTAAAATATGTCAATTCTTGACCACTTAGTTGGTTTAATAATTGTGTCTGATTATCAAGTGTATTAACAGAAAAAGCTAAGTCTTGGTATGGTTTATCAGTTAAAATGGCTAAGTGAGTTGCATTTTGATTTTGGTAGAGTTTAGTATGACCACTATCAGAAATAAAACGAAAACCATATTTGTCAAGATGTGAAGAATGAGTAAGATTATATTTAACTGCAAACAAACTATCCGCAATAAGTGTGTTATTTTGATAACGTAAATTTAAATTGGTTCCATCTGACTTATATCCTAAACGATCTAATACCTGACTTGACGATCTGTTTCTAATAGAAGAAAATTGAGAAATGCCATGATAATTATATTTCATACTATCATTTGCAGTTTGGCTAATAAGCTGTTCAGTTCTATAAAAACTGTCATTACTGGTTTTTTTAAGAAGAGTTTGGATATCTTGAGAATTTTTTAAATATCCTTTTCGTGATGGAAATACCCATTCTTTTTCAATTCCAGAAACTTGATAGAATGTATTTAAAGAGCTCTCAAGACTAGTAAAAAGAAATGTAAAGAAAATAATAATAAGGATAGGGATATTGTTTTCCTTATTTGCTAAAAGTAGGATAGTATAAGCTGTTAAAAATGAAATACTGAGGAAAAATAAATCAAGAGATAAAAAATGGTAATTCTCTAAGAAAATATAGGGTGTGGTTAGTGAAAGACTAAGGATAATAAATGTCATGACAATAGAGAAATGACTTATTTCCTCTTCTCTTGACAAGACTTTACACGAAAGTGACAACATTATTAATGGAAGAGACCATGCATAACGATATAAAAACATATTTGGCGCATGCATCCCTTGCCAAAATAGATTCAAAGGCTGAATATAATAACTAGCAATAACGAGAGAAATAAAAAGCAAATAGCCTATTTTATGTGACAACCTAATTGACTTAATTGTAAAAAATAGTAAACTTAACAGTAAAGGGAAAAGTCCCATATAAATCATTGGTATTGCATTAAACTTAGTTGTATCATAGGCTCCAATTAAGGATTTGGATAGCAAATCAAAATACCATGTCTGCTCTGTAAAGATACGTGACAACTTTGTAAATTTTTCGCCATGACTTGTCAAGTCAATAAAAGTTGGCAGTAACATAAATGAACTGCTTAAAGCTGATAAAATAGAAACAGAAATAAATCTAAGAAAACATTTTATCTTGTGTTTAATCTCTTTAAGAGTTGCTATTTCAATGACGGCATAACAAAAAAGAAAAATAGCAAAAATATAAGCAAAGTAATAATTTTGAACAAATAATAGACTTAAACTGAGATAATATAGTAGTGTTTTTTGTTGGGAAATTAGACCATGAAAACCTAGTAAAATAATGGGAAATAAAATGAATACATCTAGCCAATTATTAATTTCAAATTGGCTAGTTAAAAAACTCATTAAAGCAAACGAGACAGATAAAGGAATTAAAAAATAGCTTTTAACCTTAGGGTAAATCCGATGGAATGAAAAGTAAGTAGTTAGTCCAATTAAACCAAATTTTACAATAGTAAACACGTAGATAGCATCAGGTATTGTTTCTAAAGAAAAAAAGTAGTAAAAAGGTGAGAAAAAACTTCCTAAATAGTAACTGATTAAAGCATAAAAATTAATCCCTAAACCGCTAGTGAAAGTGTAAAAAATACTATCGGAACCATGTAAGATATTCCTTAAATTTTGGGCAAAAAGAGCATATTGGTGAAAACCATCACTTGCTAAAATAGTCTTTGGCCCATTATAATAAATGTCTTTTGAATAAAGAACAAAGCTGATAATAATAATTGGAATAATAAAACTAGTTAAATAGGGAAGAAGAGAGATTATTTTCTTTTGATTAAACATAGTAACCTTTCTATCAGAATGAAAAAATAATAAGGCGTTTCCGCCTTATTACCTTATTTCCAAAGTTCTGCAACTTTAGCTTGTATTTCTTCATTTTCAAGGAATTCATCATAAGTTTCGTCGATACGATCTATGACACCATTTTTTGAAATGACAACGATATGATTTGCAATAGTTTGAATAAATTCATGGTCATGACTGGCAAAGATAACAGACTCTTTAAAGTCTTTAATCCCATCATTTAAACTTGAAATAGATTCTAAATCCAAGTGATTTGTTGGATCATCTAAGATAAGAACATTTGATTTTAGTAGCATCAATTTAGACAACATGACACGAACTTTTTCACCACCGGAAAGCACATTAACAGTTTTCTTTACTTCATCACCTGAGAAAAGCATACGTCCTAAGAAACCACGTAAGAAGGTATCGTCATCTTCACCTTTTGATGCAAATTGGCGAAGCCATTCTAAAATAGATTCTGGAGTTGCAAAATCGCGAGAATTATCTTTAGGAAGGTATGAGCGACTGGTTGTTACACCCCATTTAATGGTTCCTTCATAATCAATATCATCAGCTAATGCGCGCATTAGAGCAGTGGTTTGAATATCATTTTGGCCAATAATAGCAGCCTTATCACCTGGACGAAGAATAAAACTAATATTGTCTAAAATCTTTTCACCATCGATTGTAACGGAAAGATTTTCAACAGTGACAAAGTCATTCCCCATCTCACGCTCTGCTTTAAAATTGATAAATGGGTATTTACGGCTTGAAGGAACAATTTCTTCAAGTTCAATTTTATCTAACATTTTCTTACGAGATGTGGCTTGTTTTGATTTTGAGGCATTAGCAGAGAAACGTGCAACGAATTCTTGCAATTCTTTAATTTTTTCTTCTGCTTTTGCATTACGGTCTGATTGAAGTCGAGCAGCTAATTCTGATGATTGTTTCCAGAAATCATAGTTACCAACAAAGAGTTTGATTTTTCCAAAATCAAGGTCGGCCATATGCGTACACACTTTATTTAGAAAATGGCGGTCATGGGAAACAACAATAACAGTATTTTCAAAGTCAATAAGGAAATCTTCTAACCATGAAATAGATTGAATATCAAGACCATTGGTAGGCTCATCAAGAAGGAGTACATCGGGTTTACCAAACAGTGCTTTTGCAAGTAAGACCTTAACTTTATCCCCATTAGCAAGTTCACTCATTGTTAAATAATGCAAGTCTTCAGGAATATATAAATTTTGAAGCAATTGAGAAGCTTCGCTTTCTGCTTCCCAACCACCTAATTCAGCAAAAAGACCCTCTAATTCTGCAGCACGTACGCCATCTTCTTCTGAGAAATCTTCTTTCATGTAGATAGCATCTTTTTCTTTCATGATACTGAATAATTGCTCATTTCCCATGATAACAACATCAATAGCACGTTCTTCTTCGTAGTCAAAGTGGTTTTGGCGTAAGACAGACAAACGTTCACCAGGACCTAAAGAAACATGACCTGTTGATGGTTCAATATCACCAGCCAATATTTTAAGAAAAGTTGATTTTCCAGCACCATTAGCACCAATTAAACCATAGGTATTTCCAGCATTAAATTTAATATTGACGTCATCAAATAATTTACGATCACTAAAACGTAGTGACACATCAGAAACAGTAAGCAATTTTCCACCTCGTTATTTTATATCTAACTTTCATTGTACCTAAAAATCCCCCTTTAATCAATCGTAAAGGAGGATTAATTGCTTACATTGGCAATAAGACATCTTGGTCTTCTAATTTATAATGTTTTGTAATACTAAAGCCTCGACCAATCACTTCAGCAGCTGGCATAACAACAATAAATGCAGTATCATCTATTTCGAGAATTTTTTCTTGAAGTGTTGGCAATTCAAATGCTGATACTACAGACATTAACATCATTTTATCGGATGTTGTATAGCCACCACGAATTGGTATTTTAGTAACTCCACGATTAGTAACAGTTGTAATATATTCTTTAATAGCTTGGTATTCACTTGAAATGACCATAATATTTTTTGATGAATCAAAGCCATTTTCCATAATACTAATAACATATCCAATAACAAAAAGACCAATAATGGAATACATGACATCGTCTGCAGAAAGTGCAAAAAATCCCATTAAGACACTAATTCCATCTATAATTGTCATAGCAATTCCAAGTGTTAAAGGCGAATATTTATGAAGAATTTGTGTCAAAATCCCAGTTCCTCCTGTTGATGAATTGCCCCAGAAAACCATACCTAGACCAATTCCAACAATAATTCCGCCAAAAATTGCAGCTAAAAATTGATTATGTGTCAGTGTTGGAAATTGATTGGTTAATCGAATTGCAATAGGATAAATCCATGAACCATAGAGTGTTTTAATAAAGGTTTGTTTTCCTAAAAAGAAGTAACACAATAACAATAAAGGAATATTACTTAGCATCAGAAAGAGTGAGGGACTAATACCAAATAGTTGCTTCATAACAACAGAAATCCCAACCATTCCTCCAGAAGCAATATTATTATGAACCAACATTGTATTGAAACCAATAGCTGTGATAAATGATCCAATGGTTACATTTAAAAAAGCTACTACTTTATCTTTCATTTCCTTTATCTCCTTAAATCCCAACTGATTAGAAATTATTATCTCTTATATGGAGTCCTAGAGTCAAGTATTATTTCATAAAATACTGATAAACTTGACAAATAAAGTAAAATTTCATAAAATGATGCTAAATTAGAAGAGTAATTTTTTATGTGTTTATAGAGAGCTAACGGATGCTGAGAGTTAGTAACATTAAAGAATGAATGGACTAATTATTTCATGAAAGTAACCCATATCTTTCAGGTTTGGCACCCCTTATCGTGCACTTTTTCTTTTGGAAAAGATGAGATAACATTAATGATTAATGTTAATTGAGGTGGTACCGCGTATTCACAAGTAATGACGCCCTCACATGTCGACGACGTGTGAGTTTTTTAATGTAAAAAAGGAGATAAAAAATGACAAAACCAATTATTTTAACAGGTGATAGACCAACAGGAAAACTCCATCTAGGCCATTATGTTGGTAGTTTAAAAAATAGGGTTCTTCTTCAAAATGAAAACCATTATAATATGTTTGTTTTTCTTGCTGATCAACAAGCATTGACTGACCATGCAAAGGAATCTGCCTTAATTAAAGAGTCTATCGGTAATGTTGCTTTGGACTATTTATCTGTAGGACTTGAGCCTAATCAATCAACTATTTTTATTCAGAGTCAAATTCCAGAATTAGCAGAATTGACAATGTATTATATGAATCTTGTATCATTAGCTCGTTTAGAACGTAATCCTACAGTAAAATCAGAAATTGCTCAAAAAGGATTTGGAGAGAGTATTCCGTCAGGATTCTTGGTTTATCCCATATCTCAAGCAGCTGATATTACAGCTTTTAAAGCTAACCTTGTTCCCGTTGGAAATGATCAAAAACCAATGATTGAACAAACACGAGAAATTGTAAGAAGCTTTAATCACACCTATAAGACAGATGTTTTAGTTGAGCCAGAAGGTATCTACCCAAGTAACGAGGCAGCTGGTCGTCTTCCAGGACTTGATGGGAATGCAAAAATGTCAAAATCTTTAGGAAATGGTATTTATCTTTGTGATGATGCCGATACCGTTCGTAAGAAAGTGATGAGTATGTATACAGATCCTAATCATATTCGTGTAGAAGATCCAGGCCAAATTGAAGGCAATATGGTTTTCCATTATCTTGATATTTTCGGTAGAGATGAAGATCAAAAGACCATTCAAGAAATGAAAGAACATTATCAAAATGGTGGCTTAGGGGATGTTAAAACAAAACGTTATTTATTGGATATTTTGGAACGTGAACTAGAACCAATCCGTCAACGTCGTCTAGAATATGCTAATGATATGGGTGAAGTGTTTAATATGCTTGAAAAAGGCAGTCAAAAAGCGCAAGCTGTTGCAGCACAAACCCTATCAGAAGTTAAAAGTGCCATGGGAATCAACTACTTCTAACACTAGGCTGGTAATTTAAGAAAATGAAAGGTCAAAATAGACCTCGTTAAAATATCCTCTTTTTTCTAGTTTACTGGAAAAAAGAGTTTTTTTGTATTAAAAGTAAGTAATAAAATAAAAAGTGAGTTATTAAATTCTTCTTGAAAAAATTGAATATAATTTGTTGACAAATGTCTATGGCATGATATGATAGTAACAATAAAAAAATGGCAGGGATATTTCCCTTGATACCAAAGAAAAGAGGATTATTTTAATGTCAAATTGGGACACTAAATTTTTGAAAAAAGGGTACACCTTTGATGATGTTTTGCTCATTCCAGCAGAAAGTCAAGTTCTTCCGAATGAAGTTAACATGCAAACGAAGTTGGCAAAAAATTTAACATTAAATATTCCTATTATGACAGCTGCAATGGACACTGTAACTGATAGCAAAATGGCTATTGCAATTGCGCGTGCTGGTGGACTTGGTGTTATTCATAAAAATATGTCTATCCTTGAACAAGCTGAGGAAGTTCGTAAGGTAAAACGTTCAGAAAATGGTGTTATCATTGACCCATTCTTCTTGACGCCAGATCATAAAGTTTCTGAGGCAGAAGAATTAATGCAACGTTACCGCATTAGTGGTGTGCCAATTGTAGAAACTCTTGCAAATCGTAAATTAGTAGGAATTATTACCAATCGTGATATGCGTTTCATTTCGAATTATGATTCTTTAATTTCAGAACATATGACAAGTGAAAAATTAGTTACTGCTGAAGTTGGTACAGATTTAGAAACAGCTGAGCGTATTCTTCATGAGCATCGTATTGAAAAATTACCTTTAGTTGATAATAATGGTCGTTTATCAGGTCTTATTACTATTAAAGATATTGAAAAAGTTATCGAGTTTCCAAATGCTGCAAAAGATAACTTTGGTCGTTTATTAGTTGCAGCTGCAGTTGGGGTTACTTCAGATACTTTTGATCGTGCAGAGGCTTTATTTGAGGCTGGTGCAGATGCAATTGTTATTGATACTGCACATGGTCATTCGGCAGGGGTTCTTAGAAAAATTGCTGAAATTCGTGCACATTTCCCAGATAAAACATTAATTGCCGGTAATATTGCTACTGCAGAAGGTGCGCGTGCACTTTATGATGCAGGTGTTGATGTTGTTAAAGTTGGTATTGGTCCAGGTTCAATCTGTACAACACGTGTTGTAGCAGGTGTTGGTGTTCCTCAAGTAACGGCAATTTATGATGCAGCTGCAGTTGCTCGTGAATATGGTAAAACAATCATTGCTGATGGTGGTATCAAGTATTCAGGTGATATTGTCAAGGCTCTTGCAGCTGGTGGTAATGCTGTTATGCTTGGTTCAATGTTTGCAGGTACAGATGAAGCTCCTGGTGAAACAGAGATTTTCCAAGGACGTAAATTTAAAACCTACCGCGGTATGGGTTCAATTGCAGCAATGAAAAAAGGGTCAAGTGACCGTTATTTCCAAGGTGCAGTTAATGAAGCTAATAAACTTGTACCAGAAGGTATTGAAGGACGTGTTGCTTATAAAGGTGCTGCTTCTGATATTGTTTTCCAAATGCTTGGAGGAATCAAATCAGGTATGGGTTATGTTGGTGCTGCAAATCTTCAAGAACTTCACGATAATGCTCAATTCGTTGAAATGTCAGGTGCAGGTCTAATTGAAAGTCATCCTCATGATGTTCAGATTACAAATGAGGCACCAAACTATTCTGTTAAATAATCATCATGACATATAAAAAAAGTAGTTCTATTGACTAATAGAACTACTTTTTTGTAAACTTATCTTGTTTATTTGTGAGTTTTTGATATAATATATTTCCCAGATATATAAAATAACATTGACAACATCTTTACTTAAATGTAAATTTGTTGTCAATTTGATGTAAAGGAGAAATTTTGGAAGGTATATTACTTGCTTTAGTACCTATGTTTGCATGGGGAAGCATTGGATTTGTTAGTAACAAGATAGGAGGAAGCCCTAGTCAACAAACATTTGGGATGACACTTGGGTCTTTGCTTTTTGCTACAGTTGTTTGGTCTGTTGTAAGACCTGAGATGTCAATGACCTTATGGATTTTTGGTTTTCTTGGTGGATTCTTATGGTCTGTAGGTCAGACTGGCCAGTTTTATGCTATGAAATACATGGGTGTTTCTGTTGCAAACCCTTTGTCCAGTGGATCACAGCTTGTTTTGGGAAGTTTAGTAGGTGTTTTTGCATTTCATGAATGGACACGACCATTTCAATTTATCTTTGGTTCTTTAGCATTAATGTTATTAATTATTGGTTTTTATTTTTCAAGTAAGAAAGATAACCACTTACAGGAAGAAAAACACCAATTATCTGAGTATACTAAAGGTTTTCAATCGTTAACCTATTCAACCATTGGTTATGTTTCATATGTTGTTTTATTTAATAATATTATGAAATTTGATTTTCTATCAGTTCTACTTCCTATGGCATTTGGTATGGTATTTGGTGCCGCACTATTTATGTCCTTCAAACTAAGTTTTGATACTTTAGTCATAAAAAATAGTTTAGTTGGAATACTTTGGGGCATTGGTAATATTTTTATGCTTCAAGCTGCAGCAAAAGCGGGGCTAGCAATTGCTTTTAGTTTTTCACAACTTGGAGCTATTATTTCAATTATTGGTGGTATTTTATTTCTTGGAGAGACTAAAACAAAGAAAGAAATGAAATGGGTAATTATTGGGATTTCATGCTTTGTAATTGGAGCTATTTTGTTAGGTTTCGTTAAAGCATAAAAAGCAGACTATTTAATCTGATTAGATTGAAGAAAACATCCATTTTGGACAATTTTCTTCTTAGATAAGTAAAAAACTGATATAACAGTGTTTTTAAGAGTTTTTCTTTATAGTTTAGTTAATCTCTAAATATGATTGATAAGCTTTGAAGCAGACTACTTAGTCTGTTTTTATGCTCCCTTGAGTTACAGTAAATGTTTTTATATTATCAGGTAAATCAGATAAATGATTTAAACTTGTTGTTGTGATAAAAGTTTGCACATTTTCTTTGATAACTGTTTCCAACAATCTGGTTTGACGGGTGTTATCAAGTTCACTCATAACATCATCTAGTAAGAGAATTGGATTATCACCTGTTAGATTTTTCATTAGGCTTACTTCAGCCATTTTTAATGATAAAATTAAACTACGGTGTTGTCCTTGGCTAGCAAAATTAGCATCCATATCATTAATAAAAAATGTTATATCATCTCTATGGGGTCCAACACTTGTATTTTTTCGATAAATATCACGATCTCTATTTTTTTCCAATGCTTTAACAAAATGACTCTTAATATCTGTTTGGTCATCAAAGGTTATTGATGATTGATAAGTCATATTTAGTTGCTCCAAATTGTTTGAGATTGCTTGATGGTGTTTACAAGCTTCTTGATTAAGTTGTTGAATAAAATCAAGACGTTGCTCAATAACACGACTACCATAATGTGCTAATTGTTCATCTAAAACAGCTATAAAGTGACTATCAATAGAACTGTTTGCTTTTAAATAGGCATTTCGTTGCTTTAATACATGGTTGTATTGTGATAAATCAGATAAATAAATAGGCTTGATTTGTCCTAAATCAATATCAATAAATTTACGTCGTAAACTAGGGGAGCCTTTAACCAATTGTAAATCTTCTGGTGCAAAAAGAACAACCATCATGGTACCAATATAATCGGATAACTTAGCTTGTTTGAGAGAATTAATTTTTGTAATTCTTCCTTTATCTGTTAGACTAATGTCAAGTTGGGCAGAACCATTCAGCCGTTTTATTTTACCTGTGAGTCTAAAGTCAACTTGATTAAATTGAATGAGTTCTTTGTCAGTTCGTGTTCTGTGACTTCTCGTTAGGGCAAGAAAATAAATTGCTTCTAGGAAATTTGTTTTCCCTTGAGCGTTATTGCCAATAAAAATATTGAGGCTAGGTGAGAATGTGGCAGAAATGTCGTGATAATTCCTGTAATGTTTGAGGTGCAGTTCTTCAATCCACATAGTTATATTCCAGGAAAACGAACAGGTTTCTTTTCTTTTTTTGTATTATTTTTAGACATAATGGTATTTTTTTTAGCTTTTTTCTTATTGTTTTGATTTAGTTTTTTTACTAATTGTGCAACTCGTTCTTTTTCAGCTAAATCTTGTTGGTGTTCTTCAATTTCAATTTGACTAGGTTGGATAATCTTAATAGTAATATCCATTTCCGGAATACTAATTGCGTCTCCAATCCTGATTTTTTTGCCTCTACGTTTCTCTTCTTCTCCGTTAAATAAAACGAGATTGTTTTCTAGAAAAGATTTAATTGCTCCACCGCTTTGAATAATTCCTTGCTCTTTTAAAAGTGCTTGAAGGGTAATAAATTCAGTAAATAATTTGTATTCCATTTTTTTCTCCCATTTACAATTCAAGTAATTATAGCATAAATAAAAACATTCTGAAATATAGGATTACTGACAAGTTAATTTATCAGCTTTTAGCAATCACTTTTGAGTAGCTCATGCTGCTAAAAAGTATTTTTCAGCTGAATATTTCTTAGAAAATGCTATTAATAACCGTTGTCAATGGGTAAAAAGGTATAAAAATGGTATAATTTAAGGAATCATATAAGTTTAAAGGATAGATTATGAAAATTGTTGATGGTGTTCAACTACATTTAATAAAAACAAAAAAATTTAAAACCAATCATATTACAGCACGTTTTTTAGGGGACTTAAGTCAAAAATCAGTTGCAAAGCGCGTCTTAGTTGCACAAATGCTTGCGACAGCAAATGAAGTTTACCCTACGGCTCAAAAATTTCGTCATCGATTAGCAGAACTTTATGGAGCAACATTGTCAACTAATGTGTCAACTAAAGGCTTGGTTCATTTTGTTGATATTGATATTACCTTTGTTCAAGATCAATATACCTTTACAGCTGAAAGTGTTCTTGAGGAAGTTTTGTTATTTTTAAAAGGAGTACTTTTTTCACCACTTCTATCAGTTGCTCAATACCAACCAAAAGTTTTTGAAATTGAGAAAAATAACTTAATCAATTATTTAGAGGCTGATCGTGAAGATTCTTTTTATTACAGTTCTTTACAAACCAGAAAACTGTTTTTTACAGATCTTAATTTACAAGACTCAAAGTATGGCAGTTCAGAGTCTGTTCAGAAAGAAACAGCTTATACGAGTTATCAAGAATTTCATAAGATGATAATGGAAGATCAAATTGATATCTATATTGTAGGGGAGTTTGATGACTATCGTGTTGTGCAATTACTTCATCAGTTTCCATTTACAGCTCGTCAAAAAACATTGCATTTTTTCTACCGTCAAGATTATGTCAACGTGGTCAAGGAATCTATTGAACAAAAAGATATCAATCAATCTGTGTTAGAATTGGCCTATTACTGTCCAGTTAACTTTGGAGAAAGTGATTATTTTGCTTTAATCATCCTTAATGGTATGATTGGTTCTTTTTCACATTCAACTTTATTTACTAAAATTCGAGAAGATGAGGGACTAGCTTACTCAATTGGAAGTCGTCTTGACGTTTATACTGGAATGCTTGCTATCTATGCTGGAATTGAACAAAAAGATCGTACAAAAGCCTTACAATTGATTATCAAAGAAATTAATGACATCAAGATGGGGAGGTTTTCAAGTAGTCTTATTGAGAAAACTAAATCGATGATTAGAAGTCAGTTAATACAATCTGAAGATAATTGTAAAGTTATCATTGACAGAGAGTTTACAAGAAAGTATATTGATGAAACCTTTTCTATGGCGGATTGGATAAAAAATATTAATAAAATTAGAAAAAAAGATATTGTTACTGTTGCAAATCAATTGAAATTACAGACCTTATTCTTTTTAGAGGGGACAATTAATGAGTAAATTAAATCAAATTGAATACCCTAGGATTTCTGAAAAATTATTTTACAGTCAGTTGAAAAATGGAATGAAGTTAGTTATTCTTCCTAAAAAAATGTTTGCAGAAAAATCTGCGATGTTGACAGTTAATTTTGGATCTATTTACAATCGATTTACATCTAGAAAACGTTTGGTAGAAGCTCCAGAAGGCTTAGCGCATTTTTTAGAGCATAAATTATTTGAAGGAGATTCTGGGCAAGATTTGTCTCTTAAATTTACTGATTTAGGTGCGGATGTCAATGCGTTTACAACTTTTGATAAAACATCTTATTACTTTTCAGGGACTAGTCGATTTATGGAAAGTTTAACATTGCTACAAGAATTGGTTATGACTGCTCATTTTACAGAGGAATCTATCAATAGAGAGAAAAAAATTATTTCTCAAGAAATTGACATGTATTCCGATGACCCTGATTATCAATCCTATATTGGGATTTTGCAAAACCTTTTTCCAAATTCGAGTTTATCAAAAGATATAGTTGGTACTAAAGATTCTATTTCAGAGATTGATTGTGCTCTGTTACAAAGGCATTATCGTCAGTTTTATTATCCTGCTAATATGACATTAATTATTTCTGGTGATTTAGATCCTCAGGAAGTTCTTGATGGTATTATTGAAGGGCAAAAATCGATTAGGGTAAATCGACTATCGCGTTTTGAATTGCAAGCACTTGACTATAATCCAGTGATAAGGTCTAATTCTATTGCTATGGATATTGTGACACCTAAATTAGTTGTAGGCTATCGTGGGCAAAAATTGAGTTCTGAAAAATCACTGATGGAGTATAAAATTGCTCTGAAATTCTTATTGGCTATGTTGATGGGATGGACGTCTAAAACTTATCAAGATTGGTATAATGACAGTAAAATTGATGATTCTTTTGACATTGAAATTGAAATTCAGCATGACTTCTCATTTATTTTGATTTCTATGGATACCAGTGAACCAATTGCAATGTCAAGTCGTGTTCGCAAAAAGATTGCTCATTTTCTTAAATCAAAAGATATTAATAATGGACACCTGTCTATTTTGAAACGAGAAATGTTTGGTGATTTTATGCAAGGTTTAGATTCGATTGATCACTTAATGAATCAGTTTAACTTATTTCTTTCTGATAATGAAAATTTTTATGATGTGCCAGATCTTATTGATACGATGACATTAGAGAGAATTTTAGAAATTGGCCAAGAGTTTTTTGGAACTGCTGATATTTCAGATTTTACGGTCTTTCCCAAATAAGTGAAAATCTGTTATAATGGAGGTAATATTTTAGTTTTGAGGTACCCGAATGAGAGACAAAAGTCTAGGTGAATTATTAAGAGAGGCCCGTGTTAGCAAAAAAATTACTCTGGATGAAATAGAGAGTAAAACAGGCATTTCCTCTCACTATCTGTTAGCTATGGAATTAGACCAATTTAAAATTATTCCTGCGAATAAACTTGGTCTTTTCTTGAAGCAGTATGCTGATATTGTTTTATTGGATTTTTATTTATTGAAAGAACATTACAATGAACAGATGAGTCAGAGAGAAAGTCAAACAGATGAACTTAGTGTAACGCAGATTGTTGAAGAAAAACTTAGTCAACAAAAACAAAAACAAAATAATACAATTGTTGTTCCACCAATTAAAGTATCAAATGTTGCTAGTGATTTGGAAAAAAGAATTGCCCAAAAAATGCAATTACAGGCATTGATTGATCAGAAGCCAGAAAAAAAAGATTTGTTAACTGAAGAGCATAAAACACTTTCTAAAGTGGCTGAAAAGTCTCCAGTTGAAACAAGTACTAGACCTTCTAGTGTAAGGCAAAAAAATGAGATGGATTTTAAAGAAGATCTTGATAAATCCCGCTCAAGTCGATATAAGGAGGAGGATTCTAAATCGAAATCTTTCCTTTCTGTTATCTTACTTTGTCTGATTGCTATGGCTATTGTTGTCTTTATCTTCTTTACTGTTTGGCAACAGTTTTCAAAAGAAACGAAGCATGTTGATGATGTTAAATCTACTTTCTTAGATCAGTCTAAAAAATCATCATCGTCATCTTCTGAACCAAAGTCTAAGATTAAAACAGAAGTTCAAGATAATTATCTTTTAGCAACAGTTGAGAAAGCTCATGCAACCGTTGAAGTTACTGTAACTTTAAAAGATGCTGAGAGTGCTTGGATATCTTTAACAAATTCAGAAATTGCTGATGCTGGAACGACTTTAACAGTTGATTCTCCAAGTTATACAGCAACATTCCCAGCTGAAGTAACTGAGTCTTTACTAACACTTGGTCTTGCACAAGGTGTTACATTAAAAATTGACGGACAAGAAGTTGATTTAACAAACTTGCCAACAACTAATGTAAGTTACATCGCTTTACAATTTAACAATAAGGCAGAATAATGACAAAAAAAGAAAATATTCCCAATTTATTAACTATGCTAAGGATCATTATGATTCCAATATTCTTAATGATAACTTCTTTTTCTCAAGAAAGAAGTTGGCATATTGCAGCTGCACTTATCTTTGCTGTAGCAAGCCTTACGGACTATCTAGATGGCTATTTAGCTAGAAAATGGCATGTTGTTACCAATTTTGGTAAATTTGCAGATCCACTAGCAGATAAAATGCTTGTTATGTCTGCATTTATTATGCTTGTTGGTTTAAATTTAGCACCAGCATGGGTTTCGGCTATTATTATTTGCCGTGAACTTGCAGTGACAGGTCTCCGACTACTTTTAGTTGAATCAGGTGGTGAAATACTTGCAGCAGCTATGCCTGGAAAAATAAAAACAGCAACTCAAATGTTTTCTGTAATCTTCTTATTGTGTCATTGGATGCTATTAGGAAATATCTTGCTCTATGTTGCTCTTTTCTTTACAATTTATTCAGGTTACGATTATTTTAAAGGAGCAGGTTTTCTTTTTAAAGATACCTTCAAATAATGATGTCGATAATTATTGATGTAAAACATGTAAATTTTAAGTACCATGAGGATCAAGAAAACTACACTTTAGACGATGTCTCGTTTCACGTGAAACGTGGAGAATGGCTATCTATTATTGGTCATAATGGTTCAGGAAAATCAACGACTGTTCGTCTTTTAAATGGACTATTAGAGGCTGAATCTGGTAGTATTATGATTGACGGTGATATACTTTGCGAACAAAACATTTGGGAGATTCGACAAAAAATAGGAATGGTCTTTCAAAATCCTGATAATCAGTTTGTTGGAGCGACTGTTGAAGATGATGTTGCATTTGGACTTGAAAATAAAGGCATACCAAATGACATTATGGAAGAACGTGTTAACCAAGCTCTTAAAATGGTGGGAATGTCTGCTTTTAAAGAGCGCGAACCAGCTCGTTTATCAGGTGGGCAAAAACAACGTGTTGCTATTGCAGGCGCGATAGCTCTAAGACCGTTAATCATTATTTTAGATGAAGCAACTAGTATGCTGGATCCTAAAGGTAGACTTAACCTTATTCAAACCATTAAAGATATTCGAAAGGAATATGATTTAACAGTTATTTCAATCACGCATGACTTGGATGAAGTTGCTTTAAGTGATAGAGTCCTTGTAATGAAAAATGGTCGTGTGGAATCAAGTTCATCACCTAAAGCCTTATTTGCGCGTGGTGATCAGTTACTAAATTTAGGATTGGATATTCCTTTCACTAGTACGGTAGTTAAGATGCTAAAAGAAGAAGGCTACACGTTTGAGAGTGACTATTTGACAGAAAAGGAACTAGAAAATCAATTATGGCAATTAATTTCCAAGATGTAAGTTATACTTATCAATCAGGGACACCTTTTGAAGGGCGTGCCCTTTTTGACGTTGATTTAGATATTAAAGACAATTCTTACACTGCTTTCATTGGCCATACAGGTTCAGGAAAATCAACAATTATGCAATTGTTAAATGGTTTACACCTTCCAACCTCTGGAACTGTTACAGTTGAAAAGCAAAAAATTACTTGTCATTCAAAAAATAAAGACATTAAGCCGATTCGTAAAAAAGTTGGTTTGGTGTTTCAATTTCCAGAGAGTCAGCTTTTTGAGGAGACCGTTTTAAAAGATGTTGCTTTTGGTCCACAGAATTTTGGTATTTCAAAAAAAGAAGCTGAAGAGATTGCAAGAGAAAAATTGATGCTTGTTGGCATACCAGAAGACTTATTTTTAAAAAATCCTTTTGAATTATCTGGTGGACAGATGCGTCGTGTTGCTATTGCAGGTATTTTAGCCATGCAACCTGATGTCTTAGTGTTGGATGAGCCAACTGCTGGCTTAGATCCTAAAGGCCGACGCGATTTAATGAGCCTTTTTAAGGACTTACACACTTCAGGAATGACAATTGTTCTAGTAACTCATTTAATGGATGATGTTGCTGACTACGCTGATTTTGTCTACGTTCTTGAAGCTGGGGAAGTTATCTTATCTGGCTATCCTAAGGATATTTTCCAAAAGATTGCTTTTCTTAATCAAAAACAACTAGGTGTTCCAAAAGTAACCCAATTTGCACAAAATTTGGTTGAGATGGGTTTAAAGATTGACTTCTTACCAACGACATTAGAAGAGTTAAAAGAGGTGATAAAACATGGATAACCTTATCTTAGGTCGATATATTCCAGGAAATTCAATCATCCACCGGTTAGATCCAAGAAGTAAATTAGTGGCAATGATTTGTTATATTATTATTATTTTTTGGGCAAATAATTTTATTACAAATCTTATTATGCTGACCTTTACCTTATTAGTTGTTATGTTATCTAAAGTGAAGCTATCTTTTTTTATTAATGGTTTAAAACCGATGATTGGCATTATTTTATTTACAACATTTTTCCAAATGTTTTTCACTCAAGGTGGACATCTGATTTTTCAATTTGGTGTTATCACAATTAGTAGTCACGGTGTCAATCAGGCTTTACTGATTTTTATGCGTTTTTTACTGATTATTTTCTTTTCAACTTTACTAACCTTGACAACTACTCCTCTAAGTTTATCAGATGCTGTAGAGTCTTTATTACAACCCTTAACACCATTAAAAGTTCCTGCACATGAGATAGGATTGATGTTGTCATTAAGTTTACGCTTTGTGCCAACTTTGATGGATGATACAACAAGAATAATGAATGCTCAAAAGGCCAGAGGTGTCGATTTTGGAGAGGGAAGTTTGATTCAAAAAGTTAAATCAATTATCCCAATATTAATTCCACTTTTTGCTTCTAGTTTTAAACGTGCAGATGCATTAGCTATTGCTATGGAATCAAGAGGATACCAGGGTGGAGAAGGCAGAAGCAAATACAGATTATTAAAATGGACAATAAAAGATAGTCTTGCAGTAATGAGTATTCTTATACTAGGTATTGTGTTATTTTATTTAAAAACACCAATTTCAAACTAAATGTGGTATTTTCTCTTCGATTTTGAGTAAAATCTCAAAAAATAAATATCTCTGTAATATTTTTAATATATTTTCTATAGCTAGGTAATATTCTTAGGTTAAGATGGTATCTGGAGAAAAAAGAGGTATATTTATGTTTACAAATGAATTGTTTAAGAAACGCTATATTAGTTTTGGGGTTCTAGCCTTTGCCGTTTCTTTATTGGCTCTTGTTTTTGCTTTTTCAAGTAAAAACGTAAATACAGAGACATACGCTAAGAAATCTGATTCGAAAATCGTAAAAAAAGTTGTGAGTTCAAAAGAACAAAGTTCAGCATCTTTAGACTCATCAAAGGTTGAGACGAAGTTAACACATGCAAATGATCCAAAGCCACAAGTTCCTGAAGAAACGGTTGTAAATGAAGCAGCTGTTGTAACTGAAGAACATGTGGTAGCTGCTCAACCAGTACAACAACAAGTAGCTGTTCAACATTATGCATCACCTGCATACCCATCAAATGGGAACACTGCTGGTGCAATTGGTAGTGAAGCAGCAGCTCAAATGGCTGCAGTAACAGGTGTCCCACAGTCGACTTGGGAAGCAATCATTGCTCGTGAATCCAATGGTAATCCAAATGTTGCGAATGCTTCAGGATCATCTGGATTATTCCAAACCATGCCAGGTTGGGGTTCAACAGCAACTGTTCAAGATCAAGTAAATGCAGCTGTTAAAGCATACAATGCCCAAGGTTTATCTGCTTGGGGTTACTAATATTGTTAAAAAAAGAGTAGGAAAATGAAAAGACCCCCTTATAATGGACAGTAAAAAAGTACTATACTGTTTATATAAGGAGGTTCTTTTCAAAAAAATCCTACTCTTTTTTTATCGTTCATTTAATAGATTTACAAGTTCAAATGGATGGCTAATGATGGCATCTGCTTTATTAAGCAGTAGCTCTTCAGCAGTTCCAAATCCCCAAGTGACACCAATACTTTTAATTCCAACTTCATTTGATCCAATGATATCGAATTTTGTATCTCCGACAATAAGAGCATCAGATAAGGGAATAGTATTGTCAATTAAACAATCTTTAATAAGGTCACTTTTATGAAACCTAGTTGCTGTTGCTCCATAAATGTTGTCAAAGTACTTGTCAATTCCAAGTTCTTTAAGCATTCTAATAGCCATTGGTTCATATTTACTTGTTGTGACATAAAGTGATAGGTCTAAATTCCGTAACTTTTGAAGAAGGTCTATTATATCAGGATATAGATGTGTTTGTCTAACACCAATGGTCTTGTAAAAAGTCCTGAAGTGATGAATGGCTTCGTCGAGTTTTTCTTCATTGGGAAAAAATGTCTTCAAACTTGTTTCAAGGGGTGGTCCAATAAAGCTTGCTAATAAATGTTTGTCAGGAATTTCAGTGTTCATTTTAGAAAATGAATAAGTAAAAGCATTAATGATTCCTTCACTTGAATTAACAAGTGTTCCATCTAAATCAAATAGGATATGTTTACTTGAAATTGACATGATTCTTGTATTATTCTCCGAATATATCTTTACTATATTGACGTCCAGTCGGTGTTGCTGCTAATCCACCTTCAGCAGTTTCACGAAAAGCTGTTGGAAGAGCAGAACCAACTTGATACATTGCATCAATAACTTCGTCAACTGGAATTTGTGATTTGATTCCAGCAAGGGCCATATCAGCTGCTACAATTGCAAAACTTGAGCCTAGGGCATTTCTTTTGACACAGGGAACTTCAACTAGACCAGCAACTGGATCACAAATCAATCCTAACATATTTTTAATGACAAAGGCGACAGCTTGGCTAGCTTGATATGCAGTTCCTCCAGCAGCCTTTACAAGTGCAGCAGCACTCATTGCTGATGCAGAGCCAACTTCAGCTTGACAGCCTCCCTCAGCACCAGAAATAGAAGCGTTATTTCCTATTACTAAACCAAAGGCTCCTGCTGTAAAGAGAAAGTCAATTTGGTCTTCTTCTTTCAATTGTAATTTATCAATGGCTGTTGCTAAAACGGATGGTAAACAGCCGGCACTTCCAGCAGTTGGTGTTGCGCATACTAAGCCCATTTTTGCATTTAATTCGTTAACAGCCATTGCATTTCGAACGGCAGTTAAAATTGTTTTATCTGCTAATGTCTTACCAGTTTTTATATAATTATCCATTTTTAAAGCATCACCACCGGTGAGTCCACTGATAGATTTTGAAGGGCTTAGTCCATTGACAACTGATTCTTTCATAACCTGTAAATTACGTTGCATTATAGAAATAATTTCTTCACGTGTTCTACCAGTCATTTCGATTTCAGTTGCAATCATCAACTCAGCTACATTATCATTGTAATTGTCATGGGCTTGTTTGACAAGTTCTTCAATTGTAAAAAACATAAATTCTCTTTCTAGTCAAAGAAGTTGACGTTGAATAAGTGAGGGATGCTCTCAATCCGATTGACAGCTTCTTGACAATCTCTGCTGTCAACTTCAATAATCATGATAGCTTTTTCACCAGCACATTCACGAGTAACGTTCATTTGAGCAATATTGATATTGTATTCTGAAAGGATATCTGTTACTTTAGCAATCATGCCTGGGATATCTTGATGTACAATAATAATGGTTGGTGTATTCATTGATAGGGAGACTGAAAAACCATTAAGTTCTGTTACTTGAATATTTCCTCCACCAATAGAAACTCCAGTAATACTCATTACTTTATCTTCCTTCTTGACTGTAATCTTGACAGTGTTTGGATGTGGAGCATTACTATCCTTTAAAATTTCCCAATAGATTTTTATTCCTTTTTGGTGAGCAATCTCTAAGGAATTTTTGATTTCAGGATTGTCAGTGTCCATTCCCATAATACCAGCTACTAAAGCTTTATCAGTTCCGTGTCCTTGGTAGGTCTTGGCAAATGAATTATAAAGATGAAAGGTTACTTGATCTGGGATTTGACCAAAGATAGAATGAACAACCTTTCCAATTCTGACAGCGCCAGCAGTATGACTACTTGATGGGCCAATCATAACTGGTCCTATAATATCAAAAACGGATTGAAATTTTTGTGTTTTCATATGAACTCCGATATCTTTATACTTTAACTTCATTATATCAGAATGAAAAATAATTTCTATATTTAATCAAGTAGAAATCTTGGAAATAGTATCAATTACTGTTATAATAGTCTTTGCGTAATTAGCGCTTCAAAATCGACCTTCAAATCGACTTTTGAAAACGACGACCTTCAAATCGTACGTTAAACGAAAGATGGGAGAATTTTATGAAAGATAACTCAAAGACACGTGTTGTCGTCGGAATGAGTGGAGGTGTTGATTCATCTGTAACAGCTCTTTTGTTAAAAGAGCAAGGTTACGATGTGGTTGGCGTCTTTATGAAGAATTGGGATGATACAGATGAATTTGGTGTCTGTACGGCTACAGAAGATTATAAGGATGTTGCAGCAGTAGCTGATCAAATTGGTATTCCTTACTATTCGGTTAATTTCGAAAAAGAATATTGGGACAGGGTTTTTGAATATTTCTTGGCTGAGTATAGAGCTGGGAGAACGCCCAATCCAGATGTTATGTGCAATAAAGAAATTAAATTTAAAGCCTTTTTAGATTATGCTATGACATTAGGCGCAGATTATGTAGCTACTGGACATTATGCTCAGGTTAAACGTGATCAGAATGGAACAGTTCACATGCTAAGAGGCGTTGATAATGGGAAAGATCAAACTTATTTTTTAAGTCAATTATCACAAGAGCAGTTACAAAAAACCTTATTTCCTCTAGGACACCTAGAGAAATCTGAAGTTAGAAAAATTGCTGAGGAAGCTGGATTAGCTACTGCAAAGAAAAAAGATTCAACAGGTATTTGTTTTATTGGTGAAAAGAATTTTAAACAATTTTTAAGCCAATATTTACCGGCACAAAAAGGTCGCATGATGACTGTTGATGGTCGTGATATGGGTGAACATGCTGGATTAATGTATTACACTATTGGTCAGCGGGGTGGCCTTGGGATTGGTGGTCAACATGGTGGGGACAATCAACCATGGTTTGTTGTTGGTAAGGATTTATCTCAAAACATTTTGTATGTCGGACAGGGTTTTTACCATGAATCGTTAATGTCAACAAGCCTTGATGCATCTGTCATTCACTTTACAACTGAGACTCCGGAAGAGTTTACACTTGAATGTACAGCTAAATTCCGTTATCGTCAACCAGATTCTGCTGTAACAGTAAAAGTTAAAGGGGATAAGGCAGAAGTTATTTTTGCGGAACCACAGCGAGCAATAACACCAGGTCAAGCAGTTGTTTTTTATGACGGTGATGAATGTTTGGGTGGTGGTATGATAGATATGGCTTATAAGGACGGAAAAGCCTGTCAGTATATCTAAGTTTACAGGCATGTTTACAAGTTTGTAAAAAAATTGACAATGATTTAGAAGTTCTTCATTGACAAAAAATCACTATTTGATAAAATGAATACAACAATAACGATGATGGTCAAAGCTCATGGAAATTGTAGGTCTTTTTGACTTGCAATTTTCGAGAGTTTTGGCTATTTTTTCGATGATTAATGAGGTTTTTAATGGTATTATCAGGAGATTTTAGACACACTCAAAATAACCAAACTTTTAGCTTAAGAGCTAGTGCATTGATAATAAAAAATAATCAGATTCTTCTTACAAAAGATGACAGGGAATGTTATTATACAATTGGTGGTGCTAGCTTAATTGGTGAAAAGACTATAGATACTGTTTCACGTGAAACGTTTGAGGAAATTGGAGCTGAAATTGAAGTTGGTGAACTTGCATTTGTTATTGAGAACCATTTCTGTTCGGGACAGCAATTTTGGCATAATATTGAATTTCATTATTTTGTAAAACTTTTGTCCGAACCAAGACTCGAAATGGTTGAAAATGGAAGATTGCAGGCTTGTGAGTGGGTTGATTTGGATCAGTTGACTAAGATTAATCTCGTGCCTGAATGTTTACAAACAGGAATTCTCAATTGGCCAGGTCATCTTGTTCATATTGTTAATAAATAAGATATAAAAAAGAGGAAGAAGAGAATGATTCATAATTTCACTGAGGCTTACGATGTTATCGTTGTTGGAGCTGGGCATGCTGGAGTTGAAGCAAGTTTAGCTGCAAGTCGTATGGGCTGTAAAACCTTACTTGCAACGATTAATATGGATATGCTTGCTTTTATGCCATGTAATCCTTCAATTGGAGGTTCTGCTAAGGGAATTGTTGTTCGTGAGATCGACGCTCTTGGTGGGGAAATGGGCAAAAATATTGATAAAACCTATATCCAGATGAAAATGCTTAATACAGGTAAGGGGCCAGCTGTTAGAGCCTTGCGTGCTCAAGCTGACAAGTCACTTTATGCTCAGGAAATGAAGCATACTGTTGAAAAACAAGAAAACTTGACTTTACGCCAAGCAATGATAGATGATGTTTTGATAGAAGATGGTAAAGTTGTTGGTGTGTTAACAGCTACAGGGCAAAAATTTTCATCAAAAGCAGTCGTTATTACAACTGGAACGGCTCTTCGCGGTGAGATCATTTTAGGGGAATTGAAGTATTCGGCGGGGCCAAATAATAGTTTAGCATCTATTACGTTGGCAGATAATCTAAAAAAACATGGTTTAGAAATTGGGCGTTTTAAAACTGGAACCCCGCCTCGTGTAAAGGCATCGTCAATTAACTATGATGAAACTGAGATTCAGCCGGGAGACGAGAGACCTAATCATTTTTCATACATGTCTAAAGACGACGATTATTTACAAGATCAGGTTCCTTGTTGGTTAACTTACACGAATCATGAGAGTCATGACATTATTAACAAGAATCTTTATAGAGCTCCGATGTTTTCTGGTATTGTAAAAGGAGTTGGTCCTCGTTATTGTCCATCAATTGAGGACAAGATTGTTCGCTTTGCTGATAAAGAAAGACATCAATTGTTTTTAGAACCAGAAGGTCGCAATACTGAAGAGGTTTACGTTCAAGGCTTATCAACAAGTTTACCCGAGGATGTTCAAAAAGAGTTACTTCACTCTATTAAAGGTTTGGAAAATGCTGAGATGATGCGTACAGGCTATGCTATCGAATACGATATTGTTTTGCCACATCAATTACGTGCAACTCTGGAAACAAAAATGATTTCAGGACTCTTTACAGCAGGTCAAACGAATGGTACTTCGGGCTATGAAGAAGCCGCAGGTCAGGGGCTTATTGCTGGTATTAATGCTGCTTTAAAGGTTCAAGAAAAACCAGAACTTATTTTAGATCGTAGCGATGCTTACATTGGTGTTATGATTGATGATTTGGTAACAAAAGGAACTTTAGAACCATATCGTTTGTTAACATCACGTGCAGAATACAGACTTATTTTACGACATGATAATGCTGATATGAGGCTGACCGAAATTGGTCGTGAAATTGGCTTAGTTGAGGATGATCGTTGGCAGCTGTTCCAAATTAAGAAAAATCAATTTGAAAATGAATTAAAACGTCTTGATAGTATCAAATTAAAACCTGTTAAAGAGACAAATGAGCGTGTGCAATCTCTTGGGTTTAAAGCATTAACTGATGCAATGACGGCTAAAGAATTTATGCGTCGCCCAGAAATTGATTATAAAACAGCAATTTCATTTGTGGGACCTGCAGCAGAAAACCTTGATTCAAAGGTGATTGAATTGTTGGAAACAGAAATTAAGTATGAAGGATATATCAATAAGGCTCTTGATCAAGTAGCTAAAATGAAGCGAATGGAAGAAAAACGCATTCCAAAAACGATTGATTGGGATGCTATTGACTCCATTGCGACGGAAGCGAGACAAAAATTTAAGAAAATTCAACCAGAAACCATTGGGCAAGCCAGCCGAATTTCAGGGGTAAATCCTGCAGATATCTCAATTTTGATGGTTTATCTTGAAGGTAATGGCAAGGCTCGTCGCAGGTCATAATCAGTCATGAAATTGTAACCTCTATAGACTCACACAGCTCTGTATTTCAGGGCTGTTTTATGGTATAATTATTGCTTAAGAGGTTAAAGGATGAAAAGATTTCGTTTTGAAACCATTCATTTAATAATGATGGGTTTAATTTTATTTGGGTTACTAGCTCTATGTGTTAGTATCATGCAATCAAAAACGTTGATTATATCAGCTATTTTTCTTGTACTTTTATTTGTAATTGCCCTTCTCTGGTATCAAAAAGAGGTTTATGAACTATCTGGTATGGACCATATTGAATTATTGAATGAAAAAACTGAGGGTAATCTAAAGACACTTTTAGATAAAATGCCAGTTGGTGTTATTCAATTTGATACTGAAACCAATACGGTTGAATGGTATAATCCATATGCAGAATTAATATTTACTAATGAAGCTGGAGTGTTAGAAGATGCACTTATCAGAGATATTCTAATTGAAAAGCGTAAAGGTAATATTTCTCAAACTTTTGAAGTCTTGGGAAATCGCTATACATCTTATCTTGACGATACATCAGGAATTTTTTATTTCTTTGATGCCTTTATTGGAAATAGACAGACCATAGATGCTAGCATGTTACGCCCTGTTGTTGGTGTTATTTCAATTGATAATTATGATGAAATAACGGATAATTTAACGGATGCAGATATTTCTAAGATTAACAGTTTTGTGGCAAATTTTATTGCAGATTTCATGGAAAAACGACACATTTTTTACAGGCGTGTCAACATGGATCGTTACTACTTCTTTACAGATTACCATAATTTAAAAGAGTTAATGGATGATAAATTTGCCATCCTTGAAGTTTTCCGAAAAGAAGCTTCTGAAAAGCAATTGCGCTTAACGCTAAGTATGGGGATTTCTTTTGGGCAAAACAACCACAATGAAATTGGACAAGTTGCACTGGAAAATCTCAATATTGCACTTGTTCGTGGGGGTGACCAAATTGTTATTCGTGAAAATGATGACAGTAAAATGCCAATTTATTTTGGAGGTGGATCAGTTTCGACTGTAAAACGTTCAAGAACTCGAACAAGAGCAATGATGACAGCAATCTCAGACCGTATCAAAACGGTTGACAATGTCTTTGTCATGGGACATCGAAAACTTGATATGGATGCTTTAGGTTCAGCTGTTGGAATGCAATTTTTTGCAAGTAATATTATTGAAAATAGTTTTGCTGTTTACGATCCAGAAGATTTAGGAGCAGATATTGAACGAGCACTTGAACGGCTACAAGCCGACGGGAAAACTCGTTTTATTAGTGTCAATCAAGCAATGAGACTTGTAACGCCACAATCTTTATTAGTCATGGTTGATCATTCTAAAACAAGCTTGACTTTGTCACAAGACTTCTACAATCTTTTCACAGATGTCATTATTGTTGATCATCATCGACGTGATGATGATTTCCCAGAAAATGCTGTCTTAACCTTTATCGAAAGTGGTGCAAGTAGTGCTGCTGAATTAGTAACTGAGCTTATTCAGTTTCAAAATGATAAGAAAAGACTTAGTAAGATTCAAGCCAGTATTCTGATGGCTGGAATTATGCTAGACACTAAAAATTTTTCAACACGCGTGACTAGTCGTACCTTTGACGTAGCAAGTTACTTACGTAATAAAGGAAGTGATAGTGTTGAAATTCAACAAATTGCAGCGACAGATTTTGATGAGTATAAGAAAATCAATGAGATTATTCTCCGAGGAGAGCGCATTTTAGACAGTGTGATTGTTGCAACAGGAGTAGATGGCTCTTCCTATACTAATGTTATTGCAAGTAAGGCTGCTGATACAATGTTATCAATGGCAGGGACAGAAGCTAGTTTTGCTGTAGTAAAAACAAGACAAAACAAAATTGTGGTTTCAGCCCGTAGTCGAAGTAAAATTAATGTTCAAAGGATTATGGAAAAACTTGGTGGAGGAGGTCACTTTAATCAGGCAGCATGTCAGATTGAAGGGGAAGATTTTAATCAGGTGAAAACCATGTTGATTGAAACTATTGAAACAACATTAAAAGAAGCAAATGAGGTGGATTAATGAAAGTAATATTTTTACAAGATGTTAAAGGCAAAGGTAAAAAAGGTGAAGTGAAAGAGGTACCAACAGGTTACGCTCAAAACTTTCTTTTGAAGAAAAATCTTGCTAAGGAAGCAAATAATCAAGCAATTGGTGAATTAAAAGGAAAACAAAAGGCTGAAGAAAAAGCACAAGCGGAAATTTTAGCAGATGCTAAAGCAACTAAACTTTCTTTAGAAGATGAAAAAACCTTAGTTACCTTTACCGAAAAAGTTGGTCCAGATGGACGTACTTTTGGCTCAATAACAGCTAAGAAAATTTCTGAAGAATTAAAAAAACAATACAATATTGTAGTGGATAAGAGACATATTATTTTAGACCATCCTATTCGTGCAATTGGTTTGATTGAAGTTCCAGTAAAATTACATAAAGAAGTTAAAGCAGAAATTAAATTAAAAATTGAAGAAGCCTAATTAATATGTTAAGAAATGGAGGTGTAAAAATTGTCTGAAGCACCAGAGTTAAGGGTTCAACCTCAGGATTTATTGGCAGAGCAATCTGTTTTAGGATCGATATTTATTTCGCCTGATAAGCTGATTACGGTTCGAGAATTTATCAGTCCAGACGATTTTTATAAGTATTCTCATAAAATTATTTTTCGGGCAATGATTACACTAAGTGATCGCAATGATGCAATTGATGCGACTACTGTAAGAACCATTCTTGACGACCAAGGTGATCTGCAAAATATTGGTGGTTTGGCTTATATTGTTGAATTAGTAAACAGTGTACCAACAAGTGCCAATGCTGAATATTATGCAAAAATTGTGGCTGAAAAAGCAATGTTGCGTGATATTATTTCCAGGTTGACAGAGACTGTAAATCTAGCTTATGAAGGTGCCTCTGAATCAGATGACATCATTGCAGGTGCAGAGAAAGCTTTAATTGAAATCAACGAACATAGTAACCGTAGTGGTTTTCGTAAGATTTCAGATGTTTTAAAAGTCAATTATGAGAGTTTGGAGGCTCGTTCTAAACAAACGTCAGATGTTACAGGTTTACCCACTGGCTTTAGGGATCTTGATAAGGTTACAACAGGTTTACACCCAGATCAATTGATTATTTTAGCTGCTCGACCTGCGGTCGGAAAAACGGCATTTGTTTTGAATATCGCTCAAAATGTTGGAACTAAACAAAAAAGAGCTGTTGCTATTTTCTCACTTGAAATGGGAGCTGAGAGTTTGGTTGACAGGATGCTTGCTGCAGAAGGGATGGTCGATTCTCATAGTTTGAGAACTGGTCAGTTAACAGAGCAGGATTGGAACAATGTTACGATTGCTCAGGGTGCCTTAGCAGAAGCACCCATCTATATTGATGACACCCCAGGTATTAAAATTACTGAAATTCGTTCGAGAGCCCGCAAGTTGTCTCAAGAAGTTGACAATGGTTTAGGTTTAATTGTCATTGACTATTTACAGCTGATTACAGGAACAAAACCTGAGAATAGGCAACAAGAAGTTTCTGATATTTCAAGGCAATTGAAAATTTTAGCTAAGGAATTGAAAGTTCCAGTTATTGCATTGAGTCAGTTATCCCGTGGTGTGGAACAAAGACAAGACAAACGCCCTGTTTTATCAGATATTCGTGAGTCTGGGTCAATTGAACAAGATGCTGATATCGTAGCATTTCTTTATCGAGATGATTACTATCGAAAAGAAGGCGAAGAAGCAGAAGAAGCAATAGAAGATAATACGATAGAAGTCATACTTGAAAAAAACCGTTCTGGAGCACGTGGAACAGTTAAGTTAATGTTCCAAAAGGAATACAACAAATTCTCAAGTATAGCTCAATTTGAAGAGTGATAAAAGGAGAAAAAGATGAGTGATGCATTTGCAGACGTAGCAAAAATGAAAAAAATTAAAGAGGATATCAAATCCCATGAAGGTCAACTGGTAGAATTAACATTAGAAAATGGCCGAAAACGTGAAAAAAATAAGATAGGTCGCCTTATTGAGGTTTACCCATCCTTATTTATTATCGAGTATAATGATCATTCTGATCAGCCAGGAGCAATTAGTAATTCATATGTTGAATCTTATACATACTCAGATATTCTAACTGAAAAAACATTGATAAGATATCTAAATCAAGATTAAAAATCAGAGAAACAATTTTGTTTCTTTGTTTTTTATTTGATAGTAATTATTATTTACATTATTAAATAATAATGCTATAATAGTCTTTGTGTGAAATAGCAGCAGAAAAATATGAAGCTCGTCAACAGGTGGTTAACTTAGATTAAGTAACCTTTGCTGTTTAGGCGAAAACCCCCTGCACGAATCAGGATTTTTCAAACGGTTATTTCCTCAATTATTTTAGAGGAGGACATTTAATATGTCACGTTATACTGGTCCATCATGGAAACAATCACGTCGCCTAGGTTTATCACTTACAGGCACAGGTAAAGAATTGGCTCGCCGTAACTACGTACCTGGTCAACACGGTCCTAACAACCGTAGCAAACTTTCTGAATACGGTTTACAACTTGCTGAGAAACAAAAACTTCGTTTCTCATACGGTTTAGGTGAAAAACAATTCCGTAACTTGTTCGTACAAGCTACTAAAGTTAAAGAAGGAACTCTTGGTTTCAACTTTATGGTTCTTTTAGAACGTCGTCTTGACAACGTTGTTTACCGTTTAGGTCTTGCAACTACACGTCGTCAAGCTCGTCAATTCGTTAACCATGGTCATATCCTTGTTGACGGAAAACGTGTTGATATTCCATCATACCGCGTTGAAGTTGGTCAAGTAATCTCAGTTCGCGAAAAATCAGTTAAAGTTCCTGCAATCCTTGAAGCTGTTGAAGCTACTCTTGGACGTCCAGCTTTCGTATCATTTGATGCTGAAAAACTTGAAGGTTCATTAACTCGTCTTCCAGAACGTGATGAAATCAACCCAGAAATCAACGAAGCACTTGTCGTTGAATTCTACAACAAAATGCTTTAATTCTTACATTAAACACTTTAAAAGCCTATTTAATAGGCTTTTTTTGTATTCTATTTTAAAAGGTTCACTTAGAGAGAAATAATGTCGCCAGTGTAAATAGTACCTTTATATTTAATTGCTTGATAGTGTTATTGCTGTAATTTTATGATAGTGATAAGATTGTGTTAGATAATCATATTATATCTAAGATTAAAAATATTATCTTAACAGGCTATGTTTGCTTGGCCATGGTTAAGGTCATACAAGAAGATATTTTGAGAAAGAAGGTAAAACATGAAGAAGATAGGAAAACTATTAGTTTTGATTTTTATTGGTATACTTGGTGGTATTGGTGGCAGTTTGTATCAGGATAAGAAGCCTAAGGATGAAAAATATTATTGATATAAGATTTATTGGGCTGATAAATGTAAGGCTAACATATTTGCTGGTGATATTTTTAATGGTAAAAAACTATTTAACCCAATAATTACAGTTTGATTGTAGATTATTTTTGTGACGTTTAGAGGTTAAATTAAGTATACTGTAAACATAAAAAATTCAGTAATATCAGTGTTTAGATGCTGTAAATTTACACAAATTGTAAACTATTAATAGGTTATAAAAAAAACACCTAATGGTGTTTTGGGTAATTATCTTGATAGCATTTTAAGGATGAAGGCTGTCATTTCTTTAGGGGATTCTTTTTTTCCTTTAGCTATCCATTCTTGGCATGTTCCAAAGAAGGCATGGGATAAGAATATGCTGTGGTATTCTCTTTCTTTTTGTGATAATTTGATTTCGGGTGCCTTTGTTAAGGTTTCTCTTACGATAATCTTTCTAACTTTATGTATGATAAAATTTTGGATTTCCTTTGTGCCATTGACAGATAAAAGAGCGGAGAGGAGCTGTTCATTTTGCAAGAAACTGAAGATTTCTTCAAAGGTGTGTTCCCAATTTTCATGTTCTTTATCAAAAACATATTCTAATTTGTGGAATAGAATTTGCTGGTAAGAATCTATCATTTCATATTTATCTTTGTAGTGCGTGTAAAAACTTGATCTGCTTATTCCTGCAGTAATGGCAAGTTGCTTGGTTGTAATGTCATCAAAGCTATTTGTTTTTAATAAGTCAACGAGAGCATCTAAGAGAGCTTTCTTTGTTAATTCTTTTCTACTAGTGTTGAGCATAAAATCCCTTTGTATTCTAAGTAATATTTCTTGCTTTATATGTATTTGTCGGTATAATGTATTGTACCATATTTCAAATTAATTGATTCTATTTTTCAATAAATAGTAACAGAGAGAGAGTTTTTTATGTCAATTATAACACTTATTTTAGCGACTTTAGCTGCTTTAGAGCAAGCTTATATTATGTATATTGAGACTTTTGCGACGCAGTCGACTGCCACACAACGTATCTTCAATATTTCTAAAGAAGAACTAGAGAATCCAACTATAGATAATCTCTTTAAGAACCAAGGAATCTATAATGGACTCATTGCTCTTTTCTTAATTTATGGACTTTTTATTGCTCAAAATAGTGAAATTGTTGCTTTGTTTTTAGTCAATATTTTAGCAGCAGCGCTTTATGGAGCCTTGACAGTTGACAAGAAAATTCTTTTTAAACAAGGCGGAGTTGCTCTAATGGCTTTGATTTCATTGCTATTTTAATCTCATTGTTGACACAGATGTAAACTAAAAAAACAGAAACAGTAGATATGCTAAAGGTGGTTTTCCAGCTTAGAGCCATCTTGTTTCTGTCTTTTTTAGTTATTTGTATTTTTCTTCCAATTTACTCATCCAAATTCCTAACCAGATGCCAAGTCCAAATAGGAGTAAGGCTACTCCCAAAGTGATGATGTTAGTTCCAACATAAGAAATAGCTTCGTCACTTTTAGCATTTGGAATGAGAATAAGTAAGGTACTTGATAGAACAATACCAATGATAAAGTGGTAAACACGTGAATGGTAGTGATTTAGTGCATAATCCATTGCTTTTGAGAAGGTAATCATGGCTAATGCACCACCAATTGCGATTGGTAAAAATGTTCCTACTAAGTCAAGTGATTTAAAACCAATGAGCATAGGTGAGTAAAGCCCTAAAATTAATAAAAGGTTTGAAGGACTCAAGCCAGGGACTAATACGCCGAGTGCAATCAATATTCCTGCTAGAATAAAAGTAAAGAAGTTAGCTGAAACTGTTCCAACGATATCATTTAAGAAAAATAGAAGTATGCCCGAAATCATAAATGTTGCTAAAAACCAAATGATGTCTTTTGTGTCTCGCTTGGTTTTTTTTGTGGATTCAGCAATTAAACTTGGAAGTGTTCCAATAATAGCGCCAGCAAATCCCCATAGAACAGGCACTTGGAAATGCTTAAGTAGAAATTCAACGGGAAATGAGAAGAGTGCTATTCCTAAAATACCACCAATGCCAACAGGGACAAAGAAGAGAAAGTTTTCCATAAAATTTTCTCTAATATGGGCAAGGAAAGAAATGAGTCGCTCATAGATCCCTAAAATAGCTGCTAAAACGCCTCCTGAAACGCCTGGTAGAATGAAACCTAAGGCGATTATCATACCTTTGATAATTCGTGAAAAAAATGATGTCATGTAAACCTCCCCAAATAATATCTCTATTGTACCATATTTGGTTAAAGGAGAGACTTAATTAGGAATCGATTTCGATGGTAATTTCTTGAATATGTTGTGATTGACAAATTTTCCGGATACACTCTTTTACACCTTGTGTTTGACTCTTATCTGATAGTTTGATATGAATTAAAGCTCTGTTTTCTAGACCATCTAAAGACCATACTTGAAATGTATTAATTTCTTGGAGGTAAGGAATGTCCTCCAAAATAGGATAGATTTCTGCTAGGTTGACAGTTTCTGGAATATGGCCAAGTAATAGTTTTACATTTTGCCATAATAATGGGATTGCTTTAGATAAAATAAAAAGAGAGATTGCTATGGAAAGAAGGGGATCAAGGATATACCAAGGTTTAAAATGTAAGAGAATAGAAAGAAAAATAAGAGCCAACCATCCCAAGATATCCTCTAAAAAATGAAGGCTTAAGACTCTCTCATTATGACTTTTTCCCTTATGAACAATATAACTTGCAAGCAGATTAGTGGCTAAAGCAAAAAGCCCTAGAACAAACATCCCTTGATAATTGACGATTTTTGGATGAATCAGATTAGAAATGTTTTCCAGAATAAGAAAAAGAGAGCCTGAAATAAGAATGAGGCTTGTCAGTAAAGCTCCAAGTAAACTAAAAGGTTTATAACCTAAGGTGTAGTGATGATCAGGTTTTTTATTGGAAATTTTTTCTAACCAAGTAGATAAGAAGATTGCAAAGGCATCTCCTAAATCATGAAGAGCATCTGAGAGCACGGCAGTTGAATGAAAAATGATACCGAAGATTACTTCTAAGATTGCGAAAGTTAGGTTGAGTAAGAAAGCTATTAGCATATTTTTTTCAGATGTCATACGTGCTCCTTTTTGGTATACTGATGGTAGTTTTTTTATAAGTTTATTATCACTTAGAAAAAGGATTAGAAAAAGAAACAGTTGATTTGAGATGTTCATAAGTGAACAAAATCTAGAAAGTGTATGGTATGGCAGTTGATAGGCGAATTCAAAAAACACGCAAAATTATTTACGAAGCATTTCTCGAGATTTTAAATGAAAAAGGATATGACCAAATTAGAGTACAAGACATTATTGACTTAGCTAACGTTGGCCGTTCAACATTTTACCAACATTATGAGAGTAAAGAAGTTTTACTGGATCAGTTGTGTCAAGAGTTGTTTCATCATATTTTCTATCAGGAAGAAGATAGTTCATTCAAGGATTATTTAGTGCATATTGTAATGCATTTCAAGAAGAATAAAGATCGTGTAGCCAGTTTGTTATTATCAAATAACCCCTATTTTTTGCTTCATTTAAAAGCTGAATTAGAGCATGATGTTTATCCTGTTCTTTACCAAAATTATGTGAAGGATAAAAAAATACCTGAGCCTTTTATTCATCAATTTGTCGTGTCAAGTTTTATTGAAACCCTAAAATGGTGGTTGCATCAACGTGATATGATTTCAGAAGAAGAACTTATCACTTACTATTTACAGATGATTACAAACAATTGACAATACTGTCAATATATTTATTGTCATAGAAGGTTTTAAATAGGAAATGGCATCGGTGTTACGAGTTAAAGTGATTGCTTTTATTGTAAATGTAATTGCATGTTGTGTAAAGTAAAAGACTGGTCATTGACCAGTCTTTTTAAGCTCTTTATCAGTGTTCATCAAGATAGCCATTTAAAAATTTTGCAGCTAAACTATTTGGAAAAACATTTTCACGCGCTTCATCAAAACTATACCAAGCATAATCGTCTATTTCATTATTTACTTTAAGGTCGGAAGCATCATTGACAAAGACTGTAAAGTTACACATGAGGGTATTTGATGGTTCAAAAAACTTTGTACGATTAAATGTGATTGAGTTAGCTGTTAGTCCAGTTTCTTCTTTTAATTCTCTAATAGCAGCATCTTCTAGTGATTCTCCTTTATTGACATAGCCTGCAACAAGGATTTTTCTTGGACGACCATATTGCTGAATTAATAAGATTTTATTTGTAGCTTTATTGACAACAATTAAACTGACTGCAATATTATACATTGGGAATCGGAATTGGTCACAGTGATTGCAAAAGGGAATAAGGCCTTCAAGGTCTATCTCTTTTTCAACTAATCCCGTTCCACACTCTTGACAAAACTTATTCATATTCACTCCATTTTACTGATAACTTTTTTATAAGATGTATTATAACATGTTGTGTCTTAACAAGGAAATGTGATAAAGGAATTACTTGATAAGATCAACTGATTTGCTATGATAATCAACTATTTTCCAATTGTTATTTTAATAACTTGGGCTATAATAATCTTATAGAGAGCTCTTTATCAAAATAACAGAGGTGAAACTATGAAAACAATTGGTGATCGTATAAAGGAATTACGTCTAAATGCAGGTCTTACACAGACACAGTTAGCTGAAAAATTAGCTATTACAAATCAAGCTGTTTCTAAATGGGAAAAAAACATTTCCCAACCTGATATCAATGTATTGCCGGAGTTAGCTATTATTTTTGGTGTTAGAATTGACGATATTTTTACGTATAATAGGGATAAAATGTATGACAAAATTGACGGGATGTTGGAGAATCATACAAGACTTGATTCTCAGGATTTTTGCCAGTTTGAAGCCTTCTTATTGCATGATATTAATCAAACTAACAATCGTTACCAAGCCAATTCAACTTTGACATATTTGTATTATACTTATTCTGAACAAGTTCGAAGTAAAGCAGTTATATTTGGAAAAAAGGCTTTGGAATTGCAACCAAACTCTAAAGTAGATATTACCTTGATTAATAATGCATCCGGTGGGGCTATCTATGACTGGGACTGCAAGAATCATTCTGAGTTAATCACTTACTATCAAAAAACGTTAAAGACAGCTCCTGAAAATAGTAAAATGTATTTCTACTTATTAGATAATCTCATTGAAGATAACAGATTAGACGAGGCACAAAAAGTGTTGCAAGAATCTTATGACAAAAACAGTCATCCATTAAATCATTTCTATAAGATTCTCCTTGATGAAAAGAAATTAGGATTTCTACAGGTAAAAGAAAGATACGAAGACCTTGCTATGTGTTACCAAGATGATTGGCGTGTTTTGTTTTCAGTGGCTAATAATTATTGTCAAAATGGAGCATATGTTGAAGCTATTCCGATTTGGGAGAAGGCCTGTCAAGTACAAGAGAAACCTCGCTATACAGATTATTATGAATCAATTGCACAATGTTATCTTCTGATGAATGATAAGGAAAATGCTGTAAAAGCCTATCAGGAAGTCTTGAAGATTTTGAAAGAAGATTGGAATTGCAAATTTGGTTTTTATGTTGATAGAATTAATCAAAAAATAGAAGCTTTAATCTCATAACAGCTATTGAAATACATTAGCTTGTCCGTTTTTATGTTTTGCTAAGACACATTTAAGAATTATTTTATAATTAGCTTACTTTTTGTTTATTTCTGCTTGTTATACTAGTGTCAACAAAAAGAAAGAGGTAATTTTATATGAAAACAACAACTTTATCAAATGCAAAACACGTATCTCGTCTAAAAAAACACTTTAAACTTGGTTTAATCTCAGCAGTATTTGCAGCAAGTTTTATGGCAGTTATTGGCCAAGAGTCAACGGTTTCAGCAGCAGAAAATCATGGTAGCTCTGTTTATGGCAAGTTGCAACATAGATACACTGATGAAAAATTAACAGATGACGAGATTTATGAACGTGCACAACATTTAGATTTGTCATATGGGGATTTTGATAAAATCAACGAAAGAATTCGAAATGGTCTAGATACACTAGAGTCAACAGATACCGAAACGCCATCAAATAGTAATGCTGAAGTTAATGAATATCATGGAAGTTCTGTGTATGGCAAGTTGCAACATAGATATACTGATGAAAAATTAACAGATGACGAAATTTATGAACGTGCACAACATTTAGATTTGTCATATGGGGATTTTTAATGAATAGATAATAGGACTTATTCTCTATTTATTCCTAAAAGGAGCAGTTGAGAGAACAAATTACTGCCCTTATCCAATGAGCATCTAAAAAAGACGTTTGGCTATGATAAGAGTTAGTGTTATACTTGAACAAAGATAGCACTAACTTTTTTTGATAAGGAGAACAGATGACTTATAAAATCTTATTAGTAGATGATGAACCAGAAATAATTGATATTAATAAAAGGTATTTAGAACAGGCAGGGCATGCTGTTACAATAGCATCTGATGGGGTTCAAGCCCTTAAGCATTTTAAGCGTGAGCCTTTTGATTTGATTGTCAGCGACATTATGATGCCTAACATGGATGGTTATGATTTTATCAGTGATGTTTTGGTCGAAAAACCTGAGCAACCCTTTCTTTTTATCACGGCTAAAGTTTCAGAACCGGATAAAATTTATTCTCTAAGTCTAGGTGCGGATGATTATATTGCCAAACCTTTTAGTCCTAGGGAGTTGGTATTAAGGGTTAAAAATATTTTGAATCGTATTTATGGAAAAACAGGTCCATCAGATAGTCTTAGGATTGGTGATTTGAAAATGGATAAGAGCACTAGAGAAGTAAGCATTGCTGGCAAAATGCTTAATTTAACCAATAAATCATTTGACTTGCTATGGCTCTTAGCTAGTCATCAAAATCATGTTTTTTCAAAAACAGAATTGTATGAACGTGTCTGGGGTGAAGAGTTTTTAGATGATACCAATACCCTTAATGTGCATATTCATTCTCTGAGAAATGATTTAGCAAAAAACAGTACGGAACAAACACCAACCATTAAGACGGTTTGGGGGTTAGGATATAAGTTAGAGGGGTAATATGAAACTAAGGACCTATATTGTTATTGGCTATTTAGTTTCCATGCTTATTACGATAGCAGGGCTGATAGTTGGTTTAAAGCATATGCTGATTGATAGCAAAGCTATTTTTTATATTTTACTGATTACTGTAGTAGCCTCTTTAACAGGAGGGATTGTCAATCTGCTTTTATTAACAAATGTGTTCTCGTCACTCAAGAAGTTAAGAGTAAAGATGCAGGCCATATCTCAGAGACAATTTCAGCAGGAGGTTAACATTTCCTCACCTCAGGAATTTAAAGTCTTAGAAGATAGTTTTAATCAAATGTCTCATGATTTAGAAGCTAGTTTTGAATCACTTAATGAGAGCGAACGTGAAAAATCCATGATGATTGCTCAGTTGTCGCATGATATCAAAACACCACTCACTTCTATTCAAGCGACAGTAGAAGGGATTTTAGATGGGGTTATTACAAAAAGTGAGCAAAGGCATTATTTAAATACCATTTCGCGACAAACCAACCGCTTAAACCAACTGGTGGAAGAATTGCATCTGGTTAGTCTTAATGATCATTCGCAAGATAATCAAATGAATCAAGAGCAACAAATTTATTTAGAGACTTTATTAATTGACAGTCTATCTGAGTTTCAGTTGACATTAGAGCAGGAAAATCGACACGTTTCAATTGCTGTTTCTCCAGAAGTTGTTAAAATTCGAAGTCAATATGATGCATTGTCACGTATTGTGCTTAATTTAGTTAGCAATGCCATTAAATATTCAGAGAGTGGAACGCCTTTAACTATAAATGCCTATAAGCAAGGAGGTAGCATCCATATTGATGTTATTGATCAAGGTCAAGGCATTCGAAAAGAAGATTTAGATCGTATTTTTAAACGTCTTTACCGCGTTGAATCTTCACGAAATATGACCACAGGAGGCCATGGACTAGGACTTTACATTGCACGACAATTAGCAGGACAACTAGGAGGAGACATTACTGTTGAAAGTGATTTAGGAAAAGGAAGTTGTTTCTCCCTAAGATTTCCTGCCAGACAGTAACAGCTTAGAAGAATTTTGATTAGTGCACCTTATTGATTAGATTCAGCAATCTATTGAATAAGGTGTTTTTTATTTGATCATAAAAGAACTGAAGTTAAGTGTCATTGGATTTTTTGACATGTCATAACTGTTGCACGTCTTGAGTCTGGGGTTGCGTGTTATTTTTGTATTTATTAGCTATACTTTCCTTAGAAATAAAAAGGAGAATTATTTATGGTGCAGTTTATAAGGAAGTATAAAAATAACTTTATTTGGATTTTATTGTTTGGTATAGCAGGTATTGTTTTTAAAGTAACATGTAAACTGCTCTTGACACTATTGACAAGATACCCACGCACAGGACATTTATTTTTAATTCTTTTATTTATTTTAGCTATGGTTAATAATTCCTCAGCAACTTTGATTTTTGCTATCTTAATTATTTTCACAGTTATTGATTTATTAGATTTTAAAAGATAATTTGTTTAGGAGAAGACATGGAGATTTCAACTATTCTTAAAGAAGCTAGATTAAAACAGGGGTTAACGCAACAAGAACTTGCTGATAAGGTTTACGTAACAAGGCAAACTATTTCAAAATGGGAACTTGGAAAAAGTGTTCCAGATAGAATTTCTTTAGAACTGCTTCATAAAGAACTAGATATTAGTCAAGATGATCGACGGAATTCAGTAAAGCATTTCTTTACAAAAGAGCAATTTTTCTTGACACTAGTTGTTATCACTTTTTCACCAGGAATACTAGGAGTAAGGTTTTTCATGACCCGTCTTAATCAATTGAAGGACAGACGACTCACCCTATTCATAAATTGCCTGCTTTCTTTATTAGTAGCTTTCTATTTAAAGAGTCTAAAAGACAGTCTTTTTGCAATTATTATTTCAGTTATTACCTTGACTTACTTTAGTTATCGGCTTCATCAACTTAACCTTGAGAAAATAGAGTAAAGAGGATTATAGTTTATGTGTAAACAAGATTGACAAGGCAATAAACATTCCTTTAATCTTGAGGAATCGATTTAAACAGAGTAATATCCAAGAATCAGGATAGTTCTAGTGATGACCATTATCATATGTTCTGAAATAGTTAGCTTTGTTTTCACCAAAATTAAAAGAAAAAAGCCTGTGAAACGTTGATTTTGTACTGACCCCCAGAAGTTGGACAATTAATTATTGCAAGGATTTGGTTCTGTATTGAACAGGACTAAGTCCTTTTAGTTTTGCTTTGATTCGTTTGTTGTTGTAGTAAAAAATGTAATCTGTGATAGCTTGTTCAAGCTCATCAAGGGTTTTGTAAGACTTCTCAAGTCCATAGAACATCTCCGATTTGAGAATGCCAAAGAAGGATTCCATCATCCCATTATCTGGACTATTTCCCTTTCGAGACATAGAGGGACGAATCCCTTTGGTTTCCAAAAACTGATGGTAAGACTGGTGCTGGTACTGCCACCCTTGGTCGCTGTGGAGAATAGTTCCACTGTATGAATCCGCTGGAAAAGCCTTCTCAAGCATCGTTTGAACCTGTTTCAAGTCAGGCGAGCGAGATAAGGTAAAGTCAATAATCTCACAGTTATAGCCATCAAAAACTGGCGATAGATAAAGCTTCCCTTCAGGTAAGGCAAACTCTGTCACATCGGTATAACACTTCTCATAGGGTTTAGAACCTTCGAATTGACGTTTAATCAGATTATCAGCCTTCTTACCAACCTCACCTTTGTAAGAAGAGTACTTGCGCTTACGACGAATGCGAGCCGCTAAGCCCATAACTGTCATCAAGCGTTGCACCTTTTTGTGATTGATGAGGAATCCTCGATTTCTGAGTTCTAAATAAATCCGACGATAGCCATAGTTTCCTTTATGTTCATCATAAATCCCTCGAATCAAATTCTTTAGTTCTATATCCTTATCTCCTTGAGCTAGTCGCTTCACTTGATAGTAATAGGTGGAGCACGGTAAATCAAGGATTTCAAGTAGCGTCTCTAGGGAAAACCGATTCGTTAATGCTTGAATGATTTCTGTTGCTCTTTGAGCTTTACTTCGTCCCTCAAGCGGTATTCTCTCAGCTTTTTTAGCACAGCATTCTCCGCTCTTAAGTATTCTAATTCTTTCTGAAGACGTTCCAATTCAGTCATCTCTTCTAGCTTTTTCTTAGGCTTTCGTCCCATCTTAGCAGGTCTCCCTCTTGGTTTTTCAAGAATAGTATAACCGTTTTTCTTGTATTGCGCTATCCAATTTGGGAGCATCCCTCGATTTGGCAAGGTATAATCAAGAGAAACTGAGAGTTGAGAGCAACCATGAATCAAGACTTTATCTATCATTTCCTGCTTTAATTCGAGTGAATAATACCTATTTTTACCTTTTTCAACGATTTCTAAGCCATACCGATCCATGAGTTTTATCATGTATGTGAGATTGGCAATGGTTACCTTGTATGTTTGGCTAAGATTGGTCCACGACACGCCGCTCTTTTTCAGCTCATATATTTCTAGTTTATCTTCATAACTTAATTTCATAAGAAAAACACCCCAACTGTTAGATTTTGTGTCTAACTTTTGGGGTGCAGTTCATTTCATAGGCTTTTTATATTCAATTATTTAACCTCAGTAAAAGTTACGTGTTTACGTAATTTTGGTGAGTATTTTTTCAATTGAAGACGGTCTGGAGTGTTACGTTTGTTTTTTGAAGTAAGGTACAAGCGTTCACCAGATTCTTTATGTTCAAGTGTAATATTTACGCGCATGGTATCTCCCTTCTATTATTTAGCTTCGTTAGCTTTAGCGATTTTACGTCCTTTGTAGTATCCTTTAAGTGATACACGGTGAGAACGTGAGTAATCTCCAGTAGTTTCGTCGAATTGTACAGATGGAGCTGTCAATTTGTAATGTGTACGACGTTTGTTCTTTTTAGCTTTAGACGTGTGACGTGCAGGAACTGCCATTTTTTCTATCCTCCGGTTTAAATATTTTGAGCGGTACAAGTTTTAGGGATAATTCTAACAGTGAAATATCGGATTTCAACTGTTTCCTCGTTTCCTAGCCTTTGGCTCAGCTTAATTGTTTGTTTTTGATTTTCATCAACTTTAATAGATTATCATATTTTTTTTGTAAAGTAAAGTTACTTGACAAAAAAATATTTAAAATGCTCTGCTATTCTACAAAAAGAAGGAGAAAAGTGATAGAATAAGTTAAATGATATTGTAAAAAGAAAGGATAAGGCATGACCTTGTGTGAGCTAAGCACAGTTTTTAATGCCTTTGTATCTTAGTGTTATGAAATTACAAAAACCTAAAGGGACTCAGGACATCCTTCCTATTGAAGCTGCTAAGTGGCAGTATGTTGAGAATGTTGCACGTGAAACATTTAAAACATATAATTATGGTGAAATCCGCACGCCTATGTTTGAACATTACGAAGTGATTAGCCGTTCTGTTGGTGATACAACTGACATTGTTACTAAAGAAATGTATGATTTTCACGATAAGGGAGATCGTCATATCACGCTTCGCCCTGAAGGAACAGCTCCAGTTGTCCGTTCTTATGTTGAAAATAAATTATTTGCACCAGAAGTGCAAAAACCTGTGAAGGTTTATTACATTGGGTCAATGTTTCGCTATGAGCGTCCACAGGCTGGCCGTCTCCGTGAATTCCACCAAGTAGGTGTTGAGTGTTTTGGGTCAGCAAATCCTGCTAGTGATGTTGAAACAATTGCAATGGCCTATCATTTGTTTGATACCTTAGGTGTTAAAGATGTTACCTTGCATTTGAATACTTTAGGAAGTCCTGAAAGCCGTGCTGCTTACCGTCAAGCTCTGATTGATTACTTATCTCCAATGCGTCAGCAATTATCAAAGGATAGTCAACGCCGTTTGGATGAAAATCCTTTGCGTGTGCTAGATTCAAAAGAAAAAGAAGACATTGTTGCAGTAGAAAATGCGCCATCGATTCTTGATTATCTGGATGAAGCAAGTCAAGCTCATTTTGATGCCGTTCGTGAGATGCTTGACATGCTTAATATTCCTTATGTCATTGATACTAATATGGTTCGTGGCCTTGATTATTACAACCATACCATTTTTGAATTTATTACACGGGTTGATCAGACAGATTTAACCATTTGTGCAGGTGGTCGTTACGATGGTTTAGTGTCTTACTTTGGAGGTCCTGAAACACCTGGCTTTGGCTTTGGTTTAGGATTAGAGCGCCTTTTGATGATTCTGGACAAACAAGGTGTTACATTACCTGTTGAAACGGAGATGGATGTCTATGTTGCCGTCTTGGGGGAAGGCGCTAATAGCAAAGCTTTAGAACTTGTTCAAGGTCTTCGCCGACAAGGCTATACAGCAGAGCGGGATTACTTAGGCCGTAAAATTAAAGCCCAATTCAAATCAGCTGATGTTTATAAGGCCAAGGCAGTGATTACTCTTGGTGAAAGTGAAGTCCAAGAAGGACAGGTTACTATTAAAAATAATCAGACAAGACAAGAAATTACAGCAAGTCTTGAAGAGATTATGACCAACTTTGCTAGCTTGATTGAAAAAATTTAATACAGAAAGGTGAGAGGAAACTTTCACCTTTTAGCTTTTTAAAAATAAAGCAATAAAAGAGAATTGAAAATCTCAAATTCCCTCTTTAAATGGGTGGGGTTTTTAAGGGCTTTTTGCTATAATAGAAGACAGACAAAAAAATGTAACGGAGATATTAAATGAAACGAAGTATCTATGCAGGACGTGTTCGTAAGGAGCATGTTGGACAAGAAATCACATTGAAAGGTTGGGTTGGTCGCCGTCGAGATTTGGGTGGATTAATCTTTATTGATCTACGTGACCGCGAAGGGATTATGCAACTTGTTATTAATCCAGAAGAGGTTGATGCAAAAGTAATGGCAACAGCTGAAACTTTACGTAGTGAATACGTTATTGAGGTTACAGGTCTTGTAGAAGAACGCCAACAAGCTAATGATAAAGTTGCTACTGGAGCTGTTGAATTAAAAGTTACTGATTTACAAGTTTTGAATGTGTCAAAAACAACACCTTTTGAAATTAAAGATGGTGTGGAAGTTAGTGATGAGAATCGTCTACGCTACCGTTACTTAGATTTACGCCGTCCGGAAATGTTGGAAAACTTTAAACTCCGTGCAAAAGTAACCCATTCTATTCGTAACTACTTGGATGGTCTAGAATTTATTGATGTTGAAACACCAATGCTGACCAAATCAACGCCAGAAGGTGCGCGTGATTATTTGGTGCCAAGTCGAGTTAGCCAAGGTCATTTCTATGCCTTGCCTCAAAGTCCTCAAATTACAAAACAGCTTTTAATGAATGCAGGATTTGACCGTTATTATCAAATTGTAAAATGTTTCCGTGATGAAGATTTGCGAGGAGACCGTCAACCTGAGTTTACACAAGTTGACTTAGAGACATCATTCTTATCTGAAATTGAGATTCAAGATCTTGTAGAAGGCATGATTGCTAAAGTTATGAAAGATACTAAAGGAATGGATGTTACACTTCCCTTCCCACGTATGGCTTATAATGATGCTATGAATTTATATGGCTCTGATAAGCCAGATACACGTTTTGATATGCAACTTCAAGACTTGACAGAACTTGTCAAGGGAGTTGACTTCAAAGTGTTCTCAGAAGCTCAAGCGGTTAAAGCTATTGTAGTTAAAGGGAATGCAGATCACTATTCTCGTAAAGATATTGATAAACTGACAGAATACGCAAAACAATTTGGTGCTAAAGGACTTGCTTGGGTTAAAGTAACAGATGCTAAATTGGCTGGCCCAGTTGCAAAATTCTTGACAAGTATTGAGTCTGAGTTGTCATCTGCTTTACAGTTGGCTGAGAATGATTTAATCTTGTTTGTTGCAGACACACTTGAAGTGGCTAATGAAACTCTCGGTGCTTTACGAAACAGATTAGCAAAAGAACTTGGCTTAATTGATGAGTCACAATTTAACTTCTTATGGATTGTAGATTGGCCAATGTTTGAATGGTCAGAAGAAGAAGGCCGTTACATGTCTGCTCATCATCCTTTCACATTACCAACGCAAGAGTCCGCTCATGAATTAGAAGGAGATTTGGCTAAGGTTGGTGCAGTGGCTTATGATATTGTTTTAAATGGTTATGAGCTTGGCGGAGGAAGTCTTCGTATTAATCAAAAAGATATGCAAGAACGCATGTTCAAAGCCCTTGGTTTTACAGCGGAGGAAGCTCATGAACAATTTGGATTCTTGTTAGAAGCTATGGATTTTGGATTCCCACCACATGGGGGTCTTGCTATTGGTCTTGACAGATTTGTCATGTTGTTAGCAGGTAAAGATAATATTCGTGAGGTCATTGCTTTCCCTAAAAATAATAAGGCAAGCGATCCAATGACTCAGGCACCAAGTCTTGTTTCAAACAAACAGTTAGAAGAACTCAGTCTTCAAATAGAAAGCCATGATTAAGAAAACATCTTACAAGAAAAAAGTAAAATACGTTATTAATAGGGGTGCCAAAAAAGTTGGTTTACTCCATACTTTAAAGGGTATCTCAAAAGAAAAATATGCAGAGAAGATTTCAGCTTCTCTGCTTTATGGCATACTTTCTAGTATTGCAGTTAATTTCTTTTTCCAACCAGGTCATGTTTATGCAAGTGGTGCAACGGGATTAGCTCAGGTTATTTCAGAGTTAAGCCATCGTGTGGGAATGCATTTGCCAATTTCACTTGTTTACTATTTAATTAATATCCCCTTGCTTATACTTGCATGGTATAAAATCGGGCATAAATTTACAATATTTACATTTATAACTGTCAGCATGAGTTCACTTTTTATTCAAATCATGCCGCAAGTTGTTGTCACAGAAGATCCAATTATTAATGCCATTTTTGGTGGATTAGTGATGGGTGTAGGTATTGGTTTAGGTTTAAAATCTCGTATCTCAAGTGGTGGTACAGATATTATTAGTCTGGTTCTTAGGCAAAAAACGGGCAAGGATGTGGGCACAATTTCATTAATTGTTAATGGGATTATTCTAGTTCTTGCAGGAATTCTTTTTGGATGGGAATATGCTCTTTACTCAATGATTGCTATCTTCATTTCAAGTCGTGTTACAGATGCTATTTTTACCAAACAAAAAAAATTACAAGCCATGATTGTTACAGAACATCCTGAGCTTGTTATAAAAAGTATTCATAAGAAATTACACCGTGGTGTTACCTCAATCAAAGATGCTGAAGGGACGTATAATCATCAGCAAAAATCTGTTTTAATTACAATATTAACGCAAGAAGAGTACAGTGATTTTAAACTTTTAATGTTGAAAGCTGATCCCAAAGCTTTCATTTCTATAGCTGAGAATGTTAGAATTATTGGTCGTTTCGCTGACGACTAGAAATCAAGGAGGTGTAAATGCCAGTTGACAACAAAATACAAGTCAAGAATATTTGCTTAATTCTGCTTGGAGCAGCTATTTATGCCTTTGCATTTGTTTATTTTTATATGGCAAACCGCATTGCTGCAAATGGTATGGCTGGTTTAACACTTGTTGGGAATGCTTTGTTTTCCATTAACCCTACTATTTCAGGTTACCTAATCAATTTACCTTTGGTCTTTTTAGGCAGTAAGTTTTTTGGTCGCAGATCGACCATTTACACTGTGACTGGAATTGTTTCTCTTTACCTCTTTATTTGGGTATTTCAACAAATTCCATTACTTATTGATCTTGATCATGACAATTTGGTTATCTCCTTAATGGCTGGAATTGTCGGTGGTATTGGAGGAGGACTGGTCTTTAGAAACGGTGGAACTATTGGCGGAGCAGATATTATTGCCAAATTTGTTGAAAATCGATTTGGGTTACAACTTAATCAAGCTTTACTAGGAATTGACATCTTTGTCATGATTATATCTTTAACCTATATTTCAATTCCGGAGATGATGTATGCTTTGATTGCTAGTTTTATGTATGGCCGTATTGCCCACCTTGTTCAAAATGGTGGTTACTCTGTACGAGGCACTATTATTATTTCAGACTATTCATCAGAGATTTCTAAGTTCATTATGGAAGAGCTTGGGCGTGGGGTGACTTATCTTAATGGCGAAGGCGCTTATTCTGCCAAAGAAAAGAAAGTTATTTATGTTGCCTTAAGTAGAACAGATGTACGAGAAGTTAAAGCAATTGTTAATGTTATTGATCCACGCGCTTTTATAGCCATTTTTGATATGGACGAGATTAATAGCCCAGATTTCTTTCTCCCTAAAAAGAAAAGTCGAAAAAGAAAATCTCTAGTTTAGAGTGAAGGGAATAGGGATGGTCAGTGTATTTTATTTAGTAAATGAAAAAGATTAGAACTGATTCTTGTATTTTTTGTAAGAAACATTAGTAAAGTATTGAATGCATCAAAAAGTAAAAAGAAAATGATAAAGAAAATTGGAGACAGATTGACTTTGTCTCTAATCTGAAACGAGTTTGCTTTACAGCAACTTGTTTTTTGTGAAAAAGAGGAAATAGATGAACAAATTTGAACAGTTGAGTAAATTAAAAGGGCTTATGCTCATTACTTTAGGGGTTGCTATTTACGCTTTTGGGTTTGTTAATTTTAACATGGCTAATAAATTGGCTGAAGGCGGGGTTGCGGGTATTACACTGATGTTGCACGCCTTAATTGGAATTAATCCGGCTTATTCATCACTGATTTTGAATATTCCTTTGTTTATTATCGGTGCACGAATTTTTGGGAGACGCTCCTTAGCATTAACCATTTATGGAACAGTAACCATGTCTATTTTCATTTGGTTGTGGCAAAAATTTCCAATTGAAATGGGTCTAGAAAATGATATGATGCTAGTTGCAGTTGTCGCAGGTCTTTGTGCAGGTGTTGGAAGTGGCCTTGTTTTTCGTTATGGTGCAACTACAGGTGGTACGGATATTATTGGACGCATTGCTGAAGAAAAATGTGGCTTCAAACTGGGGCAAACCTTACTTTTTATTGATGCTTTGGTTTTAATTGCCTCGCTTTCTTATGTTGATTTAAAACATATGTTATACACTTTAGTGGCTAGTTTTGTTTTTAGTCAGGTACTAACAATTGTTCAAAGTGGTGGTTATACAATTAGAGGAATGATTATCATCACAAAACATTCCAAAGCCGCAGCATCAGCCATTTTGACAGAAATTAATCGAGGTGTCACCTTTTTAAAAGGTGAGGGGGCTTATTCTGGTAATGAATACAATGTTATGTATGTTACCTTAAGTCCAAATGAAGTAAGGGATGTTAAGAGAATTCTAGCAGAATTAGATCCAGATGCTTTTATTTCAATTGTGGATGTAGATGAAGTTATTAGTTCGGACTTTAAAATTAGACGAAAAAATTATGATAAACCCGTTTAGCATAAGAAAAAAGCTCATGATTGAGCTTTTTTGTAGGATTACATTTTTTCTGGAGCTTGAACACCAAGAAGGCGAAGGGCTTCTTTAAGAACGGTAGCTGTTGCAAAACAAAGTGCAAGGCGACTATCGCGTTCAGGGTTTTCATCAAGAATACGAGTGTGTGCATAGTATTTGTTAAATGCCTGAGCTAATTGGATAGCGTATTTAGCAATAATTGATGGGTCGTATTTATCTGCTGCACGTTCAATGCTTGTCGCAAAGTTTTGTAAGAGTTTAATAATTTCCCAACTCTCAGTATCTTTTAATGCATAGGATGCTTCTTCATTAGGAGTGAATTCAGCCTTGCGAAGAATTGACTGGATACGGGCATATGTGTATTGTACATATGGGCCAGTTTCTCCTTCAAATGAAACCATGGCTTCAAGGTCAAAGTCATATCCGTTGTCACGGTCTGTTTTTAAGTCGTAGAATTTAACGGCTCCAACTCCAACAGCATGTGCAACTTCTTCTTTGTCCTCAAGATTAGGGTTTTTAGCTTCAATTTGTGATAAAGCACGTGAAACAGCCTCGTCAAGTGTTGGTTCAAGACGGATAATATTTCCTTTACGCGTTGATAATTTTTTCTTGTTTTTAGTGACAAGACCAAATGAAACGTGAATCATGTCATCTGACCAGTCAAATCCCATTTCTTTTAAAACAGCTTTAAGTTGTTTGAAATGGTGAGATTGTTCTTGGCCAACAACATAGATATTTTTGACAAAGTTGAAGGTACGTTGGCGGTACATGGCAGTTGCCATATCACGTGTAATGTAAAGTGTAGCACCATCTGATTTTTTGATAAGTGCAGGAGGTAAATCGTATTTTTCAAGGTCCACAATTTGAGCACCTTTAGATTCTTTTAGGAGATTTTTTTCTTCTAAAATTTGGATACCTTCATCCATTTTATCGTTGTAGAAAGCCTCACCGTGATAATGGTCAAACGAAACATCTAGTTTGTCATAGATACGGTTAAATTCAATAAGACTTTCATCACGGAACCATTGCCATAAGTCCCAAGCTTCCTTATCGCCATCTTCTAATTTTTTGAACCATTGGCGTGCTTGTTCATCTAAATCAGGATTTTCTTCAGCTTCTGCATTGATACGAACATAAAGTTTTAACAGTTCATCAATTGGATTAGCTTCAATAGCATCGTGATCACCCCAAAGTTTGTAAGCTACAATAAGCATACCAAACTGTTTGCCCCAGTCCCCAAGATGATTGATGCGGATTGCGTTATAACCTAGTTTTGAGTAGATGTGACCAATAGAATCGGCAATAACTGTTGAACGTAAATGGCCTACTGAGAAAGGTTTAGCAATATTTGGACTTGACATATCAAGAGTGACATTTTGCCCATCTCCGATGTGTTGTTGTCCGTAGTCAGATTTTTCTTTAATAACAGAATGTAAAACATTTTTTGAGATTAATGATTTATCAAGGAAAAAATTGATGTATGGTCCTAAAGCAACAACTTTCTCAAATGAGCTTGCGTCAATCTTTTCGGCAATTTCAGCTGCAATCATTTGAGGTGCTTTGCGAAGTAATTTAGCTAAGCTGAAGGCAGGGAAAGCAAGGTCACCCATCTCAGAATTTTTTGGTGTTTCGATTAAGCTGTAGATTTTTTCCTGCTCTAATTCAGGTACAACTTTAGCAATTTCACTAGCTATTAATGTTTTAGTATCCATCTTTTTTCTCCTAAAATAGTTTTTCACTCCATTTTATCATAATTCTTAAAAATAAACGAGGAATCAATTGAGAAATTATACTACAATAACAAAGAGAAGTAAAGCCCTTCAGATAAGATTTTTTAAAATTAAAAGTATTGTAAAAATTGTTACTTTTTTTCCTAATTTAAAAGGATTTTGATAGAATTCATTTTTGAGGGAAAAGAGAATAAAAAACAGGATTTTAATGAAATAAACGTAAAATTCTGTTATAATTTGAGAGGATAAATATACAATTGGGGTGGAATCTTATGAATAAAATAGAACGACAAAATCACATTAAACGAATCATTCAATCTGAGCATGTCGGTACCCAGGAAGAAATCAAAAATTATCTTTATTCTGAAGGTGTTAGCGTCACTCAGGCAACACTTTCTAGAGATTTGAGAGAGATTGGTTTGTTGAAACTTCGTGATGAAGAAGGCAAGCTTTTTTATAGCTTGTCAGAGCCTGTGGCCTCACCCTTTAGCACAGATGTTCGTTATTATGTGATAAAAGTTGATAGGGCAGGTTTTATGTTGGTCTTACATACTGATTTAGGAGAGGCAGATGTTTTGGCTAATTTGATAGATAATGACCATATTGAAGATATTCTAGGGACCATAGCTGGCGCAGATACACTTTTGGTGATTTGTCGCAACGAAGAAATCGCAGCACAGTACGAGAAGGATTTAGCTCTAAGTATATGACAAATTATGATGATGCCTTAGACCAATTGGTTAATACACTTCAAAAACATCAAAGCATTCTTGAATTCAAAGACATTGAGAAAAAGATAAAGGCAAATCCTCTTTACAGGCAGCAAGTTTACCAGATGAAAAAGAACCAGCAAAATGCCTTTCTTTTTAACAAGGTTGAGAAAGACAGAGCTGAGAAAATGGCTATAAGTGTGGCTACAGAACTTAAAGAAAACATAGAAAGCCAACCAATCGTAGAGGATTATCGTAACAAATTGCAAAATGCTAGTGATCTTTTGCAATATGTAACAAAGACAATAGAAGATAAGGTTAACGAGGAGTTTATAGATGAGCAATCTTAAAGTTTCTCCTGGAATGCAGCAGTATCTGGACATAAAGCAACATTATCCAGATGCTTTTTTGCTTTTTAGGATGGGCGATTTTTATGAATTATTTTATGAAGATGCTGTAAAGGCAGCTCAAATTTTGGAAATTGGACTGACAAGTCGTAATAAAAATGCAGAAAATCCAATTCCAATGGCAGGCGTTCCTCATCATTCAGCACAACAATATATTGATATTTTAATTGAACTAGGCTATAAAGTTGCTATTGCTGAACAGATGGAAGACCCTAAGCAGGCTGTTGGTGTGGTGAAACGTGAGGTTGTTCAAGTCATTACACCAGGAACAGTTGTTGATTCAAGTAAGCCTAATAGTTCAAATAACTTCCTAGTTGCTATTGATAGTTGTAACGGTTTTTTTGGTCTTTCCTACATGGATCTTGCAACAGGTGAGTTCTTTGTCACAGAATTATCAGATTTTTCAAGTGCTTGTAGTGAAGTCTTTAACCTAAAAGCGAGGGAAGTTGTTCTTGGCTTTAGTTTGACTCAAGACCAAGAAAATCAATTAAATCCAAACAAGGCATTGCTTCTATCACAGGAATCAGAAATTCTTGAAGATGATCATTTGCTTGACAAGCAGTTGACAGTAGCTGAAAGACAAGTAGCAGGCAAGCTCCTTCAATATGTTCAAAAGACCCAAATGAGAGAGCTTAGTCATCTGCAACAAGTTGTTCATTATGAAATCAAGGACTATTTACAAATGTCTTATGCAACAAAAAATAGTTTAGACTTGATTGAAAATGCTAGAACTCAAAAAAAACACGGTAGTCTTTATTGGTTGCTTGATGAGACTAAGACAGCGATGGGGATGCGCCAGTTAAAAAATTGGATTGATAGACCATTGATTAATCAAGAAGCTATTTTAAAAAGGCAAGCTATTATTCAGGTTTTTCTAGACGCCTTTATTGAAAGAGCTGATTTGAGTGACAGTTTAAAAGGCGTCTATGATATTGAACGTCTGACAAGTCGTGTTTCTTTTGGTAAGGTTAATCCCAAGGATTTGTTACAATTAGGTCACACGTTAGGTCAGGTTCCTCAGATTAAATCAATTCTGTCAGCCATTGGCAGTCCATGCTTAGATGACCTTACTGCAGCTATTGATCCTATTTCAGAATTAGAAGCACTTATCAGCTCTGCTATTTCAAAAGAAGCCCCTGCAACAATTAGTGAGGGGAATATCATTCGAACTGGATTTGATGACAAGTTAGATCATTATAGAAAGGTCATGAAAGAAGGCACTGGTTGGATTGCTGAAATTGAATTAAAAGAGCGTCAAGCAAGTGGTATCAATAACTTAAAGATTGACTATAATAAAAAAGATGGGTATTATTTCCATGTTACCAATTCCAATTTAGCGAATGTTCCAGAGCACTTTTTTAGAAAAGCGACTCTTAAAAATTCTGAACGTTATGGCACTGCAGAGTTAGCGAAAATTGAAGGTCAGATGCTTGAGGCGCGTGAAGAATCCTCAAATCTTGAATATGATATTTTCATGAGTATTAGGGCGCGTGTTGAGACCTACATTGATAGACTTCAATCCTTGGCTAAGGCCATTGCAACGGTAGATGTTTTACAAAGTTTAGCTGTTGTTGCTGAGCGAAATCACTATGTGAGACCTGAATTTAATAGGGAGCATATCATTGCTATTGATAATGGGCGTCATGCCGTTGTTGAAAAGGTGATGGGTGTGCAAGAGTATATTCCAAATAGTATTCATTTTGATAGTCAAACAGCTATTCAATTGATTACAGGGCCAAACATGAGTGGTAAGTCAACTTATATGCGTCAACTTGCCTTGACAGTAATCATGGCTCAAATGGGCTCTTATGTAGCAGCAGATAAGGCACAACTTCCTATTTTTGATGCTATCTTTACACGTATTGGTGCTGCTGATGATCTTATTTCTGGGCAATCAACCTTTATGGTTGAAATGATGGAAGCTAACCATGCTATTAAACGTGCTAGTGATTCGTCATTGATTCTCTTTGATGAGTTAGGTCGTGGGACTGCCACTTATGATGGGATGGCATTGGCACAATCTATTATTGAGTACATTCATGATAAGGTTAAAGCAAAAACAATGTTTGCCACCCACTATCATGAGTTGACATCACTGTCAACTAAATTAACAAGCCTTGAGAATGTTCACGTGTCAACCTTAGAGAAAGATGGTGAAGTGACCTTTTTACATAAGATTTCACAGGGTCCTGCAGACAAATCTTATGGTATTCATGTTGCTAAAATTGCTGGTTTACCGGCTGACTTATTGCAACGCGCAGACCATATTTTGTCTAAATTAGAGAGTCAATCAGAAACGACGCAAGGGCTTGATCAAAAGACGCAGTCTATGGAAAAAGAGCAGTTGACGCTTTTCCAAATGGACAATAAGAGTGATCAAGTGCTTTCAAAATTGAAAGATATTGACGTTATGAATATGACTCCTATGGAAGCTATGACAGCATTGTATGAGCTAAAAAAATTGATATAGCAAAACTGGCAATCTCAAAGGGGTTGCCACTTTGTTTTGTGTTATAATAGTCCATAAGAATATTTTCAAGTTAAAACGATAAACCATTTGGAAAATAAGAATGTTATCATAGAGGAGAAAGGTCAAAAGTAGAGATGTCAAAAATTATTGAACTACCAGAGATACTGGCCAACCAAATTGCTGCAGGTGAAGTTATTGAACGTCCAGCCAGTGTTGTAAAAGAGTTGGTTGAAAATGCTATTGATGCTAAAAGTAATCAAATCACAATAGAAATTGAAGAATCTGGATTAAAGTCTATCAAAATTACAGACAATGGTGAAGGGATGTCAAAAGATGATTTACCATTGAGTATTTTGCGTCATGCAACCAGTAAAATTAAAAACCAGAGTGATCTTTTTAGGATTAGAACGCTAGGTTTTAGGGGTGAGGCTCTGCCATCTATCGCTTCAATCTCTGAACTGACAATAGAAACGGCAACAGAAGATTCAAGTCATGGCTCTATTCTGATGTCAAAAGGTGGTAAGGTTGAGAAGGTGGATGTGATTTCAACACCAGTTGGAACGAAGATAAAGGTTGAAAACCTTTTTTACAATACGCCCGCACGACTAAAATATATGAAGAGTTTACAGGCAGAGTTAGCTCACATTGTTGATGTTGTCAATCGTCTTAGTCTGGGTCATCCAGAAGTTGCCTTTACACTTATTTGTGATGGAAGAGAACTGACTAAAACTTCTGGAACAGGTGATTTGAAACAGGCAATTGCAGGGATTTATGGTCTAAATACAGCTAAGAAAATGGTTGAGATTTCTAATGCTGATTTAGATTTTGAAGTCAGTGGTTATGTTAGTCTACCAGAGTTAACCCGAGCAAATCGTAATTACATTACTTTACTTATTAATGGACGGTATATCAAAAATTTCCTTTTGAATCGTGCCATTTTAGATGGTTATGGTTCAAAGTTAATGGTCGGGCGTTTTCCAATTGTTGTTATTGATATCCAAATCGATCCCTATTTGGCTGATGTCAATGTTCATCCAACCAAGCAGGAAGTTCGTATTTCTAAAGAAAAAGAGTTGATGGCACTCATTAGTTCAGCAATTGCTGATAGTTTACGACAACAAGATTTAATACCAGATGCTCTTGAAAATTTAGCTAAGTCAACGACGAGAGCCTTTGACAAGCCTGTTCAAACCAGTTTTTCCTTACCATCAAAAAACAGTTCACTTTATTATGATAGGGAAAAAAATGATTTCTTTGTTAGAGATACAGTTGAAGAGGCAAGTCCATCATTTAATGATATTGACAGACCTGTAAATGAGTCGTTGACAGAAGCTATGCCATCCAAGCAGTCGGCTATTCGGCATGCTAGGCGTGATAATCAAGTTGAGGAGTCCACTGAACATCCGAGTTTGACTATACAGAATAAGCAAAAAATGGAAAAATTGCTGAAGAATCTTGAGAATGAGCAAAGTTCAACTTTTCCAGAGTTGGATTATTTTGGTCAGATGCATGGGACTTATCTTTTTGCTCAGGGTAAAGAAGGCTTATTTATCATTGATCAACACGCAGCTCAAGAACGTGTTAAATATGAATATTACCGTGAAAAAATTGGCGATGTTGACAGCAGTTTACAACAATTATTGGTTCCCTATTTGTTTGAATTTTCTGGGGCTGATTTTATCAATTTGCAAGAAAAAATGTCCCTTTTAAACGCTGTTGGAATATACTTAGAAGCTTATGGGACCAATACCTTTATTCTTCGTGAGCATCCTATTTGGATGAAAGAAAGTGAAATTGAATCTGGTGTTTATGAAATGTGTGACATGTTGCTTTTAACCCATCAGGTATCTATTAAGGATTATCGTGCAGAATTGGCTATTATGATGAGTTGTAAACGATCTATTAAGGCAAATCACACCTTAGACGATTATTCTGCCAGACAATTATTGTTGCAATTAGCAGAATGTAAAAATCCTTATAATTGTCCTCATGGTCGGCCAGTCTTAATTAATTTTAGCAAGGCAGACATGGAAAAAATGTTCAGGCGTATTCAAGAAAATCACACGAGTTTAAGGGAGTTAGGGAAATATTAGGAGGTATATGTGTCAGAGTTTTTTCAATTACCAAAACAAATTCAATTACGGGAATTAATGAGGTTTATTACTATTACACTTGGAAGTAGTATTTTCCCATTTATGGCCATGTATTACACAACTTACTTTGGAACATTTATGACTGGTATTTTGATGATGATAACGAGTCTTAGTGGTTTTTTGGGAACCATGTATGGAGGTCACTTGTCCGATGCCATTGGTCGAAAAAAGGTTGTTATCATTGGTTCAATTGGTACTATTATTGGATGGTTCTTAACCATTACAGCAAATATTCCAGGACATCTCATACCATGGTTGACTTTTTTAGGGATTCTTCTAGTTGATATTTCATCTTGTTTTTATGGCCCTGCCTATGAAGCCATGTTGATTGATTTGACGGATAGTAGCAATAGACGATTTGTTTATACTATTAATTATTGGCTGATTAATATTGCAGTGATGTTTGGTGCTGGTATTGCAGGTTTATTTTATGACCATTATTTTATAGAATTATTGCTTGCCATGTTTGTGGTTAATTTACTTTGTTTTTTTGTGGCATATTATAAATTCCATGAGACACGTCCTGATGACCATGATTTTGCTCATAATTCTAGTTTGTCAGCAACCTTTAAAAATTATAGTGAGGTCTTTAAAGACAGAGCTTTTGTTATTTTCACTATGGGTTCAATCTTGTTTTCGAGTGTTTGGATGCAGATGGATAATTACATTCCTGTTCATTTAAAGTTGTATTTTGAAACTACGCATCTCTTTGGTTTTGAAGTGACGGGAGCAAAAATGCTCTCTATTATGGTTTTTACCAATACCTTTTTGATCGTGTTTTTTATGACACTTGTCAATAAGTTGACAGTTAAATGGAAATTGCTCCCACAATTATTGATAGGTTCTATCATTTTTTCAGTTGGGGTATTCTTGTCATTTACCTTCACGCATTTTATTGGTATCTGGATTGCTGTTCTTATTTTTACAGTTGGGGAAATGATTAATGTGCCAGCTAATCAGGTGTTAAGAGCTGACATGATGGATCAGTCAAAGATTGGTTCTTATACAGGATTTGTATCAATGGCACATCCACTCGGGGCTATTTTAGCAGGTTTTCTAGTATCACTTAGCCATTTCAGTGGGCCTATTGGTGTCCAAATAATGTTTCTAGTGATTGCTACCGCAGGTATTTACCTAACCCTACTATCTGCAAGAATGAAAAAGAAGGTTTAAAATGTTTGATTATATAAAAGGACAATTGACAAAGATAACGGCCAAATATATTGTCGTTGAAACAGGTGGTTTGGGCTATATTATTTACGTTGCAAATCCCTATAGCTTTACAGACAGCGTCAACCAAAATTGTATTGTTTATTTGCACCAAGTGATTAGAGAGGATGCGCATTTGCTCTTTGGTTTTCATTCTGAAGACGAAAAGGATGTATTTCTTAAACTGATATCTGTTTCAGGAATTGGACCAATGACGGCCTTAGCGATTGTTGCTGTGGACGATAATCAAGGCTTGGTTAATGCAATTGATAATAGTGATATTAAATACTTGATGAAATTCCCTAAAATTGGGAAGAAAACTGCGCAACAGATGATTTTAGATTTGGCAGGGAAGTTTGTTGAAGCCCCTCAAGAAAATGCTAAATCAGCTTCTGTTAAGTCAAATAGCAACGAACAATTAGATGAAGCTATTGAAGCCTTATTGGCATTAGGTTATAAAGCAAGTGAACTTAAGAAAATCCGAGCTTTCTTTGAAGGAACAGATGAAAAGACTGAACAATACATTAAATCAGCTTTGAAGATGTTGATGAAAGGGTAAAAATGAAACGCTGCAGTTGGGTGCCTCAAAGCAATAAATTATACTGTGATTACCATGATTTAGAATGGGGAAAACCTATTTTTGATGATCGAGAGTTATTTGAATTGTTATGCCTGGAAAGTTATCAGTCGGGTTTATCTTGGTTGACAGTCTTGAAAAAACGTCAAGCCTTTCGACAAGTCTTTAGCAACTATGATATTGATAAAGTTGCTCAATTTTCTGAAGTGCAAATAGCAGAAGCTTTACAGAATTCCGCTATTATTAGGCATCGCCTGAAATTGACTGCAACAGTCAAAAATGCTAAGGCTGTAAAAGTTATTCAAGAAGAATTTGGATCATTTTCGGCTTATCTATGGGGTTTTTGTGATGGGAAACCACTTGTCAACATTGTCAATTCAAGTCATCCTGTTGCTACACAAACAGATTTATCGAAAGCACTTGCTAAAGATTTGAAGAAAAGAGGTTTTGCTTTTTTAGGACCGACGACTGTTTATTCATTTATGCAGGCATCGGGTATGGTTAATGACCATGAAGATACTTGTGATTTTAAGTAAGATACCGTTAATGTGTTAGCGGTATTTTTTAATAGACAGATATATATGCCGCTTTGCTTAACTTGGCAAATAAAAAATAGAAACTTTTATGATAAAATAGAAAACAAATTACGAATAGGTAAGTAGGTGATTGAATGAAGGCGGAATTGATTGCTGTTGGAACAGAATTATTAACAGGACAAATTCTAAATACCAATGCCCAATTTTTGTCTGAGAAGATGGCTGAGATTGGAGTCGATGTTTATTTTCAAACGGCTGTTGGAGATAACGAGGAACGGCTCTTATCAGTGATTGACATTGCAAGTAAGCGAAGTCATTTAATTATTTTGTGTGGTGGCCTTGGACCTACAGAAGATGATTTAACAAAGCAAACTCTTGCTAAGTATTTAGGAAAAAATCTGATTTTTGATTCTGATGCTAGCTTAAAATTGGATGATTTTTTCTCCAGTCGACCAAGTCATTCAAGAACCCCTAATAATGAGCGTCAAGCTCAAGTGATTGAAGGCTCAATCCCAATTCAAAATCTTACGGGCCTTGCAGTAGGTGGCTTGATTGAGGTAAATGGGATTACTTATGTTGTTTTACCTGGACCACCAAATGAATTAAGACCAATGGTTAATCAAGGTCTCATTCCGTTACTATCGGGTAATCAAAGTGCTTTGTACTCTAAAGTGTTGCGTTTTTTTGGTATCGGTGAGAGTCAACTGGTAACGGTCCTTGCTGATATTATTGAAAATCAAACGGATCCTACCATTGCTCCCTACGCTAAAATTGGAGAAGTAACATTACGACTATCAACAAAAGGGCGAAATCAGAGTGAAGCTTATCAAAAACTGGCTGATTTTGAAAAAAAACTTCTAGCGCTTACTACTTTGGATGGCTCCTACCTTAGTGAATTTCTTTATGGCTATGGAGAGGATAATAGTTTGGCAAAAGAAGTCTTTCAATTATTGAAGAAACACACAAAAACCTTAACGGCAGCAGAAAGTTTAACGGCAGGAATGTTTCAATCTTCTTTGGCAGACTTTTCAGGTTCTTCAGCAGTTTTTAATGGAGGATTTGTCACATATAGTATAACTGAAAAGTCAAAAATGTTGGGAATACCTTTAGAGTTGCTCGAGCAGCATGGGGTTGTTAGTGCTTTTACTGCAGAGCAGATGGCCATGAAAGCAAAAACGCTAACAGACTCGGATATTGCCATTAGTTTAACTGGTGTTGCAGGACCAGATAGTTTGGAGGAACAGCCAGTAGGAACAGTTTATATTGGTATTGCTAGTCAAGAAACAGTTGAATCATTTAAGATTTTCATCGGAGGTCGCAGCCGTTCAGATATTAGGAAAATAGCATGTATGCATGCTTTTAACCTGGTCCGTAAAACTTTATTAAAGGGCGAAAATTTGGTATAATAAAATAGTCTGGGAACTAAAGATTAGAATCATTTAAACGGCTCTAAATGAGAAGATTCCCCATGTGTAGAGGAGAAAAAATTGGCGAAAAAAGTTAAAAAAACAGAAGAAATCACTAAAAAATTTGGTGACGACCGTAGAAAAGCTCTTGATGACGCGTTAAAAAACATTGAAAAAGATTTCGGTAAAGGTGCTGTTATGCGTCTGGGAGAGCGTGCAGAGCAAAAAGTTCAAGTGATGAGTTCTGGTAGTTTAGCACTTGATATTGCTTTAGGTGCTGGTGGCTATCCTAAGGGGCGTATTATTGAAATTTATGGGCCAGAATCTTCAGGTAAAACAACAGTTGCCTTGCATGCTGTTGCTCAAGCTCAAAAAGAAGGTGGAATTGCTGCCTTTATTGATGCCGAACATGCACTTGATCCTGCTTATGCAGCTTCATTGGGTGTTAATATTGATGAATTGCTTTTATCACAACCAGATTCTGGAGAGCAAGGACTTGAGATTGCAGGAAAATTGATTGACTCAGGTGCTGTTGATTTGGTTGTTGTTGACTCGGTTGCCGCACTTGTACCACGTGCAGAAATTGATGGCGACATTGGTGATAGTCATGTTGGTTTACAAGCTCGAATGATGAGCCAAGCCATGCGTAAACTCTCTGCATCAATTAATAAAACTAAAACAATTGCTATCTTTATTAACCAATTGCGTGAAAAAGTTGGGGTTATGTTTGGTAATCCTGAGACAACTCCTGGTGGTCGTGCCTTGAAGTTCTACTCATCTGTTCGTTTAGATGTTCGTGGCAATACTCAAATTAAAGGAACTGGCGATCAAAAAGATAGCAGCATCGGTAAAGAAACCAAAATCAAGGTTGTTAAAAATAAAGTTGCCCCACCTTTTAAAGTTGCAGAAGTTGAAATCATGTATGGTGAAGGAATTTCACGCACAGGAGAACTTGTTAAAATTGCATCTGACCTAGACATTATCCAAAAAGCCGGTGCATGGTTCTCTTATAATGGTGAAAAGATTGGTCAAGGATCTGAGAATGCTAAAAAATTCTTGGCAGATCATCCAGAACTCTTTGATGAGATTGACCATAAAGTTCGTGTTAAAGTGGGCTTGGTTGAAGATACAGAGATAGAAGAAGTTGAAGAAGTTTCATCAACAACAGACGAACTTATTTTAGATTTAGATAATGCTATTGAAATTGAAGATTAAAAAAACAGTCCAGTGGACTGTTCAGATTGAAGAAAAAGTCCATTTTGGGCAATTTTCTTCAATCTGTTTTCTTTTACTTGAAATTAAAAAAACTCATGGAACCACTGTTATAACAGTATTTCTATGAGTTTCAATTATGTGGTAGTCAACCTTTAAACTAACAATTTTTCTATCAATAAGAGGGTTTGTCTACGTTCTGAACAGTCCAGTGGACTGTTTTTTCTTCGAGCAAAAAGGCCTAAAGCGAGAAAAGTTAAGTGTGGAGCGTTTTCATGATTTTGAATCGGTGATAAAAATGTCACCTCATCAAGGGCTTTAGGGTTTTTGTCACCTTCTGATACGGTTCTTTTGTGACTGGGAATGATGTCTTAAAGCAAATGATTGTTATTCTCCATTGGCAAGGCGAAAAAGTGCCAATTTCATGTAAGAATGAAATGTTCTCTGCTTGAAATCCTTATGTCAAGCCTTTTGGATTGATATTAATATTTAGAAAATAATCTATTTAGATGAGAAAATAGGTCCACAGACCTATGTTCAGAAAAAAGAACTATGCTACAATGAATATATCACGAAATAGAAAGTGAGACTCTCAACATGATTAAAATTTATACGATTTCAAGTTGTACGAGCTGTAAAAAGGCCAAAACCTGGTTAAATGGTCATAAGCTCCCTTATAAAGAACAAAATTTAGGAAAAGAACCACTTACAAAAGAAGAAATATTAGCTATTTTATCTAAGACAGAAAATGGTGTCGAAAGTATTGTCTCATCAAAGAATAGATATGCTAAGGCCCTTAATTGTAATATTGATGAACTGAGCGTTAGTGAAGTTATCGACTTAATTCAGGACAATCCTCGTATTCTAAAAAGTCCTATTTTAATTGATGATAAACGTTTGCAAGTGGGCTATAAAGAAGATGATATTAGAGCCTTCTTACCACGTTCTATCCGTAATATTGAAAATACAGAAGCGCGTTTGCGCGCAGCACTTTAAAAGCTCAATAATTGGGCTTTTTTTCTGTGCCTTTAACCTAGATTTCTTGTTAATTTAAAAAAAATAAGCTATAATAAAGCATAGTACTTAGTTTAGAAAGAAGGTGTAGGTATGGGATTTACAGACGAAACAGTTCGCTTTAAGTTAGATGATGGTGATAAAAAAGAAATCAGTGAAACACTAACAGCTGTTTACCATTCTCTTGAGGAAAAAGGTTACAATCCTATCAATCAAATTGTAGGTTATGTATTGAGTGGTGACCCTGCTTATGTACCGAGATATAATGATGCTCGCAATCAAATTCGCAAATATGAACGTGATGAGATTGTTGAAGAACTTGTTCGCTATTACTTGCAAGGAAATGGAATTGACATAAAATGAGAATAATGGGACTGGATGTAGGTTCTAAGACAGTTGGAGTAGCTATTAGCGATCCTTTAGGTTTTACAGCCCAAGGCCTTGAAATTATTAAGATTGATGAAGACAAAGAAGAGTTCGGTTTTGAACGTCTGGGGGAACTTGTCAAAGCATACAAGGTTGACACATTTGTTGTGGGCTTGCCAAAAAACATGAACAATACAAGTGGTCCACGGGTGGAAGCTAGTCAGGCTTATGGTCAAAAAATTGAAGAACTCTTCAAGATTCCTGTCAAGTATCAAGATGAACGATTAACAACAGTTCAAGCCGAGCGGATGCTCATTGAACAAGCAGACATTAGTCGTGGCAAGCGTAAAAAAGTTATTGATAAATTAGCCGCACAGTTGATTTTACAAAATTATTTAGATAGAACCTATTAAGGAGAAAACAATGGCACACAATCACGATCATGAACATGAAGTTATTACTTTGGTGGATGACCAAGGGAATGAATCATTATTTGAAATTTTACTCACTATCGATGGTAGAGAAGAATTTGGTAAAAATTATGTTCTTTTGGTACCTGCTGGATCTGAAGAAGATGAAGATGGCGAAATTGAAATCCAAGCTTATTCATTTACAGAAAATGAAGATGGTACAGAAGGGGATCTTCAACCAATTCCAGAAGATTCAGATGCTGAATGGGATATGATTGAAGAAGTCTTTAACAGCTTTTTGGACGAAGAATAATGAAAAGACCGCCTAGGTCTTTTTTTGTCCCCTATTTTTAGATGACAGCATTATGGCAAATATTGTCAGAATTGTTAAGAAAAAGATTATTTTCTTTCTGTTAAATAAGTTGTGATATAATGAATAAAGTTAAAAAAAGTGAATTGTTTAATCATTTATGAAAAAAGAGGTTGTTTGATGAAGTTATCAGAAGCAGAAATTGGTGTTTCTTACCTTATTTTATCAGTTGATTTACCGTCAGATTATCAGAGGCATCTTGCTAATTTAGGATTAAAAAAAGATACGAGTCTTAAGTTATTATCAAAGACAAAAGAAAATGCTATTATCATGCTTTTATCTAGTCGTTTAGCTTTTGATTACACTGTCTTAGATGCTATTGATGTTATACCAACACAAGGAATAGATAAAACAGTTGCTTTATCAGAGTTAAAGGTTTCTGATTATGCTTTTATAGAAGGCATTTATGCCAATAAAGCTATTAAACGCCGTTTAATGGATATGGGCTTAACCAAAGGAACAAAGATTCATTTGAGAAAAGTGGCACCTTTAGGAGATCCACTGGAAATTAGTTTACGAGGGTATGAACTCAGTATTCGTAAATCAGAGGCTCAACTTATTAGTGTTTTTAAGATAGAAGATGAGATAGTAAATGAAAAAAATAGCTTTAATAGGTAATCCTAATAGTGGTAAAACAAGTCTTTTTAATCTTTTAACAGGTTCCAATCAAAGAGTTGGTAATTGGCCGGGGGTCACGGTTGCTCGCAAGAGTGGTTTTTTGAAAAAAGACAAGGAAATCGAGATCCAAGACTTACCAGGTGTCTATTCCATGTCACCTTATACTCCTGAGGAAAAGATAGCGCGTGATTATTTATTGAGTGGTGATTCACAATTGATTATTAATCTTGTGGATGCAACTAATTTGGAACGTAGTCTCTATTTAACCCTACAATTGATTGAAATTGGTTTGCCGATGATTTTAGCGCTTAATATGTCTGATATTTTAGCCAGCAGTGGCAAACAGATTAATTGTGATAAATTAAGCTATCAACTGGGAATTCCAGTGATTGCAATTAGCGCACTCAAAAAGACTGGGCTTGATCATCTACTTACCACAAGCAAGCATTTACTATCAAACAGTAAAAAAAGCCCACAATTTCCAGTTTATGATCAACGACTAGAAGTTGCCTTATCTCAAATTGAAGCACTTATTGAGGACAAGACTTTACTAGGAGCGAGTCGCTTTAATGGTATAAAGTTATTTGAACAAGATCCATTGGTCCTAGAAAGTGTGTCGCTTTCTACTGAAAGCAAAGCTGAGATTAGGGATATTATTTCCATTACAGAGTCTATTTTTTTTGAAGATGCTGAAACGATTATTATTAATCAACGCTATCAATTGATTGAGAGAATCTGTCAGTTGGCTCAGGTTACAGAAAATCATTTTGAATTGCAGTTGTCAGATAAGATTGATCGCATTGTTACCAATCGTTTTTTGGCACTACCGATTTTTGCGCTAACCATGTTTGGTGTTTACTTTTTATCAATTCAGACAATAGGAACTCTCGGTACAGATTGGGTTAATGATGTTGTCTTTGGTCACTATATTCCCCAAACTGTTGAGGGTATTTTGTCATACTTGAAAGTAGAACAGTGGTTACAATCATTGCTACTAGATGGTATTATTGCAGGTGTGGGTGCGGTTGTTGGTTTTGTTCCACAGATTTTCGTCCTTTTTATTTGTTTGGGTATTTTGGAAGACATTGGTTACATGAGCCGTATTGCTTTTATTATGGACCGTTTTTTCCGTCGTTTTGGCTTGTCAGGAAAATCGTTTATTCCAATGTTGATTGCAACGGGTTGTGGTGTTCCAGCTATAATGGCCAGTAGAACTATTGAAAATGAACGTGATCGTCGCATCACTATTATGACAACCACCTTTATGCCTTGTTCTGCCAAGCTATCTATTATTGCTTTAATTGCAGGTGCTTTTTTTCCTAGTAATCCCATGATTGCACCGAGTGCTTATTTTATTGGAATTGCAACTATTGTTTTTTCCGGTATTGCTCTAAAAAAGACAAGAATGCTTGGAGGAGTGACAAGTCCTTTTATCATGGAACTTCCAGCTTATCATTTGCCAAATCTTCTGACTGTTTTAAGGTATGCTTTAGGTAAGGCTTGGAGCTTTGTCAAAAGAGCAGGGACTATTATTTTTGTGTGTACCATTTTGATTTGGTTTATGTCTTCTTATAACCTTAGGTTTGAGGCTGTAGAGACTGACAAAAGTATTCTTGCTAGTTTAGGGCATCTCTTGTCTTGGCTATTCATTCCGTTGGGTTTTGGTAATTGGCGAGCAACAGTAGCAACAGCAACAGGTCTACTTGCTAAGGAGACTGTGGTTGCCACCTTTGGTATTTTATACCATCAAAATGATGCTACTGAGACTAGTAAGGCCTTATGGTCAAGTCTGCAAGCAGATTACAGCTGGTTATCTGCCTACTCTTTTTTAGTTTTTAATCTTTTATGTGCGCCTTGTTTTGCGGCTATTGGTGCTATTAAGAGGGAAATGAATCATTTGAGATGGTCTCTTGTTGCTATTGTATTTCAAACAGGTCTTGCCTATGTGATAAGTTTAATCATTTATCAATTAGGACTGTTGTTACTTGGAAAACCGGTGACGGTATTTTCTGTAGTTGCAATGCTTTCTTTGTTAAGTTTGATATATTTTGTTTTGCGTCCTTCTAAATCGGAGATGCCAACGGTTATTAATTTGGAAGAATTGAAAAAAATGAGTTCGGAGAAATAAAATGTCAACCCTAATTATTGCCTTAATTATTCTTATTCTTGCGCTACTTAGTTTATCTTATTATCGTAAACAAAAAGGGTCCTGTGGCGATTGCCAATGCAGTTGTCCAGTTAAGGACCAAATGAGCAAATATAAACCCTAGTAGTATGGTCTGAAATTGACTAAATAGTAGATTCTGATATACTTGTACTATGACATTTCAAGGAGAAGACCTGTGACTCATTTTAATGAAGAAACCCTATCAGAACGTGATAATTCTGAATATAACGATGGACCAAGACTGCATACAAGTAAGTATGAAACAAAGGTTCCTAGTTTACATAAAATCCATATTATGTTATTAAGCTTGGCAGTAGCTTTGCTAAGTGTAGCCAATCCCTTATTAACAGATGCGGCAAATAGTTTACAATCGCAAAACCTCTATGTTGGGATGATGTTAACGAAGGGGCAAATCCCTTATAGTGATGTTTTTTCAACTGGTGGGATGTTGTATTTTGTTCTAATAGCCTTGAGTTATAAACTTGGCACCTCCCTCTTTTTAGTTGTGGTTCAAGCTTTCTGTTTCTATATGACGGGCATTTATTTCTATAAACTCATCAATTATTTTACGGCTAGTCAAAAAGTGTCGTCAGCTTTTTCTTTGCTTTATTACCTCTTTTCATTTGCTCTTGGTTTTGGTGGCTTGTATTCAATACAATTTGCCTTACCATTTGTCATGATGTCCTTATGGTTTTTAACCAAGTATTTTGTTAACTTGGTCAAGGATGAAGCCTTTATCCTATTTGGCTTTTCAGGCGCTATGGCTATGCTGATTGAGCCGCAGGCTATGTTGTTTTGGCTGTTAGCAGCAGTGACAATTATTATTTATAACATTAAGGAAAAACATATTGCAAGAGGATTTTATCAGCTTTTAGCGGCTATATTAGGGATGCTTTTTGTTTTCTATACAGCTGGTTATTTTATTCTAAATCTGCAAATCCTAGGACCTTATTTTGCACAGGCAGTTAAGTATCAGTTTACTTATTTTGCATCGGGTAATTTATCACTGGCTTATTCAGTATTGTATTATCTTGTTTTGGCTTTAGGTTTAGGGCTTTTAACAGGACCGATTTATGTGATTGGTCATTTGAAAAATGCTGAAGATCGTATGGTTAAGGCATTGTTGGTCTTATTAGTTGTCTTTTATTTATTGCTTGCGCTTTTATCACAAGATATGCAAAGTTATCATTTATTGCCAGTCTTACCTTTTGCTTTAATTTTGACAGCTTTGCCAATTGCAGAGAAATTCTTGGGTCAATTTGATCGTTTAACGCATCGTCGCAGTAAAGTCAAAAAAGGGACAAGCCGTGTTATTTCACTCTTTTTGTCCCGACATTTATTTTTGCCGATTGTGTTATTGTTGCTGTCACTCTTTCTTCCAGTGAAGAATTATCTGACACAATTCCAACTGAATCATACCCGTCAGGAAGTAGCAACTTATATTGCAAAGGAAACAAAGGAATCAGATAGGATTTTTGTCTGGGATGATAATGCAAGGATTTACTTAAGCAGTCAACGTAAAGTTGCTTCACAATTTCCATCTGCTGATGTTAATCTGAAAAAAGAAAGCCATCAAAAGATTTTAGAAGATGAACTGTTACAAAAATCGGCTGCCTATATTGTCATCAATAAGAATAAAAAAATGCCAGATAAAGTCACTAAAATTATTGAAAAAAACTATAAAATTGATAAGACAAGTAACTTATCACCATTTCTTATTTTAAAAGTAAATTAGAGTAAAATAACAATATCTTGTGTTAGGTGTAAAATCAAAACACAAGATATTGTTTTTTGTGTTGATTTTTTTAAATTCAATGATATAATAGTTCAGTAAGGAGAAATTGAAAAGATGACACAAGATAATGAAAAAGTAATCGTTCAACCAGACATAAAAGTAATCAAACGAGATGGCCGTTTGGTAAATTTTGACACGACTAAAATTTACAGTGCCCTTCTAAAAGCCAGTGTTAATGTTACCAAAATGTCACCACTGGTTGAAGCAAAATTAGAAGCTATTTCAGATCGTGTTATCGCTGAAATTTTGGAACGTTTTCCAAACAATATTAAAATTTATGAAATTCAAAATATTGTTGAGCATGAATTGTTAAGTTCAAACGAATATGCTATTGCTAAGGAATATATTAATTACCGCACGCAACGCGATTTTGCGCGTTCTCAAGCAACAGATATTAATTTCTCTATCGATAAATTATTAAATAAGGACCAGTCGGTTGTTAATGAAAATGCAAACAAAGACAGTGATGTTTTTAACACGCAACGTGATTTAACAGCAGGAATTGTTGGTAAATCTATTGGTCTTAAAATGTTGCCAGCTCATGTGGCTAATGCCCATCAAAAAGGTGATATTCATTACCATGATTTAGACTATAGTCCATACACGCCTATGACAAATTGTTGTTTAATTGATTTCAAGGGTATGTTGGCAAATGGATTCAAAATTGGCAATGCTGAAGTTGAAAGTCCAAAATCAATTCAAACAGCGACAGCTCAGATTTCTCAAATTATTGCAAATGTGGCTTCAAGTCAGTATGGAGGCTGTACTGCAGATCGTATCGATGAATTTTTAGCCCCATATGCGGAGCTCAATTATCACAAACACATGGCTGATGCTGAAAAATGGGTTGTTGAAGATAAGCGTGAAGAGTATGCTTATGAGAAAACTCAAAAAGACATTTATGATGCTATGCAGTCTCTAGAATATGAGATTAATACTCTTTTTACTTCAAATGGTCAAACGCCTTTTACGTCACTTGGTTTTGGTCTTGGGACGTCTTGGTTTGAACGTGAAATTCAAAAGGCAATTTTGGAAATTCGTATTAAGGGGCTTGGAAGTGAACATCGTACAGCTATCTTCCCTAAGTTGATTTTTACAGTTAAACGTGGCTTGAACTTAGAGACAGACTCACCTAACTATGATATTAAGCAGTTAGCTCTTGAATGTGCGTCTAAGAGAATGTACCCAGATATGTTGTCTTATGATAAAATCATTGACTTGACGGGCTCTTTTAAAGCACCGATGGGTTGTCGTTCTTTCTTGCAAGGTTGGAAAGACGAAGATGGCAATGATGTGACTTCTGGTCGTATGAATCTAGGTGTTGTAACCTTGAATTTGCCAAGGATTGCTATGGAAGCAAATGGCGATATGGACAAGTTCTGGGAACTTTTTGAGGAGCGTCTTTCAATTGGTAAGGATGCTTTGGTTTACCGGGTAGAACGCGTTAAGGAAGCGACACCAGCAAATGCACCGATTCTCTATCAGTACGGAGCTTTTGGGAAGCGTCTTGAAAAGACTGGTCATGTTGATGAGTTGTTTAAGAACAGACGGGCGACAATTTCATTAGGTTATATTGGTTTATATGAAGTTGCTTCAACTTTCTATGGTGGAGAGTGGGAGGACAATCAGGAAGCCAAAGATTTTACCATTGCTATTATAAAAGCGATGAAAGATGCATGTGAGTCTTGGTCTCAAGAATATGGTTATCACTTCTCTGTTTACTCAACGCCGTCAGAAAGTTTGACAGATCGTTTTTGTCGTTTAGATACTGAAAAATTTGGAATTGTTGAAAATATTACGGATAAGGAATACTATACGAATTCATTCCACTACGATGTTCGAAAAAATCCAACACCATTTGATAAATTAGATTTTGAAAAGGTTTATCCAGAAGCAGGTGCTTCAGGTGGGTTTATTCATTACTGTGAGTATCCGGTACTTCAACAAAATCCAAAAGCTTTAGAAGCAGTCTGGGATTATGCCTATGATCGTGTGGGCTATCTAGGTACCAATACACCAATAGATAAATGTTACAAGTGCCAGTTTGAGGGAGATTTTACACCAACGGAGAGAGGGTTTACTTGTCCAAACTGTGGCAATAGTGATCCCAAAACTGTAGATGTTGTCAAAAGAACCTGTGGTTACTTAGGCAATCCTCAAGCTAGACCGATGGTAAATGGCCGTCATAAAGAAATTTCAGCGCGTGTTAAACACATGAATGGCTCTACAATTAAGTATCCAGGGCTTTAAGTCACTAGGTAAATATGTTATGCTAGAATAAAAGGTTGCTTCATGCAAGCAATCTTTTATTTATCAAGAAAAGGAAATTATTATGGGAAAATATCAATTAGATTATAAAGGCATGCAACAAGTTGAGCGATTTCATGAGAAAAATAGCTCAAAAAGTGCTAAACAAAAAACAGATGCAAAAGATTTAAAGGCAGCTTTTCTGAAAAAAATGACAAAAAAGGAAAAGTAAGTCTCAAAATTAAGGAAGAAGGTTTCTTATGTTAGATATTGGACTGATAGGGTTAGGGGGAATTGCTCAAAAAGCTTACCTTCCCTATATGCGTCAACTTAAGGATGTTCATTGGCATATTTCTACACGTGATAATGTTATCCGTGAGCAAGTTGATAACTTATTTGGCAATTCAACGATTTACACTGATGTCAACCAACTTGTAAATGTAAGCTTAGATGGCGTCTTTATTCATGCAGCAACAAAAGCGCATTTTACTTTAGCTTCTCTTTTTTTAAAAGCAGGTATTCCAGTTTATATGGATAAACCATTAACGGAGTCTTTTGAAGAGACTCAGCATCTTTATGACCTTGCTAAGGCTAATAATACCTTCTTAATGGCTGGATTTAACAGACGTTTTGCTCCACGACTTAGTGATTTAAAAGAGTTAGCATCTAAGAAAAGAATCATTGTTGAAAAAAATGATGTAAATAGTGTTGGTCATAAAGTTTTTAAACTCTTCGACTTTTTTATTCACCCTTTAGACACTGCCTTGTTTTTGAGTGATGAAAAGCCTTTGAGAGGGCGCTTTCGTTACCATTTAGAAAATCAACTTTTAAGCCATGTTTCTGTTAGTCTTGAAACGGCATCTAGCCAAATTATAGTTGGAATGAATTTACAATCTGGTAGTCGTCGAGAAGTGATGGAAGTCCAAACACCTGAAGCAACAGGGCACCTTGAGAACTTGGATGAGTTAACCATTTACAAGGGGACTGACAAGGAAGTTAAAGCTTTTGGTTCTTGGGACACGACTCTCTATAAACGAGGCTTTGAAACCGTCATTAATAGTTTTTTAGAAGCTGTCAAGTCGGGTGTCAACCCTGTCAATGTTGAGTCAAGTTTGATGAGTCATTGGCTTTGCCATCAGATTGCGCAATCATCAAGCGAACATGGAGAGCTGGATATCACTCTTCCTAACTAGCGAGGAACATATGCAACTAAGACGACCTGAAGAAACAGATAAAAATCAAGTAATAGCAATGATGCAAGAGTTTAAAGCTTTTGATTCCCCACATGATGGAGGGTTTTGGCCAGAAGATTCTTTTGATTTTCAAAACTGGATAGCAAAAAATCACTTAAATGAGATGGGAATTGCTATTGCAAATGGCTTTGTTCCCTCTATTCAATTTGTGGCTTTTGATACTCAAAATAAGCCACTAGGTTTTTTGAGTTTACGCCTTGGGCTAAATGATGCTCTGTTAAAGTGTGGAGGGCATATTGGTTATTCCATCAGACCAAGCGAACGTGGGAAAGGCTACGCTAAAGAAATGCTCAAGTTAGGTGTTAGTCAAGCTAAGTCAAAAGGCATTAAGAAGCTACTAGTTACCTGTCATACTAGTAATTTGGCTAGTCGAGCAGTTATTTTGGCTAATCAAGGTATTTTAGAGGATATCAGAGATCAGGTCGAACGTTATTGGATTACTGTTAAGTGAGGCTGCCAAATGGAAAGTAAATGTTGGAATACACCAGAACCACAAGAATGGAAAAGTTCCGAGTTGAGTAAGAAAAGAGTCATTGATTACAAGGCCTTTAACTTTGTTGATGGTGAAGGTGTCCGTAATTCGCTTTATGTGTCAGGCTGTATGTTTCATTGTAAAGGGTGTTATAATGCAGCTACCTGGTCTTTTAATGCAGGGATTCCTTATACAGAGGAATTGGAAAATCAAATTATGGCTGATTTGGCTAAACCTTATGTTCAGGGGTTAACCTTACTAGGTGGTGAACCTTTTCTTAACACGGAGATTTTGCTTCCTTTAGTGAAACGCATTCGTCGGGAATTACCAGAAAAAGATATTTGGTCTTGGACAGGTTATACTTGGGAAGAGATGATGCTTGAAACTGACGATAAATTGGAGTTGTTAGCCTTGATTGATATTTTGGTTGATGGTCGTTTTGATATCAGTAAAAAAAACCTAATGTTACAGTTTAGGGGGTCATCAAATCAACGTATTATTGATGTGCAAAAGTCATTAGCGGCTAATAAAGTTGTTATTTGGGACAAACTTAATGATGGCCATCAGGCTGTAGAAGTTCTAAATCGTACAACATCTAAAAGTGAGTAAAGGATTTAAATGCTAGTTTAAGACTTCTCCACTTCTTATCCTCAAACTTATCCACAGGCTGTTAATAAGTTTAAAATTTGTGAATAAAGACAAAAAAAGAGGCTCATGCCTCTTTTTTGATATAGGTTAATGTTTGTTTATCAGAGAGTTCAGGATGAAAGCGAAAGCCTTTAAAATCAAGGGATTTAAGGTTTTCGATACTTTGGCAATTGGCTTTCATTGCTGCTGTTAAAAAGCTCCCACGTGCTTTTTTTGAGATGGTGGAATGAGTCTTGAGTTGGCCAGCTTTTTCCTCCATAAAGCGCACACTTATCCACAGCTTTTTAACATCTGTTGAAAACACTTCTTCAAATTCGCTAGATAAGAGAGAGACAATGACTTTATCCTCAGTGACAAAGCGATCATAGTCTTGACGCCAGTATTGCTTGAGAGACCTGCCATTAACCTTGACTTTAGTATGGAAGTCAAGACGATGCTTGGCTATTTTATGATTGAATGGGATTACACCGTAAAGAGAAGACGTAATGTAAACATGTTCAAAAAGATAGTTTTCTTCTTCTTGAGATAAGTCTGTCCGCTCGATATAACGATACATAAGCCCATTAAACAGTTGGTAAGCAAAGTAAGAGCTTGCACTAGCATCAGCAATCTTTTGCAGGCGTTCTATTTCTTTTAGAGTGGCTTCTTCTTTTAAATGGTAGGCTTTTGCCAGTTCTTCTTCAGATAAGGAAAGCAGTGCTGCTAAAATGGGTTTACTCTTTTCAGGTAACGGACACTTAAAAGCCCTTTCTGGTGTGGTCATTTCTTTAGCTGTTGGAATTAAATAAGTTAACATAAGACTATTGTAGTAAAGAAAAAGCCCTTCTGTCAAGGAAGGCTTGTCATAAGTATTCTTATTTGGGATTGCGTCTTGCAAAATCAACAAATTTGAATTTCTCTAATTTATGTCGGCTTTCAGTAAATTGAAATTGCTTGTTATTTGAGAGGTATACTTTAGATTTGACAGAAACCACATGTTTGTCTGAACCAAGATCTAATAGAATTTTATCTCGGTCATTGACTTGATCGATAGTGACTTCCTTTAGAGCAAAATCAATAGACAGTTTTAAGTCTTTTTCCAAGAAGGCATAAAGTGATATTTGGGCGATTTCCCTTGTCATATTTGGCACAATATCCTTGTCCAAATAGTCGATATCCAATACAGAGGCAACCCCGTCTACCACTCTTTGTCTGGTAACGCGCCAAACCAGTGAATGTGTTGGAAAGCCAGTCAACTTTTCCATTTTAGGATCAACAATGAGTTTGTCAATAGCAATCACGTTGGTTTTAGAATCCATATCAAAATAGGAAACAAGTTCTTGGTAACTTGTTAATTCAGATATAGGAAATAAAATATGGTGGTGTTTAATCACCTGTGTTCCTCGACCTTGTTGTTTTTTGACCAAACCAGCTTTTGCTAAAAGATTGAGTGCTTTTCGAATAGTATCCCTACTAACATTATAGTCTTTACTTAATTCGATTTCAGTTGGTAAAAAGTCATCTATGGCATAAACTTCTTTTGAAATTTTTGTTTCGAGGTCTTTAAAAATGCTTTCGTATTTCTTCATTACTAGTCTATCTTTCTCATTTGTCTACTTTAAAACATACAACATCTCTTATTTTACCAAAAATATCCTTTTTTTCAACCAAACAACTTGCCTACAAATTTGCAATCGATTACAATTAAGGTGTCAGTCAGTTGATGACAAACTTATTCATTTTAAAACTTGCTTGCCTAAGCAATCAAAGGAAAAGGATTTAGGGGAATTCTAATGGGAAAATTTGAAAATGAAGCTCGGACCCTTCTTGCCGCTATTGGCGGTAAAGAAAATATCAAAGCTGTTACTCACTGTGCAACGCGCATGCGTTTTGTTCTTAATGACAATAGCAAAGCTAATGTTAAAGAAATTGAAAAAATTTCTGCCGTTAAAGGGACATTTACAAATGCCGGTCAATTCCAAGTTATCATTGGAAATGATGTGCCAATTTTTTATAATGACTTCACGGCAGTATCTGGGGTAGAAGGTGTTTCTAAAGAAGCAGCTAAGTCAGCGGCTAAAAGTAATCAAAATGTTATCCAACGTGTGATGACAATGCTTGCTGAAATCTTTACACCGATCATTCCTGCAATCATTGTTGGGGGTCTTATTTTAGGCTTCCGTAATATTCTTGAGGGTGTTCCTTTTGAATTTCTAGACGGTAAAAAAATTGTTGAAGTGTCTACTTTCTGGGCTGGGGTTAATCATTTCTTATGGTTACCAGGAGAAGCTATTTTCCACTTCTTGCCTGTAGGTATTACATGGTCTGTGACACGTAAAATGGGGACTACTCAAATTCTTGGTATTGTATTAGGAATCTGTTTGGTTTCACCACAGTTGCTAAATGCCTATGCTGTAACAAGTACTCCCGCTTCTGAAATTGCTAAGAACTGGGTTTGGGATTTTGGTGCTTTCCAAATTAATCGTATTGGTTATCAAGCCCAAGTTATTCCAGCTTTATTAGCAGGTTTATCACTGTCTTATCTTGAAATTTTCTGGCGGAAACGTATTCCAGAAGTTATTTCAATGATTTTTGTACCATTCTTGTCATTGGTTCCCGCTTTAATTCTTGCGCATACGGTGTTAGGGCCTCTTGGTTGGACAATTGGTAAAGGAATTTCATTTGTTGTTCTTGCTGGTTTAACTGGACCTGTTAAATGGTTGTTTGGTGCTATTTTTGGAGCACTTTATGCACCACTTGTTATTACTGGTCTTCACCATATGACAAATGCTATTGATACGCAATTGATTGCAGATACTGCAAGTCGTACAACTGGTCTATGGCCAATGATTGCTCTTTCAAACATTGCTCAAGGTTCTGCTGTCTTTGCCTATTACTTGATGAATCGTCATGATGAACGTAAAGCAGAAGTGTCGCTTGCAGCAGCTATCTCAGCTTATCTTGGGGTTACAGAGCCTGCATTGTTTGGTGTTAACGTTAAATACATCTATCCATTTGTAGCTGGTATGATTGGTTCAGGTGTTGCTGGTTTATTATCAACAACATTTAATGTTCAAGCTAATGCTATTGGTGTTGGGGGACTTCCAGGATTTATGTCAATCAACGCTAAATATATGATTCCATTCTTTATCTGTATGGCTGCAGCTATTGCAGTACCGATGTTATTAACTTTCTTCTTCCATAAATCAAAAATCATGACTAAAGTTGAAGAGCAAGAGTTAATGGAAGCTAATGATTTGTCAAATCAAGCGGAAACTTCTTCTGAAGTAACAAGTTTAACTAATGGTACTAGTGTTGCTCTTACAAGTCCATTGACTGGTAGTGTAAAAGCATTGAGCGAAGCTAGTGATCAAGTATTTGCCCAAGGTATTATGGGACAAGGATTGCTTATTCAACCTACTGATGGGAAGTTGGTTTCTCCAGTTGATGGTCAAGTGACAGTACTTTTCCCAACAAAACACGCTGTTGGTCTAGTGTCAACTGAAGGCTTGGAATTACTAATGCACATTGGTATGGATACTGTAAATCTTGAAGGAAAAGGCTTTACAAGTCATGTTCAACAAGGTGATATGGTTAAAGTTGGAGATCCTTTGATTTCATTTGATATTGACCTTATCGAAGCTGCTGGTTACAAAACGGAAACACCAGTTGTTGTGACAAATCAAGATGCTTATAACTTAGTATTCAAACATGATTTGTCTGGTCACATTTCCCGCAATGAAGACTTGTTTGTGGCTGAAAAGAAATAAGGAATTGACATATGGATAATAGGAACTGGCGACAGTTCCTATAACCATTTAAGGAAGGAAAAATATGGCTATTGATAAAAGAAAAGTTGTTTACCAAATTTATCCAAAATCTTATAAGGATACAAGTGGTAACGGCGTTGGAGATTTGCGTGGGATTATTGACAAAATTCCTTATTTAAAAGAACTTGGTGTTGATATGGTTTGGCTAAACCCATTTTATCCAAGTCCTCAAAGAGACAATGGTTACGATGTGTCAGATTATAGGGCTGTTAATCCTGAGTTTGGGACTATGGCTGATTTTGAAGAGATGGTTGCTATTGCCAAGGACAATGGCATTGAGTTTATGTTGGATATGGTTTTAAACCATTGTTCAACAGATCATGAGTGGTTCCAAAAAGCCTTAGCTGGTGACAGCTTTTATCAGGATTTCTTTATTTTGAGAGACCAACCAACTGACTGGGTGTCTAAATTTGGTGGTAATGCCTGGGCGCCTTTTGGGGATACCGGTAAGTATTATCTGCACCTTTTTGATGTGACACAAGCTGACCTTAATTGGCGTAATCCTCATGTCCGTGAAGAGCTTTTTAAAGTTGTTAATTTCTGGCGTGATAAGGGTGTTAAAGGTTTTCGCTTTGATGTGATTAATTTGATAGGTAAAGACCAAGAATTAGAAGATTGTCCAATTAATGATGGCAAACCAGCCTATACTGATAAACCAATCACACATGATTACCTGAAAATGATGAACAATGCCAGTTTTGGTCAAGACACTTCCTTTATGACTGTTGGTGAAATGTCTGCAACAACTATTGAAAATTGTATTTTATACACTGCACCAGAACGTGAAGAATTATCTATGGCTTTTAACTTCCATCATTTGAAGGTGGATTATCAAGATGGTCAAAAGTGGACTATTATGGACTTTGATTTTCTTGCTTTACGTGATCTTTTCCATTCTTGGGGAGAAGGCATGAGTCAGGGTAATGGCTGGAATGCCTTGTTCTATAATAATCATGACCAACCACGTGCTTTGAATCGTTTTGTTAATGTGGAGGACTTTAGAAATGAAGGAGCAACCATGTTAGCAGCATCGATTCATTTATCACGTGGCACACCTTATATCTATATGGGCGAAGAAATTGGTATGCTTGATCCGGATTATGATTCAATGGCTGATTATGTTGACATTGAGAGTTTAAATGCTTATCAGATGATGCTAGATCAAGGGAAGTCAAAAGAAGAAGCTTTTGAAATCATCAAAGCAAAATCACGGGATAATTCACGTACACCAATGCAATGGGATGCTAGTCAAAATGCAGGTTTTTCAACAGCTACTCCTTGGTTGAAGGCTGGTAAGTCATACTCACAAATTAATGTTGAAAACGAAAAGAATGGTAAAATCTTCCCATTCTATCAAAAACTGATTAAACTTCGTAAAGAAATGCCATTGATTGCTGAAGGAGATTATAAGGCTGCTTATCAAGATAGTGAGTCAGTTTATGCTTTTGAGAGAGAATTGGATGGACAACAGTTACTCGTTTTGAATCATTTCTATGAAGAAGAAGTGACTTTGAACTTGCCACTTGCTTATCAACATGGTCAGGTCTTAATCAGTAACTATGATGATCACATTGTTACAGATAAAGTGACCTTAAAACCCTATCAAACACTTGCTATTTTAGGGAAATAGCTGTTAGAGACAATCACCTCCTTAGGATTTCTACCTAAGGGGTGTTTTGTTTGCTTGAGATTTCAAAGAATTCTGAAAATTATGATAGACTGGAATTAGCCTTTAACTGCTTAGACCAATTAGCCCAGTAGCCTGTCATTTTGAAATGCTGTTAATTGTGCTCAATAGGGACTAGTTAATTAGAAACGTTTTCTATAAAATGAATTTAGAAAGGAAATGAAATGGTTGATCATAAAGCTGTCATTATTTTAATTACTTTGATGACGCATAAAGAACTGTCACTTTATGAATTAAGTGTTAAAACAAAATTTTCCATTAAGGAACTAAAAAGTTACTTGGACCTTCTGAATCACTTTTTGGATAATCATCATTATGGGCAATTGCAAGAAAAAAATGGTCGTTTTTCAGTTTCTCAGATGACAAAGGCGTGTTCAGAAGAGATCTTTTCTGCCTTAAATAAAGAGCAAATTTACCTTCCACAAGATGAACGATTGGATTTAATTTACCTTTATACTTTTTGCCGGAGAGATTTTGTTTCAAATAATCATTATCAAGATTTTTTAAAGGTCAGCAAAAATACCACTTTAACGGATATTAAAGCCCTACGACAGAAAATGGCTGTTTATCATTTGGAGCTTCCTTATACTAGGGCAAGTGGATACACAATCAAAGGAGCTGAAAAAGATAAACATCGCATGGCCTTTGAAAGTATTTCCTCATTGGTTAAATCATCGATGGGAATTTGGACATTAGAATATGTTCTTGATTCCTGGGACTACAATGTTTCATATGAAACAATTGAACAAAAGGTTAATCTTTACTATCAAACCTTTAAAATGTCTCCTATTTTGAATCGTCTCCAAGAATCAATCTATCACCTTATCTTTATCATCTGTCGCTACTTAAGACCCGTTGATAGGATAGTTATGGAGCCATTGTTGGTTTCAGATCAATTACAGGGATTAAGTCACTTGATGTCCTCTGAAATTTTATCTGAATTAAAAGAACAATGTGACTTAAGTCGAGAAGACCAAGATTATCTGTCTGTGTTGCTGGCGGGATCCTTTGAAGGTGAAGGAGATTATAACCATCAGTTCTTTCAGTCTTTGACCAAGGCAATTGTTCAAAAGATGCAAGACATTTCCATTTTAAATTTTGACCATATCACAACATTATACAGTGATTTAGAAAGGCATTTAGTTCCAGCCTATTATCGTTTACGTTATGCTCTTCCTAGTGATAATGAGTATACCTCTCGGATCAAGCAAGACTATGCTGAATTGTTTGATTTGGTTAAACAGTCTCTAGAGCCTTTGGCGCATGAGGTGAAAAGATCGATTCCAGATGGTGAAATTGCTTATTTTGTACTCCATTTTGGTGGTTACTTGAAAAAGGCAGATAATGAGAAAAGGTCGCACTACCGAGCAGTTATTATTTGCCCCAACGGGGTTAGTTCATCACTAATCATTAAAGAGAATTTGAAGATTCTTTTTCCAGAAATTTCCTTTCAAGGAGTTTCAAGGATTGACCAACTTGCTCAAATGGCAGTGGAAGATTATGATATGGTTTTTTCAACCATCAGTATTGAAACGCAAAAACCATCTTATTTGGTGCCCATGATTATGACTGAGGAACAATCTTTCCAACTCAGTGCTTTGGTGACTAAGGATTTTCCAATTCTAGGCAATGATTTGGAAATGGAACAATTATTTGGAGTGATTAGGCAGTACGCTTCAATTACACATGAAAATGAATTAAGGATTGCTTTGAAAAAATTCTTAAGGCAAGACCTTGTTAGAAAGGATTATAGACCAGTGTTAGATGAACTTATTACGGAAGCAACCTATCAGAGTTGCTCTGAACAACTAGAGTGGAGGGATGCCATTCGCCTTGCTGCAAAACCATTACGTGATAGTGGACAAATTAGAGAAACTTACCCAGAAGCCATGATTGCAAAGGTGGAAGAGTTTGGTCCTTTCATTAATTTGGGAAGTGGTATTGCTATTCCCCATGCCCGTCCAGAAGACGGAGTTAATGCAGTTGGTATGTCAATGCTTGTTTTAGAAAAGCCCATTTATTTGTTAGATGATCCTAAACAGGAAATCTATTTGTTGATTTGTATTGCAGCTATTGATAATGAAACTCATTTGAAGGCTTTGTCGCATTTGACAACTATTTTACGAAGTAAGGAAGCTATTTCCCAATTACTTCAGTCACATTCTTATCAGGATATTAAAACTATTATTAAACAGGAGGCATAATTTATGTTGAGAATTGGTACAGCTTGTGGTTCAGGTCTAGGGTCAAGTTTTATGGTCCAAATGAATATTGAATCTGTTTTGAAAGATTTAGGTGTTACAGGTGTTGAAGTAGAGCATTATGATATTGGCGGTGCAGATCCAAGTGCAGCAGATGTTTGGATTGTTGGTCGTGATTTGGAAGATGTTGCAGGCCACCTAGGGGATGTTCGCATTTTAAATAGTATTATTGATATGGATGAACTACGTGAATTAGTTACTGCTATTTGTCAGGAAAAAGGCCTTATCTAGGAGGAAGAAAAAATGAAGTTTTTAGTTGATATTGTCAGTACACCGGCCATTCTTGTTGCCTTAATTGCAATTATTGGCTTACTTTTACAAAAGAAAGCTACCCCAGATATTGTTAAAGGTGGTATTAAGACTTTTGTAGGTTTCTTGGTAGTGTCAGGTGGAGCGGGCATTATTCAAAGTTCTTTGAACCCATTTGGAAAAATGTTTGAGCATGCCTTTCACCTCTCAGGGGTTGTTCCAAATAACGAAGCAATTGTAGCTCTTGCTTTAACAAAATTTGGGTCAACAACAGCATTAATCATGTTTGCTGGGATGATTTTTAACATTCTTATTGCTCGATTTACCAAGTTTAAATATATTTTCTTAACAGGTCATCATACCTTATACATGGCTTGTATGATTGCTGTTATCATGTCTGTTTCAGGCTTTACTTCTGTTTCTCTTATTATTTTTGGTGGTTTAGCACTTGGTATTATCATGAGTGTGTCTCCAGCTTTTGTCCAAAAATACATGGTCATGTTAACAGGAAATGATAAAGTCGCTTTGGGCCACTTTAGTTCATTAGGCTATCTTCTTAGTGGCTTTCTAGGGGGCTTGGTTGGAGATAAATCAAAATCAACAGAAGATATTAATTTTCCAAAAAGTTTGGTTTTCTTACGAGATAGTACAGTAAGTATCACCATTTCAATGACCATTTTCTATTTAATTGTTGCTATTTTTGCTGGTCCATCATGGATTGCTAAAGAATTGTCAAATGGAACACATGGTCTTGTTTATGCCTTGCAATTAGCAGGTCAATTTGCTGCGGGAGTCTTTGTTATCCTTGCAGGTGTTCGTTTAATTTTAGGGGAGATTGTTCCAGCCTTCAAAGGAATTTCTGAAAAATTGGTTCCAAACTCAAAACCAGCTTTGGATTGTCCAATTGTTTACCCTTACGCACCAAATGCTGTTCTTATTGGTTTTCTGTCAAGTTTTGCAGGAGGTTTGGTAAGTATGGCTGTTATGCTTATGACAGGTACGACAGTTATTTTACCAGGGGTTGTTCCTCATTTCTTCTGTGGTGCGACAGCTGGTGTTATTGGTAACGCCTCAGGTGGTATTCGTGGTGCAACAGTTGGTGCCTTCTTCCAAGGGGTGTTAATCAGTTATCTGCCAATTTTCTTGATGCCTGTTTTAGGTGGTCTTGGTTTTGAAGGGTCAACATTCTCAGATGCTGACTTTGGTTTATCAGGTATTATTTTAGGTGCTTTAAATAAAGCAGGTGGAACTACTGCCATTGCTATTGGTTTAATCCTTATTTTACTAGCCCTTGTAGGTTTGTCTTTTGTGGGAAAAGCAAAAAATGAGGAGGTGCATTAATGCCCTTATCAGACATTAAACGTCAGGAATTGGAGAAATTTGCCCTCAATATTAGAATACATGTTTTAGAAAGCTTAAACCATCTTGGGTTTGGCCATTACGGGGGAAGTCTTTCCGTTGTTGAGACCTTGGCGGTGCTTTATGGAGAAGTAATGCCAATGACGCCTGATGTTTTTGCACAAAAAGACCGTGACTATTTTGTCTTATCTAAAGGGCATGCAGGTCCTGGTCTTTATGCTACGCTTTATCTAAAAGGATTCTTTGATAAAGACTTTCTCTTGTCTTTAAATTGCAACGGTACAAAACTACCCTCACATCCCGATCGCAATATGACACCGGGTGTGGATATGACTACCGGATCTCTGGGACAAGGAATTAGTGCAGCGACTGGTATTGCTTGTGCACAGCAAATAGAAGGGTCAGACTATTACACTTATACTATTGTTGGAGATGGGGAATTAAATGAAGGGCAATGTTGGGAAGCGATTCAGCTTGCTACTCATAAATCTCTTTCAAATCTAATCGTATTTGTTGATGACAATAAGAAACAATTGGATGGTTTAACCCGTGATATTTGCCAAACAGGTGACTTTGTGACTAAATTTGAAGCCTTTGGTTTTGATGCTTTGAGAGTTGACGGTAGTGATGTTTCAGCAATTTTCCATGCTATTGAACGTTTGAAAGCAAGTGGTTCTAAAAAACCAAAATGTATTGTCTTAGATACGGTGAAAGGGCAGGGGGTTCAGTTCATTGAAGATATGGCAGCTAATCATCATTTGAGACCAAGCCAATCAGACAAAGAGGCATTGGAGCAAGAACTTGCAGTACTTAAGGAAAGATTGGAGGAAATGTCATGATGCGTCACGTAAAAGAAATGAGGTATGTCTATCGTGATTTCCTTAAGACAGCCAATAAGATTAATAGTAAAGTCACAGTCTTAGAAGCTGATTTATCAAGTTCTATGGCAACAAATGGCTTAGCAAAAGAATTTGGAAACCGTTACATAAATGTAGGAATTATGGAAGCAGAAATGGTTGGACTTGCTGCAGGACTAGCCGTCAAAGGTTACAAGCCATACCTGCATACCTTTGGTCCATTTGCTTCGCGTAGGGTCTTTGATCAACTTTTTGTCTCCTTGGCCTATGCAAAACTTAATGCGACAGTTATTGGGTCTGATGCTGGGGTTACTGCTGAGATGAATGGTGGCACACACATGCCTTTTGAAGAAATTGGCCTTATGCGACTGGTGCCAAATGCTGTGGTATATGATGTTTGTGATGATATTCAATTTGATGCTGTTTTAAAACAAACCCTTACAAGTAAGGCCTTCCATTATATCCGTACGACTCGCAAGGCACCAAAAGCTGTTTACAATGGTGACGAAGATTTTAGTAAAGGTTATGTTCAGTTGCGTCAAGGACCTGAAGCAACCATTGTAGCATCAGGTATTATGGTTGCTGAGGCTCTTGAAGTTGCTGATAAGCTTGCAAAAGAAGGCTTAGAAGTAGGTGTAATTGATCTCTTTAGAATCAAACCGATTCATGAGGATATCAAAGGATTACTAGTTGGCAAACCAGTTTTGACTGTTGAAAATCATAATAAAATTGGAGGTGTCGGAAGTGCTATCTGTGAATTGCTGAGTCAAGAAACAGATACACCAGTTCGACGCATGGGTGTTGATGAAAGATTTGGCCAAGTTGGTAAGATGGATTACCTTTTAGAAGTATATGAATTAACACAAGACCATATTTATCATAATATTAAAGAATTTTTGAAGGACTATCATTAAAATAATAAGTCTTTAGAGGATTTACTCATAAAAGCCTTGGGAACTTTTATTCCAAAGGCTTTTTTGATACAATGTAAGAGATTACAGTCTTGAGAAAAACTCAAGCAAGTTGAACGGACGAAGGAGAAGATATGGTCGATTATAAAGAAAATTTTTATGAGGCTGTCAATGGTGAATGGGCCAAAATAGCTGTTATTCCTGATGATAAACCAAGAACAGGAGGTTTTTCTGACTTGGCTGACGAGATTGAAGATTTAATGCTAGCAACAACAGATGAGTGGTTGCAAGGTAAGAATCTTCCTAAAGATGCAATTTTAGAAAATTTTGTAGCCTTTCATCACATGACGTCAGATTACAAAAAACGTGATCAAGTAGGTGTAGCACCTGTATTGCCTTTGATTGAAGAGTATCAAAATCTTAACTCATTTGCGGACTTTGTTACAAAAATTGCAGACTATGAAATGAGTGGTAAACCGAATCTGATACCATTTGGTATTGCTCCTGACTTTATGAATGCACAGCTGAATGTTTTGTGGGCAGATGCGCCGTCGATTCTTCTTCCTGATACTACTTACTATGAAGAAGGACATGAAAAGGCAGCGGAGCTTATTAGCATTTGGCGTCAATCTCAAGAGAAATTATTACCACAATTTGGCTTTTCTGCGCCAGCTATTCAAGACCTTCTTGATAAGGTCTTGGCATTAGATAAGAAAGTGGCAGCTTACGTTTTATCTCGTGAAGAATCTTCAGAGTATGTTAAACTTTACCATCCCTATAAATGGGCAGATTTCAAGGCATTGGTACCAGAGTTACCTTTAGATACAATATTTAAAGCAATTTTAGGGGAAGAGCCAGATCAAATTATTGTTCCTGAGAAACGTTTTTGGACAGAATTTGCGGCTACCTATTATTCAGAAGACAATTGGGAATTGTTGAAGGCTGAGCTGATTTTAGAAGCGGCTAATGCTTATAATTCTTATTTAACAGATGAAATTCGTGTGGAGTCGGGAGTTTATGGCCGTGCTCTATCTGGTACACCACAAGCCATGGATCAGAAAAAAGCAGCTTACTACTTGGCACAAGGACCTTATAATCAAGCCTTGGGACTTTGGTATGCAAATCACTATTTCTCTCCAGAAGCTAAGGCTGATGTTGAGCATAAAGTAGCTACAATGATTGATGTTTATAAATCGCGCCTTGAAACCGCAGACTGGTTAGACCAAGCTACTCGTGATAAGGCCATTGTCAAATTGAATGTCATTACTCCACATATTGGCTATCCAGAAAAATTACCAGAAACCTATGCTAAGAAAGTGATTGATCCAACTCTTAGTTTGGTTGAGAATGTGCAAAACCTATCTAAAATTGCTATTGCACATGGTTGGAGTAAATGGAATAAACCTGTTGATCGTAGTGAATGGCATATGCCTGCTCATATGGTTAATGCTTATTATGACCCACAGCAAAACCAAATTGTCTTTCCAGCAGCTATTTTACAAGCACCATTTTATGCACTAGAGCAGAGTTCATCAGCTAATTATGGTGGTATTGGAGCTGTTATTGCTCATGAAATTTCACATGCTTTTGACACCAATGGGGCTTCATTTGATGAGCATGGTAGTTTGAATGATTGGTGGACGAAGGCTGATTATGAAGCCTTTAAAGAAAGAACAGATAAGGTTGTAGCGCAGTTTGATGGCTTGGAGTCTTATGGTGCTAAGGTAAATGGGAAGTTGACCGTTTCTGAAAATGTTGCTGATTTAGGTGGTGTGGCTTGTGCACTTGAAGCAGCGAAGAAAGAAAGTGATTTCTCAGCACGTGATTTCTTTATCAATTTTGCAACCATTTGGCGTATGAAAGCACGTGAAGAATTTATGCAAATGATGGCAAGTATTGATGTCCATGCTCCAGGGCAATGCCGTACTAATGTGACGCTGACAAATTTTGAAGAATTTCATAAAGAATTTGAGGTTACTGAAGGAGATGCCATGTGGCGTGCGCCTGAGGATCGTGTCATTATTTGGTAAGTGATTGTTAAAAGAAAAGCAAAAAGACTAGATGTTCCAAAACGTCTAGTCTTTTCTTGTGGGAGTATGAGGACAAGACTAAGAAGTGTCCTCATAAGATTATTCGTAAAATTGTATCAAAAATAGGAAAAAGTACAGAAAAAAGAGCTGTAAACAAGAAGTTTACAGTCTCTTTCTTGATATAAATTAGTTGTTAAGTGCAGCAGCCATAGTTGCAGCAACTTCTGATTCAAAGTCGTTAGCTTTTTTCTCGATACCTTCACCAACTTCAAAACGTGCAAATGCAATTGCTTTTGCGTTTACTGAGTCAAGGTAAGCTTCAACAGTTTTGCTGTCGTCCATGATGTAAACTTGAGCAAGAAGTGTGTAAGCTTGGTCAACTTTAGTGTTGTCAAGCATGAAGCGGTCCATTTTACCTGGAAGGATTTTGTCCCAGATTTTTTCTGGTTTGCCTTCAGCAGCCAATTCAGTTTTGATATCAGCTTCTGCTTGAGCAATGATGTCATCTGACAATTCAGATTTAGAACCAAATTTCAAGAATGGAAGTGCTGGTTTGTCAACCATTGCGCGTGATTCATTGTCAAGTTCGATAGCGTGGTTTAATTGTGCTAATTCGTCTTTGATGAATTGTGCATCGAGTTCAGTGTATGAAAGAACAGTTGGTTTCATAGCTGTGATGTGCATTGATACTTGTTTAGCAAGTGTGTCATCGCCACCGTCGATAACTGAGATAACGCCGATACGGCCACCGTTATGTTGGTATGCACCAAAGTGTTGCTCGTCAGTTTTTTCAATTAATGCAAAACGACGGAATGAAATTTTTTCACCGATTGTAGCAGTTGCGTTAACATAGGCTTCAGCAAGAGTTGAGCCGTTAGCCATCGTTAATGCCATTGCTTCGTCGTTGTTAGCTGGTTTACCTTCAGCAATAACTTTAGCTGTTTCATTTACCAATTCAACGAATTGAGCATTTTTCGCAACAAAGTCTGTTTCAGCATTAACTTCAACAACAGCTGCAACGTTACCATCAACGTAAACACCAGTTAACCCTTCAGCGGCAACACGGTCAGCTTTTTTAGCAGCTTTAGCCATACCTTTTTCACGAAGTAATTCAACTGCTTTGTCCATATCTCCATCAGTTTCAACAAGTGCTTTTTTAGCGTCCATAACGCCGGCACCAGATTTTTCACGTAATTCTTTTACAAGTTTTGCTGTAATTTCTGCCATTAGTAGAATCCTCCAAAATTTTATTACAATTTAGTTTAAAAAAACGAGACAGAGCGGTTTGCTTTCTGCCCCGTTTAGGTTTTCGATTGTCAAGTTAAGCCTTTGCTAAGTTACACTTAGTGTTACTTAAGCGTTGTCGCCTTCTACAACTTCAACAATTTCTTCGATTGAATCTGCTTTTGCTTCTGTTTCAAAAGTAACGTCTGCATCTTCACCTTGACGGCCTTCAATAACAGCGTCAGCTAATTTAGCAGTGATTAATTTAACGGCGCGGATAGCGTCATCGTTAGCTGGGATGATAACATCGATATCATCTGGATCAGCGTTTGTATCAACCATAGCTACAACTGGGATACCAAGTTTTTTAGCTTCTTTAACAGCGATTTGTTCTTTATGTGGGTCAACAACGTACATTACGTCTGGGATACGAGGCATATCTTCGATACCGCCCAAGAATTTTTCAAGACGAGCGCGTTGTTTGTTAAGAAGTGCAACTTCTTTTTTAGGAAGAACTTCAAAAGTTCCTTCTTCTTCCATACGTTTGATTTCTTTCAAACGAGCGATACGTTTTTGGATAGTTCCCCAGTTAGTAAGAGTTCCACCTAACCAACGGTGGTTAATGAAGTATTGACCAGCACGTGTAGCTTCATCAGCAACAGCTTCAGCAGCTTGTTTTTTAGTACCAACGAACAAGATCACAGCGTCGTTAGCAGCAGCATCACGAACGAATTCGTAAGCTTGGTCAGCTAATTTAACAGTTTGTTGTAGGTCGATAACGTGGATTCCGTTACGTTCTGTAAAGATGTATTTAGCCATCTTAGGGTTCCAGCGACGAGTTTGGTGACCAAAGTGAACACCAGCCTCAAGAAGTTGTTTCATTGAAATTACTGCCATGAGTAGTTTCTCCTTTATAATGTTTTTTCCTCTCTCAAACTTCAACTTGCAAACCAACCCCAAAGGGCAACCAGTTCACAATTGGTTCAAGATGAGTATTTGTCGACATAAGCGACTTTATAAGTTTAACAGAAAATGTGTTGATTTGCAAGTGAAATCTATCTATTTTGGACAAACAAAAACCAATCTATGATGCTTTTGAAAGCAATAGATTGGCTTTTGTATCTTATTGTCTAATGAGGTAATCAAATGCACCAATTGCAGCTGTTGCACCTGAACCCATCGAGATAATGATTTGTTTGTAAACAGAATTTGTGCAGTCACCTGCAGCAAAAATTCCTGGAATATTAGTTGCACCATGGCCATCCACAATAATTTCACCGCGTTCTGTCAGCGCAATGCCACTATCTTTGAGCCAAGCAGTGTTTGGTACAAGACCTATTTGAACAAAGACTCCTTCTAAATCAAGGCGTTTTTCTTCGTTAGTTTGACGGTCACTGTAGTTAAGACCAGTAACATGGTCGTCCCCAATAATGTCTTTAGTGGCTACATTTGTAAGAACAGTTACGTTTTCAGTTTTGGCAGCACGATCTTGTAAAACTTTATCAGCTTTAGGTTCTGGTAAAAATTCTAAAACGGTAACATGTTTACAGAGTCCTGCTAAGTCTAGGGCAGCCTCCATTCCTGAGTTGCCCCCACCAATAACGGCTACATTTTTTCCTTCAAATAGAGGACCGTCACAATGTGGACAGTAAGTAACTCCTTTATTTCGGAATTCCTCTTCGCCAGGAACATTCATATTTCGCCACTTAGCTCCTAGTGCTAAGATAGCTGTTTTAGCTTTTAGAACAGCGCCGTTTGCCAGTGTTACTTCCACCAATTCTTTTTTCTCAATTTTGGTAGCAAGTTGAGCTCTAATAATATCAACCTTGTAAGATTTGGTGTGTTCTTCAATTTGTGCCATTAATTTTGGGCCTTCTGTATATAAGGTACCAATCATATTTTCAATGCCAACAGTTTCCATAACTTGGCCACCGAAAGTTTCGGCCAAAAGTCCTGTTTTAAGACCTTTTCTTGCTGCGTAGATAGCGGCACTATTACCAGCAGGACCTCCGCCAATGACAAGGACGTCATAGATTTCCTTGTTGGCAAAGGCATCTGCAGAGATAGGACCTGCAATTTTTTCAACAAGTTCCTCAATAGTTGCACGGCCAGAATGGAAAATTTCTTGGCCAAGAAAAACTGTAGGAACGGACATAATGCCTTTTTGGGTAACCTCGTCTTGGAACATTCCACCTTCAATCATGGTGTGGCTGATATTAGGGTTTAAGACAGCCATGATATTGAAAGCCTGTACTACATCTGGGCAATTATGGCAGGACAAGCTGACGTAGGTTTCAAAGTGAAAAGGCTTGTCAATTGCTTTAATTCTTGTAACTAACTCATCGTCAATTTTTGGAGCACGGCCTGAAACCTGCAAGAGAGCTAGGATAAATGAAGTGAATTCATGCCCTAAGGGAATCCCAGAAAATGTTACGCCACTTTCTTTGCCTTTTTGTGCGATTTTAAAGGATGGTTTGCGTGGCAACTGTGTTTCTTCGACTGAGATACGAGTAGACATTGCAGCTATTTCGTCAACAAAATCCTTTACTTTCTCAGAATTAGCATCATGACCAAGAGCAACTTGTAAAACAATGTCTGATTCCAAAAGGGCTAGGTATTGCTCTAATTGTTTTTTAATGTCTGAACTTAGGGCCATAGTAGCCTCCTTTCTTCTTGCTTATATTTTACCAACGAGGTCTAAGCTTGGTGTTAAAGTTTCTTCGCCTTCTTTCCATTTAGCAGGGCAAACTTCACCTGGATGTTTACGGACATATTGGGCAGCACGGATTTTATCAATTAACGTACTTGCATCTCTACCGATACCATCAGCGTTAATTTCCATCATCTGGATGATACCATCTGGGTCAACGATAAAGGTTCCACGTTGTGCAAGGCCGCTCTCTTCATCAAGAACGTCAAAAGCTGTAGAAATAGTATGAGATGGGTCACCAATCATGGTATATGTTAGTGTTCCAACGACATCAGAGTCATCGTGCCAAGCCTTATGAACGAAGTGTGTATCTGTTGAAACGGAGTAAACTTCTACTCCGAGTGATTTTAGGGTTTCATATTGTTCTTGCAAGTCCCCAAGTTCGGTTGGGCAGACAAATGAGAAGTCAGCAGGGTAAAAACAGAAAATAGACCATTTTCCCTTGATATCTTCACTTGTGACTTTTATAAATTCACCGTTTAAATAAGCATCTGCTGAAAATTCAGCAATTTCTTTTCCGATTAATGACATATGATGTCCTCCTTTATTTTATTATGTGTATTATAGGAAAAATAAGGTGTAATGTCCAAAGGAAAGCGCTTAATAATTCCGTCATTTTTCTGACAATAACCGGATTTGAATGCTGGTTTGATAATTGGAATCATTCTAAAAAGCGTAGTGAAAGCATTTAAAGATTTAGGACTAGTAGTAGATTAGGAGAAAAATGAGAAAAAAATTTTTAAAAAAATATCTTCTGAATTTTACTTACTTAAATGATGAAATGCATATTGACCTTTTCGAGAAATTAAGGTAAAATAATTTATGTTGTGGCGGTATAGCCAAGTGGTAAGGCACGGCTCTGCAAAAGCTTGATCGTCGGTTCAAATCCGTCTACCGCCTTTAAATAACCTTTAAAAATTTTTACATAGAATAAACCCCTTGAATTTTCAAGGGGTTTATTTTTTTGCTAAAAGTTATTGCCTAAATATTGAAAGAATGTACAGTAGTGATTAAAAGCTAGAGCATTTCTAGATTTTAGTTGTGTTTATAATTAATGTAATCATTAATAAGATTTGATGAATCATCTCTAAGGGAGTAGCTTTCAAGTTCATTGACTTCATCACGTAGAGTTTGCGCTTCTTGTGCTGTTAGTTGTCCTTGAACTTCAAATTCATGAATAGTTTGTCGTTCCAGATAGTAACCAAAAAGTCTTTCGCCACTTGTATCAGGGATGACATTAGCAATAACACGCTCAACAAAGAGTCCTGATTTTATAAGCTCAGCACTTTGGAGCCTTTGGTTTTGGATGAAGTTAACCAGTGAGGAATTATAGAAACCTTCTAGGTCTTCTAAGGTTTCTAAAACCAATTCTGTATTGTTTAGATACAGTTCCGTCAGACGCTCACGGTTGGCATCGGTTAGTTTGGCTCTAGCCTGCAGAGATGCTAATTGTTGGGTCAGAAGACTTCTCAGTGATAGAAATTCTCTGAAAACATGTCGGACGACCCGCAAGAAAATGCTCAAAGAGTAGGCAAAGCTAGAGATGAAATTGCGGTTGACCTGTCTTTCTAAGTGTTTAAGGTAATTTTGATAGAGTCGGTATTCAAAGATTGTAATGTCCTTATATTTGAAGGCATGTTCTAAACCATCACTTTCGATTGATAAAATTAACAATTGTAGTTCTGCTAATTCCTCTTTGACGTGATTAGGTTCTTGTTCAAGGATAAGATGTTCCAGCCGTTGATTATAGGTATCTAAGACATAGTAGAGCTCAGCTTGGTTATGGTTGGATGCTAAACTTTCTCTTTCTAATTTCTTTAAAACACTGGCTAAAATGCCGATTTTTGTCAGGTAATTTTGAGGCTGATTGGCTAAAGGTGCTAGTCTTGGTAAGATCACTAAACCTGTTAGAAAGCTCAGCAATGTTACCCCACCAACAGTGAAAAGTATAAAACTATTGGTGAAGCTATCAATTTGCGGTAACAAGAGTACAATGGCAATCGAGACACTTCCTTTGACACCTGAGAAGGTTAATAGGTTGATCTCTCTTAAGTATTTTTTAACGGATTTTTTATAGCGACGGCTCCTGAAAAAGTAGAAAATGAAGATGCAGAGGTAGCGTATCAAAAAGAGTAGAGTTGTTAAGGTTAGCACTAGGATGAGGAGGTAAAGATTGCTATAAGTTGGACTGGTTAGAACAGGACCTGTGAAATGAGCAAGCTCGATACCAAAGATGATAAAGACAAGACCGTTGAGCATGAAATTAATGGTTTCCCAAATCACATTGGTGACACGATCGACCTGAGCATCAAAAAGGGTCACTTTTTTAATACGGTTGGCCTGCATAACCCCTGCGATAACAACAGCAATAATGGCTGACACATCAAGCATATGGGCAAGGAAATAGACCACAAATGGGAGTGTGAGTTCTAAAAATAAAGCTCCGGTAACGTCAGCAGCATTAAATTTCTCAAGAATGGACAAGAAGATGCGATTTAACAAAGCAAAAATAAGGCCTATGGCCATACCGCCAAAAATAGCAATTAAGAGGTGTAAGCCAGCTTTTGACAGGGAGAAATAGCCGGTTGCTAATGCCGTTAAAGCAAATTGAAAGGCTACCAAACCACTGGCATCATTAAGCAATCCTTCTGATGTTAATGTGTTTTTGATTTGTTTTGGAAATTTGAAACGTTTGGCAAGTGATAAGAAAGCTACAGCATCAGTGGGAGCGAGTGCTGCCCCCATCGCAAAACACATGGCAAGTGGAATTTCTATAGGTAATAAACTATTGATACTATATCCCATGAGCACAGTTGTTAGCATAACCGTTGGTAAGATTAAGTAAATGACCAGACCACGCGAGCGTAGGAAACTCTTAACATCGCTTTCTTGGCCTTCTCTAAAGTTAAGTGGTGCAATAACAAAGGCTAAGAAGAGCTCAGGGTTTAGGATGAGTTGATGGTCTTTTGAGAAAATACCAAAAAGAATGCCGAAAAAGAGTTGAATGGCAGGAAGTGGCAACTGAGGGAATATTCTATTAATAACATTGGATGCAATTAAAGAAAGTAAAAAAGCAATAACGAGTACTGAAATTGGCATTGACTACGTGTCCTGACTATTTTCTGTTGTAGAATGCTTAATAAAATCATCTTTTAAGCGTGCAATTTGTTGGTCAATCAGTGAAACATCTTGATTTTCCATCAGATAATGGCAGCGTTCTTTTTCTAAAGTAATGAGTTTCTTTTTGATTTTTTTAGCTTTACGAAGATCCTGACAGTTATAAGTGTCAGGAAAATGTGAGATTTTGTCAGCTTCCAAATATTTATCTCGCATGTTTTGAATACGGCTGATAAGGTTTGTGTCAGTCATTGTCTCTCCTAGGTTTTGTCTATTTTTTAAAGTCTAATAATTGACTTGAATATATCACATTTTAGCCTAGAATAGGGATAAACTCAACTAATAACATTACAAAAATGATTAAGCGCTTACTCGCTTGTTTTAAAAAGGTTTCATATAATTGACATCTTGACAATAAAACCTGTATTTGCTATACTTAACGAGTAAATTAGTAATTGAGTAATAGTTGTGTTTAACATTTTCATTTCTCTCTATTTTTACAAATCTATACTAAATGGAAAGGAAGTAAATGAATATGGCACAAGGTACAGTTAAATGGTTTAACGCTGAAAAAGGTTTCGGTTTTATTTCAACTGAGAGCGGTCAAGACGTTTTTGCACATTTTTCAGCAATCCAATCTAATGGTTTTAAATCTTTAGATGAAGGACAAAAAGTTGAATTTGATGTTGAAGAAGGTCAACGTGGTCCTCAAGCAGTCAATATCACTAAATTATCTTAATCAGAATTTGAATAGATAAAAAAGAGCAAATCTTCGGATTTGCTTTTTGTCATTTCCTGATGAAGAATATGATTTGCTTTTAACAAGCGCATTCTGCTATAATAAAAGTCAGTTTTAGTCAAGAATGCCAAGAGTAATTCCTATTCTTGGTTGTAAAAGGGAGTGAGTAAATGTCTCAGAAAAATACCTCAGACAGCATTGAAGAGTATATTAAGGAATTACTAGCGCAATCTGGTATTGCAGAGATAAAAAGGTCTCTTCTAGCAGATTCCTTTCAGGTTGTCCCAAGTCAAATTAACTATGTCATCAAAACCCGTTTTACAGAAAGTAAAGGCTATGAAGTTGAAAGCAAACGTGGTGGCGGTGGTTATATTAGGATTGCTAAGGTTCAGTTCTCAGATAAACATCATTTAATTGGTAGTTTGAGGGCGACAACTCAAGGTGGGATTTGCCAGCAAGAGTTTATAGATGCCCTTCAAATATTGTGTGATGAAGGTCTTATTTCAGACCGAGAAGGCAATCTTATCTTAGCAATGGCTTCGGACTCAGTTTTAGGTCTTGAAGCGTCACACATTCGTTCACGCATGTTGTGCAGGCTACTCCAGCGTATTGATAGAAAGGAAAGTTAAGGATGATCAATTATTCCAATAAAATGCAGGAGATTTTTAAACATGCTCAATTTCAAGCAGCACGTTTTGAAAGTCATTATTTAGAAACTTGGCATATATTATTAGCTATGGTAGCTGTTGAAAATTCTTTGGCAGGCCTTGTTTTCAGTGAGTTTGAATCAAAAATTGCTGTTGAAGAATATGAAGCGGCAGCTATTTTAGCAATGGGCAAAAGCCCTAAGGAATCTGTCAGAGGATTTGAACTAAAATTACAGTCAAAGAGTTTGGAACACATCCTAAACTTTGCTAATGCTATTAGTCAGGTAACCAATGAAAAAGAAGTTGGTTCTGAGCATGTTTTGTTTGCAATTTTATTAAATCCTGACATTATGGCTAGTCGCGTCTTGGAACTAGCAGGTTATAAAATGAAAGATGATGGCAGCGGTGAGCCACGTTTAGTGGATCTTCGTAAGGCTATTGAAATTCATGCAGCTTATAGTAAAGAGACCATTAAAGCCATTTATGAATTGCGTAAACCTAAAAAAGCTAAGGCAGGTGGAAGCTTCTCAGAGATGATGAAGCCGCCTAGCACTGCGGGAGACTTATCAGATTTTACGCGCGATTTAACAGAACTTGCTCATCAAGGCTTGCTTGAGCCAGTTATTGGACGTGAAAAAGAGATTTCTCGCATGGTCCAAGTACTTAGCCGTAAAACTAAGAATAATCCTGTTCTTGTTGGAGATGCTGGGGTTGGTAAAACAGCTCTTGCCTATGGGCTAGCACAACGCATTGCAACAGGTGCTATTCCGTATGAGTTGCAAGAAATGCGTGTTTTGGAACTTGATATGATGAGCGTGGTGGCTGGGACGCGTTTTAGAGGTGACTTTGAAGAACGTATGAATCAAATCATTGCTGATATTGAAGAGGATGGCCATATCATTTTGTTTGTGGATGAACTACACACAATAATGGGTTCAGGAAGTGGCATTGACAGTACATTAGATGCAGCCAATATCTTAAAACCAGCCCTATCACGTGGGACGCTTCATATGGTTGGCGCAACAACCCAAGAAGAATATCAAAAACACATTGAAAAAGATGCAGCTCTCTCAAGACGTTTTGCTAAAGTTTTAATTGAAGAACCCAATTTAGAAGATGCTTATGCTATTATTTCAGGGCTTAAATCATCTTATGAGCAATTTCATAATGTGCTTATTTCTGACGAGGCGGCTCGCGCTAGTGTTAAGTTAGCCCATCGCTATTTAACCAGCAAGCAGCTTCCAGATTCGGCTATTGATTTATTAGATGAAGCTAGTGCTACTGTTCAAGGAATGGTAAAAAAAGACCCCCCATCACCTTTAAATGCTATTGATAAGGCAATCATAGAAGGTGATTTTAAGGCAGTTTCGAAATTGCTTAAGCAAGATAAGCCTAGTCCTAAATTAAAGCCAACTCCTGTTACAGAGGCTCATATTCTAAAAACCTTAAGTCAATTATCAGGTATTCCAGTTGAAAAATTAAGTCAAGCAGACAGTAAAAAATATTTGAATTTGGAAAAAGAGTTGCATAAGCGTGTTATTGGTCAAGAAGATGCAGTATCAGCTATTTCAAGGGCTATTCGTCGTAATCAATCAGGAATTAGAACAGGCAAGCGCCCAATTGGTTCCTTCATGTTCCTTGGGCCAACAGGTGTTGGTAAGACAGAACTTGCCAAAGCCTTAGCTGAAGTCTTATTTGATGATGAGTCTGCCTTAATTCGTTTTGACATGTCTGAATACATGGAAAAATTTGCGGCAAGCCGTTTAAATGGTGCTCCTCCAGGCTATGTTGGCTATGATGAAGGTGGAGAATTGACCGAAAAAGTGCGCAACAAACCTTATTCGGTTTTACTCTTTGATGAAGTTGAAAAAGCCCATCCAGATATCTTTAATGTTTTGTTGCAAGTTTTAGATGATGGGATGTTGACAGATAGTCGTGGTCGTCGTGTTGATTTCTCAAATACCATTATTATCATGACAAGTAACCTTGGTGCAACAGCCTTGCGTGATGACAAGACGGTTGGTTTTGGAGCCAAAGCCATTAGCCATGACCATACTGCCATGGAAAAACGCATTTTAGAAGAACTTAAAAAAGCCTATAAACCAGAATTTATCAATAGAATTGATGAAAAAGTGGTCTTCCATAGCTTGAGTCAAGAAGACATGCGTCAAGTGGTTATGATTATGGTGCAGCCATTGATAAATACCTTAGCAGAAAAAAGGATCTCCCTCAAACTTCAACCATCGGCCCTTAAGTACCTTTCAGAAAAAGGATATGATGTGGAAATGGGTGCTCGTCCTCTTAGACGTACCCTCCAGACAGAAATTGAAGATAAATTGTCAGAGCTCATTTTATCAGGTCAGCTCTCAGCTGGTCATGCCTTGAAAATTGGTATGTCGCAAGGGAAATTAAAATACGATATCTCTTCATAACAATCAAAGAGTTTAGTGAAAAACTAAGCTCTTTTTTCTTGACTATTTTTAAACGAGTGATAAAATAGTAAACAGATTTAGCACTCTTTAATAGCGAGTGCTAAAAATAACTTAAAATTTCATTTAATGGAGGTAGTAATCATGTTAAAACCCTTAGGAGACCGTGTTCTCGTTAAAGTTGATCAAGATAAAGAACAAACGGTTGGTGGTTTTGTCCTTGCCAGCGGACACCATGAAGCAACAAGACAAGCAACTGTTTTAGCCGTCAGTGAAACAGGTATGCGTACTATTACAGGAGAAGTTGTGCCTTCATCAGTTCAAGTAGGAGACCGTGTTTTGATTGAAAATGGTCATGGCCTTGCCCTTACTGTTGATGATGAAAATGTTACATTGGTTCGTGAATCTGATATTCTAGCAATTATCTCAAAATAAAATAGATCGGTAAAAGAAAGTAGGAAATCATATGGCAAAAGATATTAAATTTTCAGCAGATGCGCGTGCAGCAATGGTGCGTGGTGTTGATATGTTGGCTGACACTGTTAAGGTAACGCTTGGGCCAAAGGGGCGCAATGTGGTTCTTGAAAAAGCCTTTGGTTCACCATTGATTACAAATGATGGTGTAACCATCGCAAAAGAAATTGAACTTGAAGATCACTTTGAAAATATGGGTGCTAAACTTGTTTCAGAAGTGGCGTCAAAAACAAATGACATTGCAGGTGATGGGACAACAACAGCAACTGTTTTAACACAAGCTATTGTGCGTGAAGGTTTAAAAAACGTTACAGCTGGTGCAAATCCAATTGGAATTCGCCGCGGTATTGAATTAGCGACTAAAACAGCTGTCGAAGAATTAAAAGCTATTGCGCAACCTGTAACTGATAAAGCAGCTATTGCACAAGTTGCTGCAGTATCATCTCGCTCTGAAAAAGTTGGGGAATACATTTCTGAAGCTATGGAACGTGTTGGTAATGATGGTGTTATTACCATCGAAGAATCACGTGGTATGGAAACAGAACTTGAAGTGGTTGAAGGGATGCAATTTGATCGTGGTTACCTATCGCAATATATGGTTACAGACAATGAAAAAATGGTTGCTGATTTAGAAAATCCCTATCTCTTAATCACGGATAAAAAAGTTTCTAACATCCAAGAAATTTTACCTTTGTTAGAAGAAGTGCTTAAAACTAACCGTCCACTTTTAATTATTGCTGACGATGTTGATGGTGAAGCTTTGCCAACACTTGTGCTTAATAAAATTCGTGGCACATTCAATGTTGTGGCCGTTAAAGCACCAGGTTTTGGCGATCGCCGCAAAGCTATGTTGGAAGATATTGCCATTCTAACTGGCGGTACAGTTATTACAGAAGATTTAGGGTTAGACTTAAAAGATGCAACACTTGCTGCTTTAGGTCAAGCTGCTAAAGTGACAGTTGACAAAGATTCAACAGTTATTGTTGAAGGGGCAGGCAGTTTAGATGCTATTAAAAACCGCATTGGTTTAATTAAATCACAACTTGAAACAACCACTTCTGAATTTGATCGTGAGAAATTGCAAGAGCGCCTTGCTAAATTAGCTGGCGGTGTTGCAGTGATTAAAGTTGGTGCCGCAACTGAAACGGAATTGAAAGAGATGAAACTTCGTATTGAGGATGCTTTAAATGCAACTCGTGCGGCTGTTGAAGAAGGTATTGTTACAGGCGGAGGAACTGCTTTTGTAACTGTTATTGATAAAGTGGCTGACTTGGAACTTGAAGGTGATGATGCAACTGGACGAAATATTGTTCTGCGTGCTTTAGAAGAGCCAGTTCGTCAAATTGCTTACAATGCAGGTTTTGAGGGATCTGTTATTATTGACAAACTTAAAAATAGTCCAGCAGGAACAGGTTTTAATGCAGCTAATGGAGAGTGGGTTGACATGATTGCAACAGGTATTATTGATCCTGTTAAAGTAAGCCGTTCAGCTTTACAAAATGCAGCCTCAGTGGCCAGTTTAATTCTAACAACTGAAGCAGTGGTTGCAAACAAACCTGCACCAGAAGCACCAGCCATGCCAGGTGGAATGGACCCAAGCATGATGGGTGGGATGATGTAATAAACACTTAAAAAGTGAATTAAAGCTAATCGAGCTTCCCTTTTGGGAGGCTCGATTTTTTATCATAAAAAAAGAAAATTCTGACAAAATGCTTTGAGATTAGGAATTGATATGATACAATCAATAAACTAACTAATAAATGGAGTTATGAAGAGGGGATGTTGAGGGATATGTTTAAAGAAAGAAAGCACATTTTTAGTATTCGAAAAACGGTATTAGGGGTTGGTAGTGTCTTATTGGGAGTTCTATTAACAACAGGTTTTGTTAGTGCTGAGGAAATTCAAGGTTCTTCTGTTGCTGACTCGGGGCTAGTGGTTGCAAGTGATCCTGCTGTGGCACAACCTCTTGTGACTGAGACGGTTATCAAGAGTCCAATTCGCTATGTTGATGAGCCTGCCCAAGAGGTTGGTTATAGCGCTGTTCAAACACATACACAACTACAGCAGATGGAAAGACGACAGTTCAACGGATTGAGCCTACTGAAACGGTTATTGTTTTAGGAACAAAGGAAACGACTGTTGTAACGGAAACAATAAAGGCAGAAACAGTTTACAGTCTTGATACGAGTAAAGCTTATGGTGATAATCTCGTGATTAACCCTGTGGACGGTTCCACAGTAACAAAGACAACCTATCACATTGAGACAAAATCGACAGCGCCGGTTAGTGATGCGGTGACTTCAGAGGACTACAAGTGGAGTGATAGCAATTTTTACCACATTGATCAGACCAAGGCTTTGCCAAGTGACCGTCTGGTTATTAATGATTTATTTGTTGCTATGCCAAAGGCGACAGCTGATTATGAGTTGTCAGAATCAACTATTCGTGAATTGAATCAGTTCAGCGAATACCTTCTACAAGAAACTGTTACGACAACGAATCCAGATGGTACGACAACAAGGCAATCTGTTATCCGTAAAGTAACAAGTGAGATGATGGACCCTGCTAATACTGAACTTCGTCGTATTTTGGGTTTGTCAGATGATGCAGCTTTTTATTCACGTTTGCTTCAGAGTTCAAAAGAAGATTTATGGACAACCTCAGCAGAAGATTCAGCTAACACTATTGTTCCAATTGATTTGATAGCAGAGGCAGATGATTATTTGAGATATAACAATAGTAATGTCATTACAGATGCTATGTATGCAGATATAAAAGCAGATTACTTGAGGGCTAAAGAGGCAGAAAAGCAGCTGACTGCATTAGGTGTTATGACTAGCGAACAAGTCAATGATATGAAAATGATTGAGAGCCAATTTCAGTCCTTGACGCAACGCTATAATAATTACAAAGACACTGTTGCAACTGATTTTGATTATAGTCACACAAGCATGCCTCAAGAACAAAAAGCAGACTTTGAAGCACGTCTACAGACTTTGCCTGAGGAGATTCGCCGTGTCTTAACAACAGTTATTATTTATGATGGTGTTATTCCAGGATATGGTGAGACAACCTTGGGTCTTGCTAGTTCAGCAGACCGTAGTATTGAGCTGAAATATACGGCAGATACAACAGAATTGTTGGCAACAGTGCTTCATGAATTGACCCATATCATTGATTATAAGAGTGGCATTTACACAGAAGCCGTTGATAATAATACTGACAATGAATTAACGAGTGTTATGGGATTCTCAGACACTAAAGAATTTTTAGACGTTTACCACACTTATTTTGATCAGCCAAATGTTTGGTCATATTATCGTGATAACTCAGAAGAAGCTTTTGCTGAGGGCTTTAGTCAGTACCTTATGCACCGTTTCTTTAACAAGCCCTATACCATGTATCAGGCTTCTTCAAACGGAGATGCCTACTCGGTTCAAAGTGGAGGCTATAGCCCATTTGCTCAGAGTGAATACTACTTTGCAGGGCTCTACAATAGACTTTTTGAATATCCTAGAACAGCAACCGTTTTGCCATATAGCACCCTCACAGAAACAAAACTGCCAGTTAATGGTCAAGTTATTTATGGGGCTAAACCAGAGGAAACAACAAAAACAACAGTCTATAAGACCATTTATGTTGGAGACGAAACCATGGCCTATGACCCAAGTGGGCAAACAGATAGGATTCAATCAGGTACTAATGGTCAAGAAACCAGTCGTAGAACCTATTCACTAGACAGTAACAATCAGCTAGTGGCAACAGATACTATTATCTTATCAATCCCTGTTGAAAACCAAATCATTACAAAAGGCACTAAACCTCAAGTGACAGATAAAGTGCTTGTAAGAACAGTTGTCTATCAAGAAGTTTCGGATGATAGTATAGCGCAATGGGAAGTTAAAGTGATTGATCAAGGTCTTGATGGATTAGAGCAATCTGTTACAAGTTATCAGGTTGATTCTGTAACAGGAGAAATAACTTCACAAACCACAAAGACAATCCTTGCTGAAATGCGTCCGATGATTGTACACTATCGTATTGGAAGCGACCGTGTCACGCATATCGCAAAAGGCGTTAATTATATAGAGGATGCTAGCCTTGATAAAGGTAAGCAAGTAACCGTTTTTGAAGGTCAAGATGGGCGTTCAACGGAAGCTTTAGTATCTTATCATTTTGTTGAAGCAGGTGCTGACAGTCATTTCGAAGCCATTTTATATTCGGAACCTCTTGTTATTGCAGCACAAAATACAGTGATTGCGGTGGGAACTAAGGAGCTGCCACTTGTTGTGGAACCCGAAAAAGTTGAGACTCCTCAAGCCATAGAAGAAGCTGGGGAAACAGTCGTTACAGAAACTAAAAACCAAGTAGCCCCTAAAGTAAGACTAGCAGCTGTGGCAGAAATGGCGACACCAACAGTGAAAAACCAAGAACTTCCAGTAGCAGGAGAAAAAGATTCATTATTGCTAACGCTGGTAACAAGTAGTTTATTATTTGGAATGGCAGCTAGCTTTTTCAAAAAAGAAAAAAACTAAAAAAATCAGACCGAGTGTCTGATTTTTTTAGTGCTGACAGTCAAAAACCAAGCTTGGAATTCTCCGAGCTTGGTTTGAGATTATGAAAAAGAAAAGTTTTAGGATGCTTATATTATGTCTTATAAAGCTTAAAAAAGGCTTAATTAAGTTATAAGATAGATTAGATGTTTTCGTTAAGCTTTTTTTAAGTCTTAGACCTTATTCTTAATCTATCCCTAAAACAGAAATTTAGCCAGTAGTTATTGGCTTAGTTTCTCATAACCTCCTAAGAAGCACCTGATAGATGTCAGGTGCTTCTGGTTTTGTTCCTCAGTTGGCTTTCTTAGCTTTTTTAGAAGTTTCTTTTACTAATTTTGCTTCAATTTCTTTAAGGCGTTTAAATGTTTTTTCTGCTCGTTCTTTTGAGGAATTTGTTGCTTTTTCAGCAGCAGCTTTAGGATCTGTTTTAACCAATTCGGTTAATTCCTGATTGCTTTTATCTTGCTCGGTCATCCAAGTTTTTTCGAGCGCTTTAATCTCATCGATGATGTGATTTCCATATTTTTTTGGATGGGCAGCAAGGATATCATTGATGTGCGAAATTGTCCAATACCAAGAGTCTTTATTGTATTTAGTACTCTTTTCTTTGTAAGCGGAGTAAGTGTCTGTAATATTAGCTAAGTATGGCAAATACGGTGCATTTCGTGGGCTACCAATAGATAACCACATGACACCACCACCTAATTCAGCAGGCATTTCTTCTTTAAGCTGGAAGATGTGAGCTTCCATGACATTTTGGTTTGAAATAGGGTAGGCATAGCCTTTAACAGCATCTTTGGATTTTGGTTTCCCTTTGCCATCAAGCTCCATTTGGTCTAAAGGTTTTAAATCCAGACCTTCAAATCGGTTACGTTGTAAGGCCATAGCGTCTTCTAAAGTCAATTTTTTGTCAGTGCTTTGAAGTAACTCATAATTATCATCCTTGTAAGTAACTTTAGCATCAGGGTCAATGGATTTGATTCCGGAAAATACCCGAGAACGATTGGCATCACTCATTTTAGGATTATATGATTGTGCAATATGGAATTGGCCATCAACTTCCTTATACGTTTTGGCTTTCTTAGCGATAACTTGAACATCCTCTGAAGCAATGGTGTTTTCCTTATCTTCAAAGTTAACATGGCCAAGGTAGAAGGTATTTGGGAAAACAGCAAATTTGTCATCAGGGAATTTGATGGCTACATACTGGTGGCCAGATAAGATTTCCATGTACCAAATGCCGTCTTTATCAGCTAAAGTAACAATATTGCCTTCAGCAGATCCCTTTTCTGTAACAATTTTAGCAATGAGTTCAACCCCTTCACGAGCTGTCTTAATGCTAGGGAGAATGACACTGGTCATTGATGACTCAGCAAGACCATCTTTAACATAAGGATCAACTTTTTGAATGGCATCATTAGCTGAAGCTGATACCGTTGCTGACATAGAGACGCCATGTTCATTAAAGCCAGCTTCATCGTAGACACCAGCTTTAGGGGTAACATCTGGAACGGCAGTGTATTTGAAAGAGTGAGCTGGTAATTCATATTTAAAACCATTAGCTTGGTCTTTCCACATATCCCCTTTCTTGTTGTCTTTAGCTGGTCTGACAAGGAAGGTCTTGTTGTGGTTGGGTTCGAGGTCTTCTGTGCGACCGTAAAGTGCAGTTCCATCAGCAGTTAAGTTTTTTCCGATAATAAAACCAGTGCAAGCCAAAGCTGTCTGTTGGATGCCGAGTGCTCCTAAGAGGGTGATCGTGCCTAAGGCAAATTGTTTCTTGTTCATTTAAGAACCTCCTAATAGTGTTAGCGCTTCCAATAATATTATAGGATAGTTATGAGTTGAATTCAAGTGATTTCCAATGCATTCTCATATTGTAAATTATCTAAATTTTAGAAGAATTTCTGGCCTCTTGGGTAAAAATTCTCCCTAACTCATGTCAAAAAACAAGCAATAAAGGCCTATTATTTGATATAATAAATAAAAGAATTGCAAGAAAGAGGTTGAAAATGAGAACTTTTTTTCATCAAAAGTGGGTTAAAAGAGCAGGCGGTTTTTGTGCGGCATTACTTATCATTAGCTTGGTCTTTACAGGTATTTATTGTTCTAAGGCTAGCTTGGTTAATCGCTATGTCAAAGCTCGTAGTAGCCAAAAAGCAACACCATTTGAAAATATAAAAGGCTACCTTGTTTGGTCTGATAATAATGAACAAATAACAAATGACGAAGCTAGGTACACTAATTTCGATATTTTAGACAAATCACAGCGTGAAGAATTAGCAACAGAATTGAAAAAAGCAACAGCTAATGATGATGTCTATGTCAAATCGGTGGGACGCAAATTTTTTATTTTCCCAGACTATCGTATTGCAGTTAAGCCAATGGCCTTAACCATTAAAACCAATGTGCCAGATGTGGATATTTTATTGAATCGCAAGAAGGTTACTGTTAGCACTTCTGAACAGTTTACAACTGATCTTAAACGTCTCCCTATTTCGGATTATACTGCAAGTTTAGATGGTATGTATAAAGACCGTAAGATTGAAGTTAGTAGAAAATATGATGGTCAGAGTAAGGTGATTGATTTAACAGTTACTTTTAAGAATTTTACTGTGACTAGTAACCTCAAAGACGGGGAACTCTATTTTGACGACAGCCGTGTAGGAACGTTAAGAGAAGGGGAATACAAGGTTGTTGATTACCCAATAACGGATGCTTCGCAGGTATATGTTAAAAAGAAATTTATGGATGGTGACCTCCTGTCCAAAAAGGCTCGTCTATCAAAAGTTGCAGAAGGGGCTAATGTTGAGCTTAATGTTGACAACTTACTCGAACAGCAAAAAGCTGGGGAATACCTCATTGCTGCTTTTAATCAGCTGATGGCCTATACAAGTAGTCGAAAGGACCCTGCAACGCTTAATGATGTGTTTGAAAATGGGGTTGACAATGTCTTTTACAAGGGCTTGAAAGACAGTATCAAGGCCAAACTAGAAACAGATTCAAGAAGGGCTTCAAGTCTTGCTATTCCAAATATTGTCCTTAATAATATGACGCAAGTTGGTAAGGAAAGTTACCTTCTGGACTTCTCGGCAACTTATGTTTTTGGTTATAGCGCTGAAACAGATCCTGATAAAAAAACAGCTGGAAATATCACACAAGACCTGAATGGTAAAGTGACCCTTAAGAAATCAGGGAACCATTATCTTGTTAGCCAATCTGGAACTAAAAATATTACGGTGACTGGTGAAACTAATCAGGTCAAACCACCTGCTCTTGTTCCAGAAGGCAGTGTAGGAACTTGGGTATTGGATAAGGATAATACCATCTATACCCTTACAATCTCAGAAGATGGCACTGTCACTCGCAAGACAGATTACAAAGACCCTAAGCGTAAAGATGAAACCATGACCGCTAAAGTCGTCAAGTTTGAAGATAGAGGCAATCACAATTACCAATTGTTCTTTGAGCAAGAAGTGTCAGGTTCAATCATGATTATTGGTGGTGGAGTTGGCGGTAGCGGCGTTAAATATACCCAAGGTGTTCACCTTGATGGTAATAGTTTAACCCCAGTTATTTGGCAGACAGGTAGTCAATCAGACTTTGATTTTAACAAACCTGCTTCCGGATTTAGCATGAAAAAACAATAAGAAAATGGGCTTCTAAGGAAGTCCATTTCAGAACGTAGACAAACCCTCTTATTGATAGAAAAATTGTTAGTTTAAAGGTTGACTACCACATAATTCAAACTCATAGAAATACTGTTATAACAGTGGTTCCATGTGTTTTTTTAATTTCAAGTAAAAGAAAACAGATTGAAGAAAATTGCCCAAAATGGACTTTTTCTTCAATCTGAAATGGGCTTCTAAGGAAGTCCATTTTCAAATGTTTGTGAAGTCGCCTCAAGACTCATTTTTTTGAGGGTTAAGGGGTGGGTGAAGCTGAGACGATGGGCGTGAAGCATAAGGCGTGAGCTGCTAAATTTATGGTAAAGAGGATCCCCTACAATAGGGTGCCCATTATAAGAGAGATGAACCCTAATTTGATGGGTACGCCCTGTATCTAGCTGACAATTAATCAATGTCTGCTTGTTTGCATAAGATTTCAGACGGCTAACATGCGTTATTGCCCTTTGTCCATTTTTTAGGTCTACCACCCGTTTTCTACGGTCAGACCGATGTCTGCCGATAGCTTGCCGATAAGTAAGGTCTTTTTGCTCCAAATGCCCATCAACCAAAGCCCAATATTCCCGATGAATCTGTCTTTTTTCTAAAAGTTGATTCATAATGGGTAAAATAAATGGGTTTTTAGCAAAGACAATAGCACCACTTGTTTCCATATCAAGGCGATGAATGATATAGGCAGTTTGTCCAATATAAGCAGACACGTGATTCAATAAGGCTATCTCACCAGGAGCATTGCCGTGACTTTTCATGCCTTCAACTTTGTTAACCACAATAAGATGGTCATCCTCGTAGAGACAGTCAACAAGAGCAGCATCTCCTTTGGGGATGTCCTTAAGAGGGTAGTCGTCTTGGTCAAAAAAGAGGCTAATGTTATCTCCGGTCTTAACCGGACTTTGCCAGTTAACCAGCTCATTGTTGATGCGTAGATGCTTTTTGGTGCGCAAAAAATGCCGAATTTTGCGTGGGATTAAGAGATATTCCTCAAGCAATTCTTTAACAGTGGTTTGAGGGTAGGGGCTTGTAAAGGAAACCTCAAAACCGTTGGGCTTATTTTTGATCTTCATTGAGCCAATCGTGGTATCTTTCAATAAGGTTAAGTGCCATCTGAGTTGCAAGCGTTGCTGAGAAAGCTTCAGTACCTTCTTTTTCATCGCTAGCCACTTCGAGACGAGTTTCATCATAGATAGCTTTAAGGCTTTCGACAGATAAGGTTTCTTTAAAGGCGTTAAATTTATTCATATTGTCATCTACTTTCTAAAGAAATATCTTCTTTTTGTAATACAATTATTATATCATTTTTCAGAGGAAATGGCTGTGCTTGGTATAGAGCTGTTTTCTGAACAGTTATGAGATGGTGTTAGAAAATGTTTTTTAGTAGGGCTTTGCCTAAAAAATTGTTATAATATGTTGACAAGTTTAGAGATTTAGAGGGAAGATAAATGAAAAGTATTAGGCGTTATGACGTTAATGAAGAATGGGCACACACAGGTCTTGTTGAAGCTGGTGATTACTTCTTTTTAAATTATTGTGCCGGAGCAATTGGTCAGCCAATTGAAGAACAAATCAACGCTGCATTTGATGAGATGGAAAGACGACTAGGCTTGGTTGGTCTCACTTTAGATGCAGTTGTTAAAATGGATTGTTTATTTAGAGATGTGTGGAATATTCCAACACTGGAAAAAGTTATAAAAGAAAGATTTAATGGGAAATACCCTGCCCGCAAATCCATTCAAACGGAATTTGCACATCAAGGCGGAGCAGAAGGTCTACTGTTTCAAGTGGATGCGATTGCTTATTCTAAGGCCGTTACCTTTGACTAGGCTAAGGTTTTCCCATAGTGGTATCCTATCCCTATGACATTTTTAGAATTATTGCAAAAAAAGTTTTTCCCAAAGCAATATAGGGAAAAACAAGCTCAAAAAAAAGCAGAACTGGAAAAACTGCAAAGTCAACAAGATCAGGACAAGGGAGAAGGTTTCAGTGATGGGCCTTCTTCATCTGGTCAGTCGTCTTTTCAACGGAGTCAGTCTGCCCTTTATGATGATAAAAGCAAGAAGCCCAAATGGTTAAGGAAGTTGGCTTCTTTTCTGCCGTCACCACAGCATCCCATCAGACGATTTTGGCGGCGTTACCATATTGGTAAAATCCTTTTCATTTTAATTGGATGTTTTGTCTTAATGGTAGGGTCTTATCTCTTTTACCTATCTAAAACTGCTAAGGTTTCTGACCTGCAAAATGCTTTGAAGGCAACTACCGTGATTTACGACAAAAAAGCAGCATATGCTGGAAGTTTGTCTGGCCAAAAAGGGACCTATGTTGAGTTGGATGCTATTTCTGATGACTTGGAAAATGCTGTTATTGCAACTGAAGATAGAAGTTTCTATGAAAATAAAGGGATAAATCTCAAACGTTTCATCTTAGCTGTCTTAACAGGTGGCCGTTTTGGTGGTGGTTCTACCATTACACAGCAATTAGCCAAGAATGCTTATCTGTCGCAAGACCAGACCATTAAGCGTAAGGCGCGTGAGTTCTTTCTAGCCTTGGAATTAACCAAAAAATACAGCAAGAAAGAAATTTTGGCCATGTACCTTAATAATTCTTACTTTGGTAATGGGGTTTGGGGCGTTGAAGACGCCAGTCAGAAATATTTTGGGACAAGCGCAGCTAATCTCACGCTTGATGAAGCAGCAACGCTTGCTGGTATGCTAAAAGGGCCTGAGATTTATAATCCCCTATATTCTATTGAAAATGCGACAAACAGAAGAGATACAGTCTTATCTGTTATGCTTGAGACTGGTAAAATCACTCAGAATCAAGCCAATCAGGCCAAGACGGTTGGAATGGGCAACCGATTAGCCGATACCTACAAGGGCAAATCCAACGATTATAAATACCCTTCTTATTTTGATGCTGTTATTAATGAGGCAATCTCAAGTTATGGCATCTCTGAAAAGGATATTGTTAATAATGGCTACAAGATTTACACTGAATTAGACCAGAATTATCAAACAGGTATGCAGACGACCTTCAACACACCAAGTCTGTTTCCAGTTTCAGAAGTTGATGGTACCAGTGCTCAGGGCGCTAGTGTTGCTCTTGATCCTAAGACTGGAGGGGTTCGAGGCTTAGTTGGCCGGGTAAATAGTACTGAAAATGTAACCTTTAGAAGTTTCAACTACGCGACTCAGTCTAAACGAAGTCCCGCCTCAACGATTAAGCCTTTGATTGTATATGCTCCGGCTGTTGCTTCGGGTTGGTCTATTGATAAACTCTTACCAAACACTTTCCAAGATTTTGGGGGCTACCAACCTCACAACTATGGGGGCTACGAATCAGAAGACGTTCCTATGTATCAAGCCTTAGCCAATTCCTATAATATTCCTGCTGTCGCAACGGTTAAGGAGTTAGGTATTGGTAAGGCAGTTAGCTATGGAAAGAGCTTTGGTCTTAATATGGATGCTGCAAATAAAGAGCTTGGTATAGCCCTTGGCGGTAGTGTAACGACAAATCCGCTTGAGATGGCACAGGCCTATTCAGCCTTTGCTAATAATGGAGTGATGCATACAGCTCATTTTATCACCAAAATTGAAACAGCAAGTGGTAAGGTGGTCAAGGCTCACTCAGACCAATCCAAACGGGTAATCAGCCAGTCTGTTGCTGATAAGATGACCAGCATGATGCTTGGGACTTTCTCTAATGGTTCAGCAGTTAATGCCAATGTTTATGGTTACACCTTGGCTGGTAAAACAGGGACAACAGAAACGGATTTTAACCCTGATTTATCAGGAGATCAATGGGTTATTGGTTACACGCCAGACGTGGTCATTAGCCAGTGGATTGGCTTTAATAAAACTGATGAAAATCATTACCTGACAGGATCAAGTGCTGGAACAGCGTCAGCCATTTTTAGCAGTCAAGCCTCCTATATTTTGCCTTACACCAAAGGGACTTCCTTTAAGGTGGATAATGCTTACGCAGTTAATGGGATTTCAGCTGTTTATGGCGTTAACGAGACATCAACTGACACAGCCAGAGATTCTCAGAACATTATCGACGGTTTGCGAAAATCGGCCGAGGAAGCTTCTAAGTCTATCTCAGACGCCGTTGATAAGTCAGGCCTAAGAGAGAAAGCGCAAAAACTCTGGCAAGGAATAGTAGACTATATCAGATAGCTTGCGCAAATGTTCAAATCATGTTAGAATATTCTCTACGGAGGCGTTATGGCACAGAAAAAAGCAAGCCTAGCGTGTGTGGATTGTGGCAGCCGAAACTACTCTATTTCAGTAAGTAGCACGCCAAAACCAACACGACTAGAAGTAAATAAGTTTTGTAAACACTGTAAGAAATATACCTTACATAAAGAGACACGTTAGAGGAGAGATTGATGGGATTTATTGGTGGTATTTTTAAAGTTTTAAAAGATACAACTTGGCCAAATAGAAAACAACGATGGAAAGATTTTATCTCTGTACTTGAGTATACGGCTTTCTTTACGATCATTATCTATATCTTTGACCAAGTCTTGTCAAAAGGAATTTTAAGTTTAATTAATCATTTTTAAGACAAATACTAAAAGGCTAAGTGTAATGACTTGGCCTTTTTATGGTGTCAGAAAGAGGGAATTCGTTGACAGAGAAGTCTTCTTCTATTATAATGAAAGTGACGAAAAGATACTAAAGGCCGCTAGAGGCTTTTTTCTGATGAAAGGAAATATAATGTTAGATTCTTTTGATAAAGGGTGGTTTGTTTTACAAACTTACTCAGGATATGAAAATAAAGTAAAAGAAAACCTCTTGCTTCGTGCACAAACCTACGATATGCTAGACAATATTTTGCGTGTTGAAATTCCAACGCAAACCGTAAATGTTGAAAAAAACGGCCAAAGCAAAGAAATTGAAGAAAACCGCTTCCCAGGTTATGTCTTGGTTGAAATGGTAATGACTGATGAAGCTTGGTTTGTGGTGCGTAACACCCCAAACGTTACAGGATTTGTTGGTTCTCACGGAAACCGTTCAAAACCAACACCATTACTTGAAGAGGAAATTCGTGCCATCTTGTTATCAATGGGGCAAACCATTGATGTCTTTGACACTAATATTAAAGAAGGTGACCTTGTTCAAATTATTGACGGTGCCTTTATGGGTCAAGAGGGACGCGTTGTCGAAATTGAAAATAATAAAGTTAAATTAATGCTTAACATGTTTGGTTCAGAAACAGTGGCAGAAGTAGAACTTTACCAAATCGCAGAACTCTCATAAAACTTTCTCATTTTTAATATAAGAAAACTAAGCCACTGAGCTCATTCCTTGAGTTTAGTGGCTTTTTGTCTGTCTTTTTAATAATTATTTGAAATAGAACTGCAATATAATGAAAATAAAATAATAACATTAGCACATATTGACTTAAAGATAAAATATAACTATAATGTAATTAAGGTTATCGTTTTAGATAATTAAAAAATGGTGTTAATTTTAATAAGAAAATAAGAGGTTAAACATGGAAAAAGAAAAAAAAATGAAATATTTCTTGCGTAAATCAGCTTACGGACTGGCATCAGTATCAGCTGCCTTTATCATCGGAAGCGCAAGCGTATCAGCGGATGATGTAGTTACAGAAACCAAAGAAGACCGTGCAGAAATGAGAACGCGCTTGCTTGAAGAAGCAAAAATGCAAGAAGCAGCAGCAGCAGCTCGTAAAAATGAAAACAAAGCAACTCGTTTAGAAATGAGAGCGAAGCTTTTAAGTGACTCAAAAGAAAAAGAAGTATTAGCTGCATTAAATGTTGCAAAAGAAAAAGCAAAAGAAGAGTTTACTAAACTACTTGATAAAAATGTTCCAGAAAATGAGGCAAGTCTTTATACAGCAATTGCTAGAGTTGAAGTTGCAAAATCAATTGAAGAAATTGAGGCAGTTAAGAAGCAAACTGAAAAAGAACTTGAAGATATTAAAGTTGACAAAGAACGTAAAAATATTATTGCAGAAGCAACAGAAGGTTTAACGGACTTCCTTAAGGACGAAAAACCAGGTGAAGCTCCTGTTAATGAAGAGCTTGAAACTGTTCGTAAAGAAGCTTTAGCTACTCTTGATCGTTTAGGCGCTAACCGTCTTATCAAGAAAATTGTAGAGTCTGCTAAATCTGTTCAAGGGATTAAAGACTTCATGGCTTCAACTGTGCCTACACTTGAAGAAAACTTGAAGATTGCTGCTACAGAAGGTTTGACTGAATTCTTGAAATCAGAAAAACTTCCTGAAATGGCACCAGAAGTGACGCCTGAAACACCAGAGGTAACACCAGAAGTAACCCCTGAAACACCAGAAGTTGCTCCAGAAGCACCAAAAGAAGAAGCACCTAAAGCTGACGAAAAACCAGCTGCTCCTAAGAAAGATGAAAAAGCACCTGCTACTTCTAAACCAGCTGTTGCAGAAGCTAAAAAAGCAATGGCAACTCCAGAAGCTAAGAAAGAAGTTAAAAACCAACTTCCATCAACTGGTGATTCCTATAACCCATTCTTTACAGCATCAGCTATGGCTATCGTTGCAGGCGCAAGCTTGATGGCAGTAGACAGAAAACGTAAAGAAAACTAATATTTACCTAGCCGGACACTATTTTCCAATTTAAGACTATAAATAAGAATCCTATCTTCCTTTTGGAAGGTGGGATTTTTTTGGCTTTAGCAAGCACATTTATATAAAATTTTATAAAAAATATAAAAAACTATTGCAAACCCTTCCAAAAAGTGTATAATAAGCTTATAAAATTTTATAAATAAAATAATATTCTATAAAAGGAGCTCGCTATGAGTGATATTAAAATTCCCATTATAGGAATTTCTGCCAGCGTTATTGTTGATTCTGGTGGGATGTTTCCAGGTTATCACAGGTCTTACGTCAATGAAGACTATGTCTCGTCCATTTCGTTAAATGGTGGTATTCCGATGATTCTGCCTATTTCAAGTGATGAACAGGTTTTGGATGGTTACTTGGATACTATTGATGGGCTGGTCTTGTCAGGTGGTCATGATGTGTCCCCTTTAAATTATGGTGAAGAGCCAAGTCAGAAACTTGGTGATACCTTCCCAGCACGCGATCAATTTGATTTTGCTTTGATTGAAAGGGCTAAAAAGAAAAAGATTCCGATACTTGGTATTTGTCGTGGCTACCAAATCATTACAGTCTATCATGGTGGGACCTTATGGCAGGATTTATCCTACACCAATAAACCCTTGTTAAAACATTGGCAGGAACATCAGCCGGATTTAGCGACCCATTCTGTGGAGTTAGAAGCAGGCACCTTACTTCATAGTATTTTCAAAAAAGACAAGCTGATGGTGAATTCTTTCCACCACCAAATTGTAAAAGATGTGCCAGAAGCATTTACTGTGGCAGCGCGAGCTATGGATGGCGTTGTCGAAGCGCTTGAACATCATTCTTATCCTTTTATGGTTGGTGTCCAGTGGCATCCCGAAATGCTACATAAGAGCATGCCAGAAATGAACCAATTGTTTAAAGCATTAATTGCACAAGCCAAAAGGAAACAAAATACTGATTGCCATCATCAAACGGAAAAAGTAAGTTAAAAGAGGGAGTAGCTCATGAAAAAGAAATTAGGTTTTTATTCTATTGTTTTGCTGACCATTAATTCCATTATCGGAACAGGAATTTTCTTATCTCCGGGGTCGGTGGTTGCCATGTCAGGTGATAAAGCACTGCTTGTCTATGCTTTTGCGGCGATTTTTGCGGCAGTCTTGGCCATTACGTTTGCAGCAGCAGCCAAATACGTCTCTAAGGGTGGGGCAGCTTACGCTTATACTAAAGCCGCTTTTGGTGATAACCTTGGATTCTATGTTGGGATCACACGCTACATTGCAGCTAGTATTGCCTGGGGTGTTATGGGAACAGGTGTTGTGAAAACCGTCTTGAACATTATGCACTTGGATAGTACAAAAATATCAAACATTACCATTGGTTTTATGTGTTTGATGGGGATTCTTCTGGTGATTAACTTGATGGGAACGCGTCTCTTTGAACTGATCAATAACTTATCCACATTAGGGAAACTTGGTGCTTTGATTATGACCATTGTTGTTGGTTGTGGGATTGTTATCTTTGGGCATGTTAACCAGTTTTCAACCATCCATACCTTGAAAGATGCTATGGGAAATCCTGTTGGTTCTAATCTTGACATGTCTGCTTGGGTAATGGCAGTTATTGCAGCCTTTTATGCCTTTACAGGCTTTGAAAGTGTTGCGAGTGGTTCAGAAGATATGGAAGAGCCTGAGAAAAATCTCCCTCGTGCTATTCCACTAGCCATTGCCATTATCGCAGCCATTTATATTGGTATTGTTGGAATTGCCATGATGATTAATCCAGGGGCTATTGTTGCTTCTAGTCAAGTGGTTGCCTTAGCTGACGTCTTTACCAATCCAATCATCAGTAACCTAATTATCCTAGGGGCATTGATTTCGATGTTTGGTATTAATGTAGCAGCATCATTCCACACGCCACGTGTTCTAGAAGCTATGGCTTTACAAGGACAAATTCCAGAATATTTTGCTAAACGTACAGATAAAGGCTTTCCGATGGTTGCATTCTTTACCACAATTGGCATTGCTATTTTGTTACCAATGGCATTTCGTTTTAACATGACAAGCATTATTGTTTTAAGTTCTATTTCACGCTTTATTCAATTTATCATTGTCCCACTTGCGGTGATGACTTTCTACTTTGGTAAAGAAAAAGGGGAAGCTCTTCAAAATGTTAGAAAAAATGTTTTTGTAGATGTTGTTATTCCAAGCATTGCTTTAGTTTTAACAGTGGTATTGCTTTATAAATTTAGCTGGGCACAACAATTTACCCTCACACTTGACAATGGCCAAGTAGTGCCTAATACCTTTGCTATTGTAGCTATGGTTATTGGTTATGTGATTTTACCTTTGGTATTAATGGTATGGAAACGTTCACAAAAATCATCTATTAGCATATAATAGAAATGACAAAAAATTAGAAAGAAGACAATTATGATTCAACGATTAACAAGTGACAAGACTCCAGCAGCAGTAGGAAGCTATTCAGCAGCAAGTAAAGTAGGTAACCTTATCTTTACATCAGGTCAATTACCTATTAATGCAGAAACTGGTAAAATTGATCAGCCAGATTCTATTGAATGGCAAGTTAACCAATCCTTAACAAATATCAAACACATTTTAGAAGACAATGGCTCTTCCATGCAGGCAGTTGTTAAAACCACAGTCTATCTTGCCGACATTGCAGATTTTGCTGCCTTTAATGCTGTTTACCAAGGCTTCTTCACAGAAGGGTTCCCAGCTAGAACAGCTTTTGAAGTGGGCAAATTACCAATGGGAGCTCTTGTTGAGATTGAAGCTATCGCGGAGGTGTAAGCATGAAAGAAAATACCATGCTTCTTCATGGCTACACAGTCATTGATGAATACACTGGTGCAGCTTCGGTACCTATTTACCAAACCTCAACCTTTAATAATTCAGAGCTTTACTGTGAGGATCAAAAATACCTTTACACACGTTTTTCTAATCCAACCACAGATGCTTTAGAAGGTGGCTTAGCTTGTTTAGAAAAAGCTCAATTTGCTTTGGCCTATGCATCAGGTATGGCAGCAATTTCAAATGTCTTGATGTTACTTAAAACAGGAGACCATGTGATTTTGCCAATTGAAGTTTATGGTGGGACTTGTCAATTTGCAAATGCTGTCTTACCAAACTATGACATTGCAACAAGCTTTGTGGATATGGCTGATATAGAAGCTGTTAAGAGAGCTATTCGTCCCAACACTAAAATGATTTATTTGGAAACCCCTTCAAATCCACTCTTAAAAGTTTGTGACATTAAAGCTTTAGTGGCATTGGCTAAAGAAAATAACCTATTAACAGTGGCTGATAATACCTTTATGACAACACTTTATCAAGATACCCTATCCTTGGGTGTTGATATTGTGGTTGAAAGTGTTACTAAATTTATCAACGGCCATAGTGATGTTGTGGCAGGTTTAGTAGCTACTAATCATGAAGCTATTTATGGGCAATTAAAATTGTATCAAAAGAATTTTGGGGCCATTTTAGGTGTAGAGGATGCTTGGTTGATTTTGCGTGGCATGAAAACCATGGGAATTCGAATGAAAGAAGCTGTGAAAAATGCTGGTATTTTAGCCGAATTTTTAGAGCAACACCCTAAAATCAAGAAGGTGCATTACCCTGGCTTGGCATCGCATAAAAATCATGCTGTTCATATGCAACAAGCAGCAAATGGTGGGGCAGTCCTTTCTTTTGAACTTGCTTCTAAAGAAGACTTAATGACCTTTACCCATCGTATTAAATTACCGATTTTAGCCGTTAGTTTGGGAGGGGTAGAGTCTATTATTTCTCACCCTGCAACCATGTCACATGCCTGCTTATCACCAGAAGAACGTCTTGAACAAGGAGTTGTTGATGGTCTGCTACGCTTGTCATGTGGTATTGAAAATAGTGAAGATTTATTGGCTGATTTTGAACAAGCTTTAGCATTTTAAAGACTAGTCCAGATGCTTGCTGTTAGTGCAGGACTCTGGGCTTTTCTCTTTAGATTATCGTGTGGATTAGGTAATCAAAAACAGAAAAAATCCACTTAGAATTGAAGGACATATGACAGAAAATTGGTATCAAGAAGTTTTGCTACGAAAAGAAGACTTGTTAGCAGATGTTGAGCGCCTGCTAGTAATTCCATCCGTCAGAGAAGATCACTTAGCCAGTAAGGAGTGTCCAGTAGGACCAGGGCCTAAACAGGCTTTAGATGAGTTTTTAAAGATGTCAGAAGAGGCAGGTTTTGCCCAAGAATCTTTTGGGAATATTGTTGCACATCTGGATTGGGGGCAAGGTGAAGACTTATTTGGAGTCATGGGGCATCTAGATGTTGTTCCTGTCGGTGATGGCTGGGAATCAGACCCATTTACACCAACATATAGAGACGGAAAACTCTTTGCTAGAGGGGCTTTAGATGATAAAGGACCATTGGTTGCAGCCTTTTTTGCCATGAAACTTTTAAAAGAAAAAGGCTTTATTCCCAAAAAGAAAGTGCGTCTGATTGTTGGGACGGATGAAGAAAGTGATTGGAAATGCTTGAATTACTACCAAAGCATTTGCCCAATTCCTAAAATTGGCTTTGTTCCAGATGCTTATTTCCCGATTGTCAATGGTGAAAAAGGAAATGGTAGTGTGGTCTTTGAGTGGCAGTGTCAAAAAGATGAAAAAGCTGCAGTGACCTTAGAAAGTTTTGAAGCAGGGCAGCGTGAAAATATGGTTGCAGACAGGGCTGAAGCTGAGATTTCAGGACAAGGTTTAGCTGCTATTGCTAGGTCTTTTGAGGATTTTGTGGCATCTTATGACTTCTTGCAAGGTCAGGTTTCGTGGTCTCAAAACAAACTAATTCTTCAACTTAAAGGCAAGTCGGCCCATGGCTCAAAACCAGAAGCAGGACACAATGCCGCAACCTATTTAGCAGCCTTTCTTTCAGGTTATAGTTTTTGGGGACCCTATGCTCAGGAATTTCTCACTGTGTTAGGGAAAGACTTGCATTTAGATTATTTTGGACAAGGGTTTGGTCTTGCCTACAGTGATCCCCAAATGGGACAGATGACATTAAACCCGGGGATCATTTCCTATAAAGCACAAGACGTCGCACACATTAGAATTAACCTCCGTTATCCAAAAGGCTTTGATGTTTCAGTGGCAAGAGATTTGCTTGTAAAAGGCTACTCGACTAGTCTTTGTAATGTGTTTATCGAGGAAAAACAAAAGCCGCATTATGTTAGTGAAGAACATCCTATGGTTCAAAGCCTTCTTAAGATTTATCATGAGCAAACAAAATTACCAGCTTATGAACGGGTTATTGGTGGTGCAACATATGCCCGTCTTATGCCAGAAGGAGTGGCTTTTGGAGCACTTTTTCCAGAAGCTGTTGACACCATGCATCAGGCAAATGAACATATTGTCGTAGAGGATTTGCTAAAGGCAACAGCAATGTATGCCAGAGCATTTGTTGACTTGGTGTGTTAAGGGTCATGTTTTTACTTCAAAACGAAAAAAATGGCTACTTTTAGAGCATAAACAATTGTGATTTAGAGAGGGATATGATACAACTATATTGGAGGTAAGTATGCATTCAAAATTAAAGTCTTATATTCCTTTGATGGACTTTTTAGCTAAAGTTTTAGGGAAAGATTCGGAAATTGTTTTACAGGATTTTAGTGAAGGTTTAGATCATTCGGTAGTTTATATCCAAAATAATTTATCAGGACGTGAAATTGGTGCACCTGCAACAGATTTTGTTTTTGAAGTGCTCAAAAATAAAGTTTATCAGGAAAAAGACTACCTAGTGAACTACAGGACTAAAACCATCCAAGGAAGTGACTTGTACTCATCTAGTTTTTTCATTAAAGATGATGCTAATAATCTCTTGGGGATGATTTGTATTAATTCTGACAGGTCTAAATTGGTGAGCTTAAAACATCTTTTTGAGTCTAGTTTGGAAACCATTAACGAAGCGATCTATCCACATGATTCGGATCATTCAAATAGCAATGAAGGCATTGTTGAAAACTTTTATTCTACCGCTGACAACTTGATTGAAGCAGCCATTGTCAGAGAAACCCAAGGGAAGGATTTGCGCAAGTATAATCTGACCCGTGGTGAAAAAATTGCCATTGTTCGCTCGCTTTATGAAAAGGGATTTTTTGACCTAAAAGACGCAGTGTCAAAAGTAGCAGAAGCGTTTCGAATGTCAGAAGTTAGCATTTACAAGTACATCCAAATTGTTAAACAAGAAGATGACACAACAACCAAATAAGAAAGGTCTCCTCACTGAATTAGCGGGGAGATTTTTGCCTACTATTTGTCTAGTGATAATAACTAAAGCGCATTACCCAAATGTGTGTTTTCATGCTATAATAAAAGATACTAGACATTTTTACATGGGAGAATTCACATGACATTTTACAATCACAAAGACATTGAACCCAAATGGCAAGCATTTTGGGCTGATAAACATACCTTTAAAACTGGCATGGATACCAGTAAACCTAAATTTTATGCCTTAGACATGTTTCCATACCCTTCAGGAGCTGGTCTACACGTAGGACACCCAGAAGGCTACACAGCTACTGATATTTTGAGTCGTTTCAAACGTGCACAAGGCTACAATGTCCTTCATCCAATGGGATGGGATGCCTTTGGACTTCCAGCTGAACAATATGCAATGGACACAGGAAATGATCCTGCAGATTTCACAGCAGAAAACATCGCTAACTTCAAACGTCAAATTAATGCTCTTGGCTTCTCATATGACTGGGACCGCGAAGTCAACACGACTGATCCTAACTACTACAAATGGACCCAATGGATTTTCACAAAACTCTATGAAAAAGGCTTAGCCTATGAAGCAGAAGTTCCAGTTAACTGGGTTGAAGAACTTGGAACAGCTATTGCCAACGAAGAAGTCTTGCCAGATGGGACTTCAGAACGTGGCGGCTATCCAGTAGTTCGTAAACCTATGCGCCAATGGATGCTTAAAATCACAGCCTATGCAGAACGTCTTTTAGAAGATTTAGAAGAAGTGGACTGGCCAGAATCTATTAAAGACATGCAACGTAACTGGATTGGAAAATCAAGTGGTGCCAATGTGACGTTCAAAATCAAAGATTCTGACCAAGAATTCACTGTCTTTACCACTCGTCCTGACACTTTGTTTGGTGCAACATATGCTGTTCTTGCCCCTGAGCATGCGCTTGTCGATGCTATTACAAGTAAAGAGCAAGCAGAAGCGGTCGCAGAATACAAACGCCAAGCCAGCTTGAAATCAGATTTGGCTCGTACAGACCTAGCAAAAGAAAAAACAGGTGTTTGGACAGGCAGTTATGCCATCAACCCAGTTAATGGTAAAGAAATGCCAATCTGGATTGCAGATTATGTCCTTGCAAGTTATGGAACAGGGGCTATTATGGCTGTGCCAGCTCACGATGACCGTGACTGGGACTTTGCAAAACAATTTAACTTAGATATCATTGCTGTTCTTGAAGGTGGCAATGTTGATGAAGCACCATATACTGAGGATGGTGTTCACATCAATTCTGAATTCTTAAATGGCCTTGATAAGGCGCAAGCCATGGCTAAGATGATTGCTTGGCTAGAAGAAAATGGTGTTGGTCAAGAAAAAATCACCTACAGACTTCGTGATTGGCTCTTTTCTCGTCAACGTTATTGGGGAGAACCAATTCCAATTATTCACTGGGAGGATGGCACTTCTACAGCCGTTCCTGAAGGTGACTTGCCACTTGTATTACCAGTAACGAAAGACATCCGTCCTTCAGGGACAGGTGAATCACCACTTGCCAATTTAACAGACTGGTTAGAAGTTGTCCGTGAAGATGGTGTTAAGGGGCGTCGTGAAACCAACACGATGCCACAATGGGCAGGATCAAGTTGGTACTACCTTCGTTACATCGACCCACATAACGATCACGCTTTAGCAGATCCAGAACTGCTGAAACAATGGTTGCCAGTGGATATTTATGTCGGCGGAGCAGAACATGCTGTTCTTCATTTGCTTTACGCGCGTTTCTGGCATAAAGTCCTTTATGATTTGGGCGTTGTGCCAACCAAAGAACCCTTCCAAAAACTCTTTAACCAAGGAATGATTTTAGGGACAAGCTATCGTGATGGCCGTGGGGCTCTTGTTGCGACTGATAAGGTTGAAAAACGTGACGGCAGCTTCTTCCATATGGAAACTGGTGAAGAGCTAGAACAAGCACCAGCTAAAATGTCTAAATCCCTTAAGAATGTTGTTAATCCAGATGATGTGGTTGAAGCCTACGGTGCAGATACCCTTCGTGTTTATGAAATGTTCATGGGACCACTTGATGCTTCCATTGCTTGGTCAGAAGAAGGCCTTGAGGGCTCTCGTAAATTCCTAGACCGTGTTTACCGTCTGATCACAAGTAAAACAATTGTTACGGAAAATAGTGGTGCTTTAGATAAGGTTTACCATGAAACGGTTAAAGCTGTTACTGAACAAGTGGAAGCCATGAAGTTCAACACAGCCATTGCACAACTCATGGTCTTTGTGAATGCAGCTAATAAGGAAGACCGCCTTTTTGCAGACTATGCCAAAGGCTTTGTCCAATTAATTGCCCCATTTGCACCACACTTGGGTGAGGAATTATGGCAAATCCTTACAGACTCACAAGAATCCATCTCACATGTGGCTTGGCCAGTTTGGGATGAGGCAAAACTAGTGGAAAATGATGTTGAAATTGTTGTTCAAATCAAAGGAAAAGTCAAAGCTAAATTAGTCGTTGCTAAAGATCTAGCCAAAGAAGAACTTGAAAGAATTGCCCTATCACACGACAAAGTGCAAGCTGAAATTGCAGGCAAAGACATTGTTAAAGTCATTGTTGTTCCAAATAAACTGGTTAATATCGTTGTTAAATAAGAAATGTGACAATTTATAGTAGAAAAACACTTCGGTGTTTTTTTGCTAGGCAAGAATAAGTGGGATGACAAGTATGAAAATCATTATTGCAATTGATTCTTTTAAGGGGGCAGCTCCTTCAAAACAGTTGAATTTAGCAGCCAAAGAAGCTGTTTTAGAGGTTCTGCCAAATGCAGATGTCGAGACCTTTTCTATTGCTGACGGTGGTGAAGGCACTATGGAAGCCTTGGCTGATAAGTGTCAAGCTAAGATTGAGAAGGTTTCAACAACTGATTTAATGGGGCGTGCGATAATGGCACCCTACCTTAAAATGGGGGACAGGGCTTTTATTGAATCGGCTAAAGTTATTGGTATTGATAAAATCACCCCTAGTCAGGAGTCTTTTAGTCAGGCCACTAGTTTTGGACTGGGTGCCTTATGCCTTGATGCTATTGATAAGGGGTGTCAAGAACTATTTATTGGTCTTGGAGGAAGTGGCAGTTCAGATGGTGGTCGTGGATTTTTAGAGAGTTTGTCTTTTGATGTGACCACTTGTCAACTGACTGAGCCTGGTATTCTGAAGAAAACTAAGATACATGCTTTAGCTGATGTTACAAATCCCTATGCTGGCTCAACAGGCTTTGCCAAGATTTTCGGGCCTCAAAAAGGTGGAAGCCCGAAACAGATAGAAACAATGGACCAAGAAGCTCAGGCTTTTGTTGAGCGTGTGAAAACTTGTAGGGGGTTAAACTTACAGAAGGTTGCTGGATCTGGTGCTGCTGGTGGAATGGGCGGAGCCATTGCTATTTTGGGTGGTGAGATTTTACCGGGTTTTGACACCATAGCAGCCCTATTGGGCTTGGAGAAAGAAATGGCTGACGCTGATTTAATCCTAACGGGAGAAGGGAAACTTGATGGCCAAAGTAAAGCGGGTAAGGTGCCTGTGGCTATCAGTCGTATGGGACAAAAATACCAGTGTCCAACCATAGCCCTTTGTGGGTCTGTGGAGGATGACTCAAACGTCAGTGAGGAATTTTTAGCTACTTTTGCTATTCAACGCAAGTGTTTAAGCCTCAAGGAGGCTCTTGATAACAAGACTACTTTGTCTAATCTAAAAGCCTTGGTTAGCAATCTTATGAAGACCCGTTATTTATAAAAAAATGAAGAGACTGTGAGCCAATAGGGCCAGGGTCTTTTTTGTGTGGTTGTTAGAAAAATGGAATCAAGTCTAATTTTGAACACTTAAATGTGTGATACTTGGTCTTTTTTAAAACGCTTACACAAAATATAATAAATTTATAAAGAAACACATTATTAAAACTTTGAAAAGAGGTAGTCGTCATGGATATGTTCCTAGCTCCCCTAAACTGGTTCTCACAAAACATTTTGCAGAATCCAGCCTTCTTCGTAGGTCTATTGGTACTTATTGGGTATTTGTTACTTAATAAACCGATACACGAAGTTTTTGCAGGCTTTATAAAAGCAACCGTTGGGTATCTGATTTTGAACGTCGGAGCAGGTGGGCTTGTTAATACTTTCCGTCCTATTCTTGTTGCATTAGCTGCAAAATTCAAATTAGAAGCAGCTGTTATTGACCCTTACTTTGGGCTTGCAGCAGCAAATGCTAAATTAGAAGGTATGGGATTCATTAGTGTTGCAACAACAGCACTATTAATTGGTTTTGGAGTAAACTTACTTCTTGTAGCTCTTCGTAAAGTTACAAAGGTTCGTACACTTTTCATTACAGGGCATATCATGGTGCAACAAGCAGCAACCATCTCAGTATTTGTACTTCTTTTAATTCCTCAATTCCAAAATGCTTATGGCGCTTGGGCAGTAGGTATTATCTGTGGTCTATATTGGGCAGTAAGTTCAAACATGACTGTTGAAGCAACACAACGCTTAACAGGTGGTGGCGGATTTGCTATTGGTCACCAACAACAATTTGCCATCTGGTTTGTTGACAAAGTAGCTCCATTCTTTGGTAAAAAAGAAGAAAATCTTGACAACTTAAAATTACCAACATTCTTAAGCATCTTCCACGATACTGTTGTTGCATCCGCAACATTAATGTTAGTTTTCTTTGGTGGTATTCTTGCTCTCCTTGGTCCAGAAATCATGTCTAACGTGAAATTAATCGGTCCTGGAGCATATGTCCCAGTAAAACAAGCCTTCTTCATGTACATTCTTCAAACATCACTAACATTCTCAGTTTATCTCTTCATCTTGATGCAAGGTGTTAGAATGTTTGTTGCAGAATTAACAAATGCCTTCCAAGGTATCTCAAACAAATTACTTCCTGGATCATTCCCAGCTGTTGACGTTGCCGCTTCATACGGATTTGGTTCATCAAACGGTGTACTTTCAGGGTTTGCATTTGGTCTTATCGGGCAATTGGTAACCATCGCATTGTTGGTTGTCTTTAAAAACCCAATCCTAATCATCACAGGATTCGTTCCAGTATTCTTTGATAATGCTGCTATCGCAGTTTTTGCTGATAAACGTGGTGGTTGGAAAGCAGCAGTTATCTTGTCATTCCTATCAGGTGTTATTCAAGTAGCGCTTGGAGCTGTGGCTGTAGGTCTTCTAGGACTTGCAGGTGGTTACCATGGAAACATCGACTTTGAATTCCCGTGGTTAGCATTTGGTTACGCCTTCAAATACCTAGGTATTGCAGGATATGCTCTAGTATGTCTCTTCTTCTTAGCCATTCCTCAATTGCAATATGCAAAAGCTAAAGATAAAGAAGCTTACTATCGTGGTGAGGCTCAATAATTAAGAAATTGACATTCTGATTGTGTTAGTGGGTATTGGACTAGTCTTTTGGCTCACTAACTTATCAGAAACACTTAGCAGTAATGACATCAAAAAATCAATGGTGTATTGATTGATCTATCAAAGAAAGATTAGAAGGAGAATGAAATGGTTAAAGTTCTTACAGCATGCGGAAACGGCATGGGTTCATCTATGGTTATCAAAATGAAAGTTGAAAATGCACTTCGTCAACTTGGAGTGACAGACATTCAATCAGCTTCTTGTTCAGTTGGTGAGGCCAAAGGTCTTGCTTCAGGTTACGACATTGTTGTCGCTTCAAACCATTTGATTCACGAATTAGATGGTCGTACAAAAGGTCATCTTGTTGGACTTGATAACTTGATGGATGACAATGAAATCAAAGCTAAATTACAAGAAGTATTATAAAATGTTTTTGCTAATAGACAGAGGAGTTGTGAACATTTTCCCAACTCTTTCTCTTTAGCAAAAAGAGGCATTTCGGTGCATTGATAGGAAAGGAAACTTATGAATTTAAAACAAGCATTTATCGATAATGATTCAATTCGTCTCGGATTATCAGCAACAACTTGGCAAGAAGCCGTTAAATTATCTGTTGATCCATTGATTGAAAGTGGAGCTGTTAAGGAAGAATATTACGACGCTATTATTGAATCGACAGAAGAATATGGCCCATATTATATTTTGATGCCTGGTATGGCAATGCCTCATGCACGTCCTGAAGCAGGTGTTCAAAAAGATGCCTTTTCATTAATCACTTTGAAAGAGCCAGTAACCTTCTCAGATGGTAAACAAGCCCAAGTCTTACTCGCATTGGCAGCAACAAGTTCTGCTATTCATGCTTCTGTGGCAATTCCTCAAATCATTGCTTTGTTTGAATTAGAAAATGCTATTGAACGTTTAGCAGCATGCCAAACTAAGGAAGACGTTTTAGCAATGGTTGACGAGTCCAAAGATAGTCCTTATTTAGAAGGTTTAGATTTAGAAAGTTAATAAAAAAGAGAAGCTTAATTCATTAGATATAATAATCGTGATAAGAAGAAAGGAAATACGATGACAAAACACATCCCAAATTTACAAGTAGCCCTAGACCACTCTGATATGCAAGGTGCCATTAAAGCAGCTGTATCTGTAGGACATGAAGTTGATGTTATTGAAGCAGGAACAGTGTGTCTACTCCAAGTTGGTAGTGAGTTAGTAGAGGTTCTTCGCAGCCTTTTCCCAGAAAAAATCATTGTTGCTGATACCAAATGTGCAGATGCAGGTGGAACTGTTGCTAAAAACAATGCAAGCCGCGGTGCCGACTGGATGACTTGTATTTGTTGCGCTACAATCCCAACAATGGAAGCAGCTCTTAAAGCCATCAAAGAAGTTCGTGGTGACAAAGGTGAAATCCAAATTGAACTTTATGGTGATTGGACTTATGAACAAGCTCAATTATGGCTAGATGCAGGTATCTCACAAGCTATTTACCATCAATCTCGTGACGCCCTACTTGCAGGTGAAACTTGGGGTGAAAAAGACCTTACAAAAGTTAAAAAATTAATTGACATGGGCTTTCGTGTATCTGTAACAGGTGGACTTGATGTGGATACTTTGAAATTGTTTGAAGGTGTTGATGTCTTTACATTTATTGCTGGTCGTGGTATAACTGAGGCAGAAGATCCTGCAAGCGCCGCTCGTGCATTCAAAGACGAAATTAAACGTATTTGGGGGTAACGATATGGCTCGTCCTATTGGTATTTATGAAAAAGCAACGCCCAAGCATTTTACTTGGTTAGAACGCTTGCGCTTTGCAAAAGAACTTGGTTTTGATTTTGTTGAAATGTCTGTTGATGAATCAGATTTGCGTCTTTCACGTCTGGAATGGACAAAAGAAGAACGTTTGGCTATTGTGAAAGCTGTCTATGAGACTGGTGTTCGCATTCCAACAATCTGTTTTTCTGGGCATCGCCGCTATCCATTAGGCTCAAATGATCCAGAAATTGAAGCAAAATCATTAGAGTTAATGAAAAAATGTATTGAATTGGCTCAAGACTTAGGTGTTAGAACTATTCAATTAGCGGGTTATGATGTCTATTATGAAGAAAAATCACCAGAAACCCGCGCACGCTTTATCAAAAATTTACGCAAATCATGTGATTGGGCAGAAGAAGCTCAAGTCATGTTATCAATTGAAATAATGGATGATCCCTTCATTAATTCCATTGAAAAATATTTAGCCATTGAAAAAGAAATTGATTCTCCATATCTCTTTGTTTATCCAGATACAGGTAATGTGTCGGCTTGGCATAATGACCTTTGGAGTGAGTTTTATTTAGGGCATCGCTCAATTGCAGCCCTACACTTAAAAGACACCTATGCTGTGACAGAAAGCTCAAAAGGGCAGTTTCGTGATGTGCCTTTTGGACAAGGGTGTGTTGATTGGAAACACATGTTTGATGTCATCAAGAAAACAAACTATAATGGGCCCTTCCTCATTGAAATGTGGTCAGAAAACTGCGAAACCGTTGAAGAAACGCGAGCAGTTATCAAAGAGGCTCAAGAGTTCTTATACCCATTAATTGAAGAAGCGGGGTTAGCATAATGGCAAAAAAATTACAAGAAATGCGTGAACGTGTGTGTGCAGCAAACAAATCACTTCCAGAACATGGACTAGTCAAATTCACTTGGGGAAATGTCTCAGAAATTTGCCGTGACCTTGGTGTGATTGTGATTAAACCTTCTGGTGTTGACTATGACCAGTTGACACCTGAAAATATGGTTGTTACAGACCTTGACGGCAATGTTGTTGAGGGAGATTTGAACCCATCATCAGATCTAGCAACCCATGTTCAATTATATAAAGCCTGGTCAGAAGTTGGTGGTATTGTACATACCCACTCAACAGAAGCAGTTGGTTGGGCGCAAGCAGGCCGTGATATTCCATTTTATGGAACAACCCATGCAGATTACTTCTATGGGCCAGTGCCTTGCGCACGTTCGCTAACAAAAGATGAAGTTGACAGTGCTTATGAAAAAGAAACGGGTACAGTCATTATTGAAGAATTTACCAAACGTGGTTTAGATCCAATAGCCGTGCCAGGTATTGTTGTGCGTAACCATGGACCATTTACTTGGGGAAAAACACCAGAACAAGCCGTTTACCATTCGGTAGTCTTGGAGGAAGTTGCTAAAATGAATCGCTTCACAGAGCAAATTAACCCACGTGTGGAACCAGCACCAAGTTATATTATGGACAAACACTATCTTAGAAAACATGGACCAAATGCTTATTATGGCCAAAAAGGTGACAAGCATTAATAAACACTAAAGAGACAAATGCCCTTGTCTCTTTTTAGTTGCCTTACAAGAGCAATGGGCTCTTAGTTCTATAGGTAACTGGTATTTAAAAATAGGAGTAATAATGATATAATACGCGTAAGAGATGACAGTATAATCTAGGAGTAGGAAATGTTTGATAAGGTAACCATCAGTGATATCGCAAAATTAGTAGGTGTTTCAAAAGCGACGGTATCCTATTATCTTAATGGTAATTATAAGAAGATGTCTTTAGAGACCAAAGACAAAATTAAACAAGCTATTGAGGTTACTGGTTATCAACCCAATAAAATTGCTCAGAGCCTTGTTACTCGAGACACACAGACCATTGGAGTTGTCATTGCTGATATCACCAACCCATTCATCTCATCAGTCATGAAAGGAATTCATGATACCTGTAAAGAATTTGGTTATTCGGTTAACTTCACTAACTCAGATAATGACCTGCAAATTGAATTGGAAAATTTACACCGTTTGCAGCAGCAAAATGTTTCTGGAATCATCTTAGATTCAGTTGATCCGAACAATCCTTTTGTCTTTAAACTAGACCCTACAAAACTTGTTATGGTGGATAGACAGGCTGAAAATCTCATTTTTGACACAGTTGTATCTGATAACAAACAATCCACACGTGATTTTTTAGGTCAAATGCAAGAAGCTGGATACCAAGATATCTATTTTGTCACCTACCCTATTACAGGTATTTCGACTCGTGAATTGCGTTATCAGGGCTTTAAAGAAGTCGTATCTGCTAATAAGGAAAAACTCATTGATATCACAGATCCAAGCAGTGTAACCCGCATCAAAGAGATTATTGAAAAAGCAGAAGAAAAACCAGCCTTTCTCATGATGAATGGGCCGACCCTTTTGGCATTTATGAAAATAGTCAACCAAAGCTCTTATCATTATCCCGCTGATTTTGGTTTGGGGTCTTATGAAGATTTAGACTGGATGGAAGTTTTGAACCCAACCGTTTCTTGTATTAAGCAGGATTCATATAGGATTGGTTGTATTGCTGCCAAGCATTTAATTCACAAGTTGAAAGACACAGAAGGCCCTCACAAACCTCAATTAATAGAGGTTGTCAACCAACTGGTTATAAGGAAATCCTTTTAAAAACTGGCCATGGGGTCAGTTTTTTACTATTTTGAAAAAAGTTTTTTGTAAACGCTTGCCAAAAGATGGAAACTGATGTATAATGAGTGTGTTGTTGGTTAACCGTTTAACATAAACGCTGTTTTTAATGCAAGGTTGCTTGCAAAACAGGATCTTCTCTAATATTTTTTTACCTGTTTAGTTAACCGTTTCACCGACGACGAGAAGGAGAAAAACATGCAAATAAAAAAAATCTTATCAGATGACTTAGAGGCTTGTTACTGTCTTTGTCGTCTCCAAGCTGACCAGCATGATTTTTTGTTAGTGGCTTCAGAGGTTGAAGGGGCTTGTTATGCTTACAACCTCAATAATGGTCTCAAAAAACAAGTCGTCTGGCAAGATGTTGGCGGCAGTATGTCAATTGTACAGATTCCTGGAACAATGGATTTTTTAGCCACACAGAAGTTTTATCCAGGGTTTGACGCAGCTGCTTGTCACATCGTTTATGGCAAGTTTGCTCAAGATGGTTGGCAGATTGAAAAAATTGCCAACTTTCCATATTTGCACCGTTTTGATGTTATGGCATCAGAAAATGGCCAGTTACTGTTTATCGGCTGTACGATTGCAAACTCAAAACGGGAAATCGAGGATTGGTCAGATAAAGGCAAAGTGATTGTTGGAAACTTTGATAGAAAAGAGCTTGTTTTAAAAGAGCTTAGAGAGCTACCAATTCGTCTGACAAAAAATCATGGCTATTATGCTCAGCATGATAAAGGTTACTCACTGATTACAGCTGTTGAGGGTGTGGTTAAGTTAACTTATCCTGATTTTTCTGATAGTGGTGATTGGACCTTAGAATGCCTATTCAACGAAGAAACAAGTGATATTGTTTGTCTTGATATCAATCAAGATGGTCAAGCAGAAAATATTATTATTCAAGGCTTTCATGGTGATAGGCTACGCCTTTTATCTCAAGATTTTACTCAAGAACTTTATTCTTACCCAAGTCCAACACCTTTTGGGCATGCCCTTTGGGCTGGGAACTTAATGGGACAGGCGGTATTTGTTTTTGGCTTCAGAGCTGGCAAGGCACAGTTACGCTTGTTTTACGCTCATCAAGGACATATTGAGTCAGTATTGATTGATGAAATGTCAGGTGCAAGTAATGCCTTGGCATTTGAAAAAGATGGGAAGTCCTATCTCTTTTCAGCTAATAATGCAAGGGGCGAGGTGGCCCTTTATCAACTTAGTTAATTTCATATTATTTACATAAGGAGGTTTTTATGGGCAAGAAAAAGGTTCTTGTGACAGGGATTGTTCCCAAAGAAGGTTTGACAAAACTGATGGAAATGTACGATGTAACCTATTCAGAAAATGAACCCTTTTCCCGAGACTATGTTTTAGAACATATTGGGGATTATGATGCGTGGCTTTTGATGGGACAACGTGGTGATCGTGATGTGCTTGATGCTGCTGAGCATTTGGAAATCATTTCTTTGAATGCGGTTGGTTATGACCATGTTGATATTGCTTATGCCAAAGAAAAAGGGATTACAGTGGCTAACTCCCCTCAAGCGGTTCGAGTACCAACAGCAGAAATGACTTTAGCCTTATTATTAGCCACAACGAAACGCCTGGCTTTTTATGACAAGGTTGTTCGTCAAGGGTCATGGATTGATCCCAGTGAACAAAAGTACCAAGGGCTTACTTTAGAAGGTGCAACTTTGGGGATTTATGGAATGGGTCGTATTGGTTTAACCGTCGCAAACTATGCTAAGGCCCTTGGAATGACAATTGTCTATAATGATGCCTATCGTTTAAGTCAAGAAAAAGAAGAAGAGCTGGGAGCCACTTATTTAAGTTTTGAAGACTTGTTATCACAGTCAGATGTGATTACGATTCATGCTCCAGCTCTACCCTCAACGATTCACAAGTTTAATAAGGAAGCTTTCCAAAAAATGAAAAACAGAAGCTACCTGATCAATGCAGCGCGTGGGCCAATTGTCTCTGAGAAAGACTTAATTGAAGCTTTAACAAGTGGTGACATTGCTGGTGCTGGTTTGGATGTTTTTGAATTTGAGCCAAGTGTTGCAGCAGAATTAAGAGCATTGGATAATGTTATCATGACACCTCATGCTGGTACAGGTACCATTGAGGGGCGTCGTGTATTAGCAGAAGAAGCAGCTGAAAATATCATCTCCTTCTTTGACGGTAATCCAATTAACGTGGTTAACCCATAATATAATACTCTAGAAAATCTTTTTGAAGAAGATTTTCCTTACATGTAATTGTAAGCGCTTAATAAAATATAAAGGTGATGATATGCTAGAAGCTTTACACAAGTTCTTTGATGTTTTTGGTGCGGCAACGGTCGTTCCAGCAATGATATTTATTGTTAGTCTTTGTTTAAAAGTAAACCCCAAAAAGGCCTTCTTCAGTGCTTTACGTGCAGGTGTTGGCTTAACAGGATTTGGTTGGATTATTTCAGCTTTTGCACCCATGGTAACCAAATACATTCAGCAAATGGTTGAAACGACAGGTTTGAACCTACCAATCGTTGATATTGGTTGGCAAGCAGGCTCCCTAACAGCATTTTCTTCTGAAATTGGGCTTTCCTTCTTTGTTTTTGGTCTTGTGATTGAATTAATCTTATTCTTGACGGGAATCACACGGGTTTTTGTTCCATCTAACCTTTGGAATAACTTTGGTTATATGATTTGGGGAACCATGGCTTATGCAGCAACTGGAAACTTTGTCCTATCCTTTGCTTTCATGGTGTTTGTTCTTCTTTATTCACTTGTTATGTCAGAAGTCCTAGCTGATCGTTGGTCTGACTATTATGGTGTTAAAAATGCTACGATCAATTCTATTCATAACATTGAAACCTTAATTCCTGCTCTTGTTTTAGATCCCCTTTGGAATTTGTTGGGTGTTAATAAGGTCAAATTAAATCCTGAGTCTCTTAAAACAAAATTGGGAATCTTTGGGGAACCAATGACCTTAGGCTTTATTCTTGGTCTGATTATTGGTGTCTTAGGAAGTGTTAAAAATCTCTTATCCATTGAAACTTGGGGAGGTATTTTAACCTTTTCAGTAGCTTTAGCTGCAGTTATGACTATTTTCCCGCTTATTACAGGTGTTTTTGCTCAGGCCTTTGCTCCCTTGGCAGAAGCTGTTGAACGCAATAAGAAAAAAGAAAATCAAGAAGCTACAGGTCTTTCAGCTAAAAAACGTTGGTTTATTGCAGTGGATGATGGTGTTGGCTTTGGTGAGCCTGCTACTATTATTGCAGGATTGATCTTAGTTCCAATTATGGTTGTGATTTCCTTACTGTTACCAGGCAATGAAGCTCTTCCAGTGGTTGACTTAATTGCCATTCCCTTTATGATTGAAGCAATGATTGCTGTCACAAGAGGTAATATTTTAAAAGCTATTTTAAGTGGTATTGTTTGGTTCTCTTTGGGACTTTATGCTGCTAGTGCTCTTGGTCCCATTTATACCGATGCTGTGAAACAATTTGGAACAGCCTTGCCAGCAGGTATTACCCTCGTTATGAGCTTTAATCTTCTTGCTCATCCCCTAACAGCACTTGTCTTTTTTGCTTGGATTTCCGGTAATCCCCTTTATATTGGGATAACAGTTGCTATTTACTTGGTATCACTATTTTTCTTACGTACAAAACGCGAAGCCATTTACCACTATTTGCGAGTTATGGCTGATAAAAATAGTGGTTTTGAAGGGTCAAATGAAAAAATATTTATTAGTGAAGACTAATCTCATCTTTTTGGAGGATAAATCAGATGAAAAAAATTGATGGACATGCTCATATTGTAGACACAATTGCTGGATTTAATGGAAAAGGACGCTTGAACGCCATTGGTAATGGTTATGCTATTTGGGATGATGGTGATTTGATTAAACTGATTCCAGATGGTTTTGGGGATAAAGACTTTACAGCAGAAGCTTTTTTGAGCTATATGGATGCTAATGATGTGGAAAAAGCTGTTATTTTACAAGGCCATTTGAATGGTTATCAGAATTATTACACCTATCTTGCCATTAAAAAATACCCAGAACGTTTTACAGGAGCTTTCTCAGTTGACCCATTTGCTGAAAATGCAATGACAATTGTGCAGCGCCATGTTGAAGAATTAGGCTTTAGAGCTATTAAATTTGAAATTAGTCAAGGTGGTGGTATTCATGGTTACCGTGGGCAAAAAACACCATTTCGCTTAGATGCAGATCCTCATATTAGCAGAATTTTGACTTACCTATTGGATTATCCAGGCTTTGTCGTGACTGTTGATTATGGTAACTGGGATCAAATTAGTCACCAGCCAGATGCTATTGCCCAATTGGCTCGTCTCTACACAAGCTTAGATTTTGTGGTCTGCCATTTATCATTCCCACATGCTGACACACCAAATAGACTACGTGCAGAATTGAACATGTGGAAAGATTTAGACAATATTTATACAGATATCTCAGCTATTCAAGATATTGATAGCCCAGATGTATTCCCATTTCCTAAATCAGAGAAAAATGTACGCATTGCCAAAGAAGTTTTAGGAGCAAAACGTATTATCTGGGGCACTGATTCTCCGTGGTCTTCAACCTTTAACACCTATGAAGAATTGGCGAGCTGGTTAGAACATGTTGATATTTTTACAAAAGAAGAGCTAGAAGACGTTCTTTATCATAATGCAGAACGTGTCTACTTTAAACCAGAAGCTGTGGCAGCAAATGCAAATGCCTGCGATTCTGTAACCAAAGACTTACATCTTTATTAAAAAAGTAGGTACAAGTTGTGATGCATCTTGTACCTTGTTTTGTTAGAAAGTTAGGAAAAATGATGACATATTTTTTAAGCATTGATTATGGAGGAACAAATACCAAGGCAATAATAGTTGATGCCTATGGGAAGCAAATGGGAGTATCTTCCTTTGAAACCTTAAGAATTGAGAAGCAATCAGGCTACCGTGAAGTGGATTTATTAAAAACATGGCAGGCTATAAGCTCTTCTATTAAAGAGGTGCTTTCAAAGACACGTATTGACGCCAAGGACATTGCAGCCGTTTCTTGTATTGGTCATGGAAAAGGCCTTTACTTGCTTGATAAAAAAGGCAAAGAATTTGTTAATGGAATTTTATCAACAGATGCTCGTGCCAGTACCTTGGCTAAGCAGTTTGAAGCCTCTATTGATCAGATTTGGCCCTTAACGCAACAACATGTTTTTGCCGTTCAAAGTCCAGTATTGCTCAGGTGGTTAAAGGACAATCAACCCTCGATTTACCAAGAAATTGGTTTTGTTTTATCTGCTAAAGATTATGTGCGCTTCAAATTAACAGGAAAAATCAATCAAGAATACGGAGATGCTTCGGGGAATCATTGGATTAATTTTCAGACGGGAACATATGACTCTGACCTCCTAAGTTTTTTTGGCATTGAGGAAATGAAAGCGTCACTTCCAGAATTAGTGGATTGTAGAGAGCTTGTTGGAGGCGTCACACCCCAGGCGGCTGAAGCAACTGGACTTGCTGTAGGGACACCAGTTGTAGCAGGTCTCTTTGATATTGATGCTTGTGCAATTGGTTCAGGAGTTTTAGATGATAAGACTTTTAGTGTCATTTCTGGTACTTGGAATATTAACACCTACCCAAGTAAAAAAGCAGCCAGTCAAATGAGTGGGCAGATGAATTCATACTTTCTGGACAAATCTTTTTTAGTGGAAGCAAGCAGTCCAACTTCTGCTGGAAATCTCGACATTATATTAAAATTGTTAATGTCTGAGGAAATGCAAAATGTCAAAAAAGAAGGTAAGGAAAGCATCTACGACACCTTGGAGGTCTTTTTAAAGGAGACGGATGCTGCTTATCAAAACCTGCTCTTTTTCCCATTTTTATATGGTAGTAATGCCTCAGCAGATGCCAAAGCTTGCTTTTTTGGCTTAATAAGCACATCTAGTAAGTCAGAAATGCTTCGAGCTGTTTATGAGGGAATCAGTTTTGCTCATAAGCAACATATTGACCAATTAATAGCAGGAAGAGGGCGGGTTCCTGATAAAATCCGTTTATCTGGTGGAGCTAGCAATTCAAAAGCTTGGATGCAGCTGTTTGCAGATGTTTTAAACATTCCAATCGAGATTGTTGAAGGAACAGAATTAGGAGGTTTAGGAGGGGCAATCATTGCCTTGCAAGCAACTCAAGGCTTGAGTTTAGAAGAAGCTGTTGCACAAATGGTTAGGGTAAAAGAAAGGTTTACACCCAATCTTTCAGAGCACAAGATCTATTGTGCTAAGTACCATGTTTACCAAGAAGTGTTAGTGGCAATGGAGCCTGTTTGGAAAGGGTTACGAGCTTTAGAAAATCTAAAAGGGGAAAAAGGTGATGGTTAATCCAGACAAAATCATTATTAATAGTATTGTTTTTAAAAAAGAATTAGACCAAGGGGTCAGTCAGCTTGATTTGCTTAAGAAGATTGCTCAAATTGGTTTAAGGTGTTTTGAAGTTCGGCGTGAATTTTTACACAATGGTGAAGAAGAATTAAAGGCTATGAAAGAGATGGCAGATGCCCTTAAACTCACCCTCTTTTATAGTGTCAATGAAGATCTTTTGTGTCATCATCAGTTGAACCCAGAGCTTGAGCAATTGTTGCAAGAAGCTATAGTCTTAGGGGCACCTTTTATCAAATTAAACATAGGAGATGCCTCCAAAGTCAGCTTTCATCAGCTTGAACAATTAAGGCAGTTGATGGATAAGACTTTACCAATCAAAGTTGAAAACAATCAAGATCCTATCGGGGCTAGTTTGAAAAATTGCCATCATTTTATGACACGAATCAAAGAAGCAAGACTGCCAATTAGCTTTGTATTTGATACGGCAAACTGGATTTTTGTAGGCGAGTCTCTAACAGAAGCAGTCAGCCTTATGAAAGAAAGTACGGATTACCTCCACTGTAAAAATTATGAGATGAGCAATCATTTACCAGGTCTTAGTGAGGGACTCTTTAAGGGGGAAATAAAGGTTAAACATCTCTTGTCTGAATTTACTAATCTCTCTTATTTAGCTTTAGAATATCCGACAGATACTGCTTCTCTTTTGATGGATATTGCGGAAATCACAGACGAAAGATGATAGAAAGATAAATAATGCAAACAATTTAATAGACTTCCTAAAAAAGTTTGTCATCAGGCTGTTTAACATGATAAAATAGATGGACAAACCATGTAAAGGAGAGAATAAATGCAATGCTTTTAGATAAAAAAAGTTATGACTTGCTCTCATATTTGATAAAGTTGGATAAAGCGGAAACAGTGATGGGGATTTCTCAGAATTTGGGACAATCTCGCCGCAAGGTTTATTATCACTTGGATAAAATAAATGAATCTTTGCCAGCTGGTCTTGCCAAAATAGAATCACTACCACGAATAGGTATTCACTTAACAGATGAGCAAAAAGCGGCTTGCCGTGTTCTGCTAGAAGATGTTGATGACTACAATTATGTCATGAAAAGTGATGAGAGAATGAAGTTGTCTGCTATCTATATTGCAGTCTCTACGCATCGGGTGACTATTGATAAGCTAATGCAAATGAATGATGTTTCTAGAAACACTGTTCTTAATGATCTAAATGAATTACGCTTGATTTTAGCTAGCAAAGAATATTCCATTCACCTACACTCAACAAAATCAAGGGGCTATTATTTTGATTGCCATCCTTTATCATACATCCAATTTCTTTATAAACTGCTAGATGATATTTACCATGGTGGCAATAGCACTTTTATTGATTATTTTGACCACAAATTATCAAAAACCCTCGCCTCCACAACTTATTTCTCTAAGGATGTTTTGCAGTTTTTAAATGATTATTTACCGATTTCTCAGGCCAATTTGGGCAAACGAATGAACAGTCAAGATAGTCAGTTTATGATTCAAATTTTGCCCTTTATTTTACTGAGTTATCGAAACATGCAATTTAGTAATGAAATCCAAGAAGCTTTAAAGCAAGACTTTAACCTCATCTGGAAACGTAAAGAGTATTTTATTGCTAAGGATTTGGCAAAAGAGCTTTACAAGCAGTTTAAATTGCACTTAGATGACATTGAGATGAGTTTGGTGGCTATGTTGATGTTATCGTTTCGAAAAGATAGGGACAACCATGTGGAAAGTGCAGACTATGACCATATGCGTGTTAGTCTCAAGCATTTTCTGAATGCTCTAGAAGATCAATTTGACCTCCATTTTAGTCACAAATGTGAATTGATTAGGCAGTTAATAACCCATTGTAAAGCATTGATTTACCGTAAAACCTATGGCATTTCATCTGTCAACCCATTGACGGAGCATATTAAAGTTAAATATGATAGTCTCTTTGAGATGACACAAACTTGTGCTCCTATTTTAGAGGAAGCCTGGGGAATTACCTTGTCTGAGGACGATGTCGCTTATTTGACCATTCACCTTGGTGGAGAGCTCCGCAATAGCTCGTCAGAGCCAGAAAAGACCAAACTGGTTATTGTCTCAGATGATGGAATTGGTATTCAGAAATTATTGCACAAGCAGTGCCAACAATACTTGGTTAATAGCCATATTGAAGCTGTTTTCACAAATGAACAGTTCCAAAGCGTCAGGGATTTACTGGCTATTGACTTTGTTATTACAACCAGTGATGATTTAGACAGTCCCTTTGCAACATTGGTGGTCAATCCTATCTTAACGGATGAAAATATTGTCAGTTTGATTCGTTTTTCAAGGCGTGGTAAGATTTCTGAACAATTGTATTTTTCAGATGAGTTAGACAAGTCTCTTTCCCAATATGTTTCTGATGATTCAGATCGGTATTTATTGCGGCAACGCATTGAAAAACTCATTCGACATGAAATGGTTCAAGACATTATGGACAGCCAACACATTGATTCATAAACTCATAATAAGTAGCCTCGGCCCTTCTAATTGTAAGAAGATACGCTGGGGGTTTTTTCGTTTTTTGGGGTAAAATCTGGTAGAATAAAATGGCAAGATTAATCTTAAGGAGTGAAGGAGAGTAACATGGTTGCAGTGATATGGTTTCGCCGTGATTTAAGAATTCAGGATAATAAAGCTTTAAAACACGCGATTGATAGTGGAGGCCCCTTATTGGCAGTTTTTCATTTGAATCCAAAGCAGTTGCGTGATGTTGCGACTGTTAGTCAGTCTGCGTTTATCCAAAGTTTGCAACATTTCAGACGAACTTTAGACGAAAAGGGGATTTTTTTGCATGTAATCTTTGGTGAGTTACAGTACTGTTTTGAACACTTGCAACAAGCATTACCAGACTGGACAGATGTCTATTTTAATTATGATGATGCTGGTTTTGGTAGAAAGCGTGATCAAGAGGCAGCTCATTTTTTTAGGGAGAAAGGGATTGCTATTCATGCTTATCAAGATCATTACTTACATGGTAGTCAAGAAGTCATAAATCAAGCCAGTTTACCTTATAAAGTATTCACACCTTATTATAAAAAATGGCTGCAACTCCCTAAAGAGACACCGATTGTCATAGATTATTCTCAAGTGGATTGGTTGTTTGTTCCTAATGCTAAAACAGTTGACAGTAAACTTAACACATTGTTTAGGCCACTGCCTTATCATAAACCTGGAGAAGAGGCTGCATTGGAGCAGCTCCATTTATTTATTGAAGAAGGGTTAGAGGCTTATGATGTCAGCCGTGATTACCCAGAATATGATGGCACAAGTAGACTCTCTGTTTATTTGCGTACTGGGGAAATCAATATTCGAACAGTTTATGCAGCTATTAGTAAGGCTAAAGCAAGTAAAGGCAAAGCTGTTTTTATCAAAGAATTAGTGTGGCGGGAATTTTACCACATGATTTATGTTAACCATCCGCATCAAAAACAAGAGCCGCTTCAAGCTCAATTTGCTGCAATTGAGTGGGAGAATGATCAAGCACTATTTGAACAATGGAAGGCAGGAACGACTGGCTATCCGATGGTGGATGCAGCCATGCGACAACTTAGTCAAACCGGTTGGATGCATAATCGCTTAAGGATGATTGTTGCATCATTTTTAGTCAAAGACCTTTTGATTGATTGGCGTTGGGGAGAAGAGTATTTTCAAGAAGCTTTAATGGATTATGATAGTGCCAGTAATATAGGGGGATGGCAATGGGCGGCTTCTACAGGAACTGATGCTGTGCCTTATTTTCGCATTTTTAACCCAACCACTCAGGCCAAACGGTTTGATCCCAAGGGGCATTTTATAAAAACTTATGTCCCTCAACTAGAAGCATTACCCCTCAAATGGCTTTACGAGCCGTGGAAGTTACCACTTGACTTACAAGATGACCTTGGTTTTAAGCCTGAAAGAGACTATCCCCTACCTATAGTAAGTCATGATATTCAGCGTAAAAAGGCGATAGCCAAATACGAATGGGCTAAAGAAGTTTATCAAACAAAGCAGTGACGGTTGGTTAAAAGTAACCGTCTATTTTTGAACACAAGGATGTGTGAGACTTGGTCTTTTTAAAGTTCCTTAGGAAGCTTATACTTAATGTAGATATAATAATTGGAGGAAGCTATTAATGGCAAAAGTACAAGACATTACTCGTGAATCATGGATTTTAAGCACATTCCCAGAATGGGGCACATGGTTGAATGAAGAAATTGAAGAAGCAGTTGTTCCTGAAAATAACTTTTCAATGTGGTGGTTAGGCAACTGTGGTATTTGGGTTAAAACACCAGGTGGTGCAAATATTGTAATGGATTTATGGTCAAACCGTGGAAAATCAACTAAAAAAGTTAAAGACATGGTTCGTGGTCACCAAATGGCTAACATGGCTGGTGTGCGTAAGTTACAACCAAACCTACGTGTGCAACCAATGGTTATTGATCCTTTTGCAATCAATGAGCTAGACTACTACTTAGTTTCTCATTTCCATAGTGACCATATCGATATTAACACTGCGGCAGCTATTATTAATAACCCTAAATTGGACCATGTTAAATTTGTTGGACCCTATGAATGTGGTGAAATCTGGAAAAAATGGGGTGTTCCTGAAGAACGCATCATGATCGTTAAACCAGGTGATAGCTTTGAAATTAAAGACATGAAAGTTACAGCTGTTGAATCTTTTGACCGCACGTGTCTTGTAACCTTACCTGTTGAGGGTGCAGATGCTAAAGGCGGTGAATTAGCTGGACTTGCTGTTACAGATGACGAAATGGCTCGCAAGGCTGTTAACTATGTGTTTGAAACTCCTGGTGGAACAATCTATCATGGCGCAGATTCACATTTCTCAAACTACTTTGCAAAACATGGTCGTGACTTTAAGATTGATGTTGCATTGAATAACTATGGTGAAAACCCACTTGGTATTCAAGATAAAATGACATCGGTTGACTTGCTTAGAATGGCAGAAAATCTCCGTGCCAAAGTTATTATCCCTGTTCACTATGATATCTGGTCAAACTTTATGGCATCAACAGATGAAATTCTTGAACTATGGAAAATGCGCAAAGAACGTTTGCAATATGATTTCCATCCTTTCATTTGGGAAGTTGGTGGACAATACACTTACCCAATGGACAAAGACAGAATTGAATACCATCACCCACGTGGGTTTGATGATTGCTTCTTAGAAGATTCAAACATTCAATTCAAAGCACTTCTATAAGATATTCTATTTTAAGGGGCTGGGCAAAAAGCCTAATATAAACAAAACCGCATGAAATCTTTCGTTTACAAACGTTGATTTCATGCGGTTTCTTATTTCGGAAATTTGAAAAAATCAATGAGATTTCGACTTTTTGCCCAGCCCCTTTGCGTTTCAAAAAAGCTCATTGACACTAAGCTATGTTAAAATATAAAAAAGAGATATAGGGGGAAATAAAATGAAAAAAGTCATGTTAATTGTCAATCCTGCTTCGGGTGGTGAAAAGGCCAAAGCCTTTGAAAAGATTGCAAAATCAAAATTAGCTACTTATTTTGATCAGGTTGATGTCCGCTATACTGAAAAAGAAGGAGATGCGAAGCGCTTTGCTCAAACTGCAGCAAGGGCTTCTTATGAAAGTGTTTTTGTCATGGGTGGTGATGGAACTGTTAATGAAGGGGTTAGTGGATTAGCTGAAGAGAGCTATCGTCCGACTTTCGGTTTTTTTCCCTTGGGAACAGTCAATGACTTAGCTAGAGCTTTGCAAATGCCTTTGGATCCAGAAGAAGCAGTTGAGGCATTAGATTTCACCAAAACACAAACTTTAGATATTGCAAAGGTTAATGATCGTTACTTTACTAATATTTTAGCTATTGGTAGTATTCCTGAATCCATCAATAATGTTGATGATAAGGAAAAAACAGTCTTAGGACCTCTGGCATATTTTTTATCGGGCCTTAAAAATATTCTGAAGAACAAAAGCTACACCTTCACTATTACAAGTGATGGGCAAGAAGCAAGCTTCATCAGTTCATTGGTATTGCTTGCTTTAACAAATTCGATAGGTGGTTTTGATCGGATTACCCCAGATGCAAGCGTTAATGACGGTTACCTTCACTTAGTCTTTACAAAAGATAAGTCAGCTATTGAAACGATGACGGCTCTACCTAAACTTTTAAGTAAAAATATGTCTAATAATGATGCTGTTACTTATCAAAAGGTTAAAGAAGTCACCATTTCTGTCGAGGGTGGTCAATTAGAAAGTAATCTAGATGGAGATCCAGGTCCAAAATTACCTTTAAACGTAAAAGTTTTACCAAGTCATTTGATGGTTTATAAATATTAGAAAACAACAGCCTTTGCTGTTGGTTTTTTGTGAGGTCACTTTGTAGATTTTTTTATTTTGTCAGAATAATTAGAGTATTCAATTCCTTTAACTGTAAACGATTTCCTTGTAAAATAAGGGTTTTTGAAAGGTTTATTTTTTGACAAAAGTGACCACACGTGATATTATGAAAATGTTCTGTTTTTAAAAATCAGATAAGACACAAGTTATTTATACGAAAACATGTTAAAAGGAAGGTTTATAATGGGAAATATTTTAGAAGTTAAACACTTAACAAAAGTCTTTGGAAAAAAACAAAAGGCTGCGCTAGAAATGGTTAAGCAAGGAAAAAGTAAAACGGAGATATTGAAAAAAACCGGCTCAACAGTTGGTGTCTACGATGCTAATTTTGATGTTAAAGAAGGAGAAATCTTCGTTATTATGGGGCTTTCAGGAAGTGGTAAATCAACACTTGTTCGAATGCTCAACCGTTTAATTGAACCATCATCAGGAAGTATTGAATTAGCTGGTGAGGATATTTCTAAAATGAGTACGGAAAATTTGCGTCATGTCCGTCGTCATGACATCAACATGGTTTTTCAAAGTTTCGCCTTGTTTCCACATAAAACCATTTTAGAAAATACGGAATTTGGTTTGGAGTTGCGTGGAGTGCCAAAAGCTGAACGTCAAACATTAGCTGAAAAAGCTTTGGATAATGCTGGTCTACTTAGTTTTAAAGATCAATACCCTAACCAATTATCAGGTGGGATGCAACAACGCGTAGGTTTGGCGCGTGCACTGGCTAATGGTCCTAAAATTCTATTAATGGATGAGGCCTTCTCAGCACTTGACCCCTTGATTAGACGTGAAATGCAAGATGAATTGATTGAGTTGCAAAGCACCATGGGGCAAACCATTATCTTTATCAGTCATGACTTAAATGAAGCTCTTAGAATTGGTGACCGTATTGCTCTTATGAAAGATGGGCAAATCATGCAAATTGGCACAGGAGAGGAAATTTTAACCAACCCTGCTAATGACTTTGTTCGTGAGTTCGTTGAAGATGTAGACAGATCTAAGGTCTTAACAGCTCAAAATATTATGATTAAACCCATTACAACAACTGTTGAAATTGATGGGCCACAGGTGGCATTAAATAGAATGCATACAGAAGAAGTGTCCATGTTAATGGCTACAAATCGTCGCCGTCAATTAGTTGGAACCCTAACAGCTGATGCTGCTATTGAGGCGCGTAAAAAAGGGCTGGCACTTTCAGAAGTTATTGACCGTGATGTTATCACAGTAACAGAAGATACTATTATTACAGATATCTTGCCACTAATCTATGATTCATCAACACCAATTGCAGTAACAGATGCAAATAACCGTTTACTTGGGGTTATTATCCGAGGACGTGTTATTGAAGCTTTGGCTAACATTCAAGAAGATGATCAAACAAGTGCAGATACACTGGAAAAAGAACAAGTGTAATAGGAACGAAAGGGAGATATGATTTTGGAGAATATACTACAACATAAATTGCCAGTAGCCAAGCTGGTTGAGGAAATAACGGAATGGCTAACTAAAACTTTTGCAGGTTTGTTTGATGTCATGCAAACCATCGGAAGTTTCTTAATGGATTGGATGACGAGCACCTTGCTTTTTATTCCACCACTACTTTTTATTGCATTAGTGACGCTAGCTATCTTTTTCTTAGCAAAGAGAAAATGGCCCTTACCCGTCTTTACTTTCTTAGGTCTCTTGTTTATTTATAATCAAGGTCTTTGGGAGCAATTAATAAACACTTTTACCTTAGTTTTAGTAGCCAGTCTGATTTCGATTGTGATTGGTATTCCTTTAGGAATTTGGATGGCTAAAAATGCTAAAGTGCGTCAGATTGTAAATCCAATCTTGGACTTTATGCAAACCATGCCTGCTTTTGTTTACTTGATTCCAGCAGTTGCTTTCTTTGGAATTGGTATGGTTCCTGGGGTTTTTGCCTCTGTAATCTTTGCCTTACCTCCAACTGTTCGTTTCACCAATCTAGGTATTCGTGAGATTTCAACAGAATTGGTAGAAGCTTCTGATGCTTTTGGGTCAACGGCTAAACAAAAACTCTTTAAAGTAGAATTGCCACTGGCTAAAAATACGATTATGGCTGGTGTTAACCAAACCATGATGCTAGCCTTATCTATGGTTGTAACAGGGTCAATGATCGGTGCACCTGGTCTTGGACGTGAAGTCTTGTCTGCACTGCAACATGCTGATATCGGATCAGGTTTTGTATCGGGCTTAGCCTTGGTTATTTTAGCTATTATTTTGGATCGTATTACACAAATTTTTAACACTCCAGCTGAGGATAAAGTTAAATCTGGTAAAGTGACCAAATGGGTTGGTATAGCGACGCTTATCATTATCATTTTTGCTGCTCTTGGTAAAACCATTGTGACAATGACTTCGTCTGGTGCAGGAAAAGGTGAAAAAGTTAAAATTGCTTATGTACAGTGGGATTCAGAAGTCTCTTCAACACATGTTATTGCCCAAGTTTTAAAACAAGAAGGCTTTGATGTTGAAATGACGCCCCTTGACAATGCCATCATGTGGCAAACAGTTGCTAATGGGAATGCTGATTTTTCAACCAGTGCATGGTTGCCAGTTACCCATGGTAAGCAATATGAAAAATACAAATCTAAACTTGATGATTTAGGACCTAATTTAAAAGGAACAAAATTAGGTTTGGTTGTTCCAAGCTATATGACAACTGTTAATAGCATTGAAGATTTAAGCAAAGAAGCACAACAAAAAATTACAGGGATTGAGCCTGGTGCAGGGATTATGTCTGCCGCCAAGCAATCCCAAAAAGATTACGCTAATTTGTCGGATTGGGAAGTGACATCTGCTTCAACAGGTGCTATGACAACAGCCCTTGATCAGGCCATCAAGAAAAAAGAAGAGATTGTCATTACCGGCTGGTCTCCTCACTGGATGTTTGCTAAGTATGATTTGAAATACCTTGAGGATCCCAAAAAATCCTATGGTTCGTCAGAAAATATCAATACCATTGCACGTAAAGGCTTGAAAAAAGATAAACCTGAACTATACAAAATCATTGATAAGTTTAACTGGACGAAAGAAGATATGGAAAAAGTCATGCTTGATATCAATAAAGGAATGACACCAGAAGCAGCTGCTAAAAAATGGATTAAAGAAAATCAAGACAAAGTTGCTAAATGGACTCATTAAGTCTATGTTTAACCAAACCTTCTAAAGCTATTTGGCTTTAGAAGGTTTTTTATCGGTAATTAAAGATTCTTTCTAGCCTAAAAGGCTGATAGCTTGTGCTATAATAGGGCTATGGATAAAAAGAACAGATTATTATTAATTGATGGCTCTTCAGTAGCTTTTCGTGCTTTTTTTGCACTTTACAATCAAATTGACCGCTTTAAAAATCAAGCAGGTCTCCACACCAATGCCATCTATGGTTTTCATTTGATGCTTGACCATATGATGAAACGTGTTGATCCCACTCATATCTTAGTGGCATTTGATGCAGGCAAAACAACTTTTCGTACAGAAATGTTTGCTGATTACAAGGCTGGTCGTGCTAAAACTCCTGAGGAATTTCGGGAGCAATTCCCTTACATCCGAGAAATGCTAACGGCTCTTGGAGTTCCCTTTTATGACTTAGATAATTATGAAGCTGATGACATTATCGGAACTTTGGATAAGATGGCTGAACGCACAGAAGTGCCCTTTGACGTTACCATTGTCAGCGGTGATAAGGATTTGATCCAGCTAACAGATGAAAATACGGTTGTTGAAATTTCTAAAAAAGGCGTAGCCGAATTTGAAGAGTTCACACCCGCCTATTTGATGGAAAAAATGGGCTTAACGCCAGCACAATTTATTGATTTAAAAGCTCTTATGGGAGACAAATCAGATAATATTCCTGGTGTTACTAAGATTGGTGAAAAAACAGGTTTAAAATTGCTTCATGAATTTGGCAGCCTAGAAGGCATTTATGAGAATGTTGATGGCTTTAAGGCGTCAAAAATGAAGGAAAACTTGATAAATGATAAAGAACAAGCCTTCTTATCAAAAACTTTGGCGACAATTAACACCACTTCCCCCATCACAATTGGCTTGGATGATCTTGCTTATAAGGGACCAAATCTTGACACTTTAGCTGCCTTTTATGAGGACATGGGCTTTCATCAATTAAGAGCAGGTCTTGCTCAAACTATGCCTGAAGCTGAAAAAGAAGAAATCAATTTCCAAGAAGTAGAGCAACTGACAAAAGAGCATTTCGCAGATGACGATGTGATTTATTTTGAAGTCTTAAATGAGAATTATCACCGTGAGTCTATTGCTGCTTTTGCATGGGGAAATAGCCAGAGGATTTTTGTTTCTGAGAATCAAGAATTACTCAAAGACCCATTATTTAAAACCTTTCTTGCTAAACCAATGGCAACCTATGATTTTAAGAGAGCAAAAGTGCTCCTAAGCCATTTAGAGATTGCTGTGCCTGCGGCTGCTTATGATGCACGTTTAGCTAATTACCTCTTGTCTAATGTTGAAGATAATGAACTGGAAACAATTGCTCGCCTACACACGACGATGACCCTTGCAAGTGATGAAGCTGTATATGGAAAAGGTGTCAAACGGGCCTTTCCAGAAAAAGCTATTTTCCTTGATCATTTAGCACGTAAAGTAAAGGTCTTGGTTGATAGCAGAGCTACTATGCTAGCGAAACTAGAAGAACACCAACAATCAGAACTTTTTACGGACATTGAACTTCCTTTAGCGAACGTCTTAGCTAAAATGGAAATTGCTGGCATTAAGGTCAATAAAGAGAGCTTAGTTGACATGGCGGAGCAAAATAAAATAATTATTGAAAGTCTCACACAAGAAATCTATGAGATGGCTGGAGAAGAATTCAATATTAATTCACCGAAACAACTAGGGGTTATTCTGTTTGAAAAAATGCAGTTGCCTCTTGAAATGACCAAGAAAACTAAAACGGGTTATTCAACAGCAGTTGATGTTTTGGAACGCTTAGCACCTATTGCGCCAATTGTGGCTAAGATTTTGGACTACCGCCAAATCACCAAGTTGCAGTCAACTTATGTTATTGGTCTACAAGATTACATTATGAGTGATGGTAAAATCCACACCCGTTATGTGCAAGATTTGACACAAACAGGTCGTTTATCAAGTTCAGATCCTAACTTGCAAAATATTCCTGTTCGTCTGGAACAAGGGCGATTAATTCGTAAAGCCTTTACGGCTTCAAAAGAGGGTTCTCTTTTGTTAAGTTCGGACTATTCACAGATTGAATTGCGTGTGTTAGCACATATTTCAGGTGATCAGCATTTGATTGCTGCTTTTAATGAAGATGCTGATATTCATACCTCAACGGCTATGCGTGTTTTTGGCATTGCAAAACCAGAAGATGTCACAGCTAATGACCGTCGCAATGCTAAGGCTGTCAATTTTGGCATTGTGTATGGTATTTCAGATTTTGGCTTGTCAAACAATTTAGGGATTAGTCGTAAACAGGCCAAGGACTATATTGATACTTACTTCCAACAGTACCCAGGCATTAAATCATATATGGATACTGTTGTCCGCGAAGCTAAGGACAAAGGCTACGTAGAAACCTTGTTTAAACGCCGTCGTGAATTACCGGAGATTAATTCTCGCAATTTCAATATCCGTTCTTTTGCGGAGCGTACAGCCATTAATTCGCCTATTCAAGGCAGCGCAGCCGATATTCTTAAAATCGCAATGATTAATTTGGATAAAGCTTTGGCAGATGGGCAGTTCGAGAGTCGTATGCTTTTGCAGGTGCATGATGAGATAGTTCTTGAGGTCCCAGAGGCTGAATTGCCTGCTATTAAGGCTTTGGTTAAGGAAACCATGGAAGCGGCAGTTGCTCTAAGTGTACCTTTGAGAGCTGATGAAAATGCTGGACAAAGTTGGTATGAAGCAAAATAAATACTGATTTAGTCAGTGGTTCAAGCTACTGAATTGCCATTTTTATGTTATAATATGAGAAAATGCTCTTTGGGGAGTTTGTGACAGTGAGGAAATAGGACAATGGCTTACGCTTTTCAAAATCCTAATGAGAATTGTATTAAAGACTATATGGAACATGCTAAGACTATTGCTGTTGTTGGCTTGTCGCAAAGAAGTGAGTCTGCAGCTTACAGGGTTGCTAAATTCATGCAAGCTATGGGATACCAGATTATTCCTGTTAATCCCACATGTGCTGGTCAAGAAATTCTCGGTCAAGTGGTGTATGCCAGTCTAAAAGAAGTGCCAGTTGCTATTGATATCGTTGATGTTTTTAGGCCTAGTCAAGCTCTTTTAGATGTTGCTAATGACTTTCTTGAAACAGATGCTAAGGTTTTCTGGGCACAACTAGGTTTAGAGAGTCAAGAGGCTGAAGAGCTATTAAGAGCTAATAACCGTCATGATATTGTCATGAACCGTTGTTTAAAAATTGATTACAAGGAATTGGTTTTATAGCCAATTAAAATAAAGGCTTTTTGTCTATTAAAATGAAAGTTAGGAGAGATGCATACATGGATGTCCATTCGCATAATCAGCAAGCTTTAGATGCCTATGAAAATGTTTTAGAGCATCTCAGAGAAAAACATATTCGCATTACAGAGACGCGTAAGGCAATCATTTCTTATATGATTAGATCAACCGAGCATCCAAGTGCTGATAGGATCTATCGTGATTTGAAAGATGACTTTCCAAATATGAGTCTTGCGACTGTTTATAATAACTTAAAAGTTTTAGTAGATGAGGGCTTTGTTAGTGAAATTAAAATTTCCAACGACTTAACAACTTACTATGATTTTATGGGGCACCAGCATGTTAATGCTGTTTGTGAAATTTGTGGGAAAATTGCTGATTTCATGGATGTTGATGTTATGGATGTGGCAAAGGAAGCCTTTGAACAGACAGGTTATCAAATCACACGGATTCCAATCATTGCTTACGGCATTTGCCCAGACTGCCAAAAGAAGGCTCAAAAAAGACATTTCTAAAATACAATCAAAAAGAGATTGCTCAGTGCAGTCTCTTTTAATTCTATTCAGTTAATGATGTGTCTGCTAGTTCAGCTTCATGTGCTTTGCGAAGTTTTTCATAGAAGCATAGACTAGTGGTTTTGTAGTAGGGAATAACATAGAAAGCTAAGATACCCAGACTAAATATAACTAGGATGAACCAACCGATAAAGCTACAAACCAGTTTGAAATATTGCCATTTGTGCCCTTTCATCAAAGCCACACTATCATTAAGACACTCAACTGAGCCAATGTAAGTGTTCAGACGTATCTGATCATACATGATTGGTCCAGCCATACTATATGCGATTTTCCGATTTAAAGCAATGATTGCTCCTATAATGGTAACGCTTAGGCCAAGACCAGATAGCAAAAGAGGTCCTGTTAGAGGGTTCCCTTTATTTAGTGCACCAAAAGCCAAGATCGTTCCAACTGTCAGGATAACCACACCAATGAAAAAGGTAAGTGACCATAAAGTATTTAGGAGGTAGCGAAAAAGTAATAGAAAAGTTGATTTCCAAAAATAAGGCCGAGTCAAGCTCAGCGTACTATCGTTGACAGTCAATTTATCCTTTTGCCCACGAAGAGCAGCAAGAAGGGCAAATGAAGCTGAAAGAAAAAGGAAGGCTGAGATGATTCTAAGCAATAGAGGAAAAAGTGAAGGGGCAGTTGCTATTGCGGCGCCCATTTCTAAGAGGTATCTTTGGTGAACTTGAAGTCCAAATTGAAATAGTGTCAATAATAGAGGTAAAAGGTAAAGCAAGATTTTACCAGGTAAATTTTCTAAGCAAGCTTTAGCTTCTTTTTTTAGTAGTGAATGTGTCATTGTAACTCCTTTCATTTATTATAACATACTAATAGGGATAAGAAATCGTTTGATTAACTTGTCGATTGGAATGACAAGAGGCTTAAAATTTGATAGAATAAAGTGGTTCTCACTAAGGTGAGTCATCATAAAAAAGCTCAAGACTGTATTTCTTGAAAGCGAGGAAAAAATGACAGATTATCCAATTAAATACCGTCTTATCAAAAAAGATAAGCGCACAGGTGCCCGTCTGGGAGAAATTATTACCCCACATGGCACTTTTCCAACACCTATGTTTATGCCAGTTGGTACCCAAGCCACTGTAAAGACGCAATCACCAGAAGAGTTAAAAGAGATGGGTTCAGGCATTATTCTTTCAAACACCTATCACTTATGGTTACGCCCTGGCGATGACCTGATTGCGCGTGCAGGTGGCTTGCATAAATTCATGAATTGGGATCAGCCAATTTTAACTGACTCAGGTGGTTTCCAAGTTTATTCTCTGGCCGATTCTCGTAACATCACAGAAGAAGGCGTTACCTTTAAAAACCATTTAAACGGCTCTAAAATGTTTTTGTCACCTGAAAAAGCAATCTCCATTCAGAACAATTTAGGTTCAGATATCATGATGAGTTTTGATGAGTGCCCACAATTTTACCAGCCATATGACTATGTTAAAAAATCAATTGAAAGAACAAGCCGTTGGGCAGAACGTGGCCTCAAAGCCCACCGTCGTCCACATGATCAAGGTCTTTTTGGGATTGTTCAAGGGGCTGGATTTGAAGATTTACGTCGTCAATCAGCTGCTGATTTAGTCGCTATGGATTTCCCAGGTTATTCAATTGGTGGTTTAGCAGTTGGAGAAACCCATGATGAAATGAATGCGGTGCTTGACTTTACAACTCCTTTGTTGCCTGAAAACAAGCCACGCTATCTAATGGGAGTTGGTGCTCCAGATAGTTTAATTGATGGCGTTATCCGTGGGGTTGACATGTTTGATTGTGTTCTTCCGACACGTATTGCTCGTAATGGAACCTGTATGACGAGTCAAGGGCGTTTGGTTGTTAAAAATGCTAAGTTTGCTGAAGATTTTACACCACTTGACCATGACTGTGATTGTTATACTTGTCAAAATTACACAAGAGCTTATATTCGTCACTTGCTTAAAGCAGATGAAACCTTTGGAATTCGTTTGACAAGCTACCATAACCTTTACTTCCTTGTCAACTTGATGAAAAAAGTGCGTCAAGCCATTATGGATGATAACCTTCTTGAGTTTAGAGAAGATTTCTTGGAACGTTATGGTTACAATAAATCATCACGTAATTTCTAATTAAAAAGCCCTTGGACAAGGAAGTTTATGCCTTGTTCAAGGGTTTTTCTTGTTAATAGTGTTGTTTTCGCAAGCTTTGAATCATCATATAACTAAAAGTAAGTGCTATAAGAATGGCTAAAGCAAGAGCTAAAAAACCAATTGTTATTTTAGCCAAATGAACTGGTCCAAGTTGATTTTCGGTAAAGATAAAGTAAAAGGCCCAACTGAGTGGTGGTAAGACAAAAGGGTTGTTGATTTTGTTGGCAAGCCAAATGACAAAAATACTAAGAAGTACAAGAATAATTGCTAATAGTATTGTTGAAATAACAGGCTGTTCCCAGTTGATTTTTTGAAAAAAGATTGTCCAATTGACAAGTGTTGCAATGAGTAACCAGCCAAAGTGGATGCCAAAACTCATACTAAGAAGAGAGAGTTTGTTTTCCAATTGCTTTAAAAAGATAAGGATTATTAGCAGAAATACAGTATAAAGTGAAATTAGCAGTGTAGATAAGCCAATCTGATGACTTGTAAAACTGATGACCCACAAAGCATTAAAAAGGAAAGTTCCCATAACAAATGGGTAAATGGCTTTAAGTTTTTCAAGATAAGTAGCTTCTTTTGTCAGATAAGCTTTGACAATAATGATAAGAAGTAAAAAATAAATGACGGACCAGATAGAAAAAGCTGCTGATGAAGGGGTGATTAGGGTATGGTAGTGATTAGAAATGTCTTTTTGACTGTGACCTGTTAAATATCCAGTTGCAGTTAAATAGTTAAGAAGTAAGGTCATGCTGTGGGCGATGAAGAGTGTGTAGGCCAACCATTTTTCTTTTTTCATAGATAGTCACTCATTTCTCATTTTTCTTCTATTATAACTTAAAAATGACCAATGAATAGTGACCCTAGCTCACAAATTTTTGTGGGAGGGTCTCTTTAAGTGGCTTCTAATTCTTGAGGTGTTTTTTTGGTGTTTTTGTTAACCTTATTTAAAAAACGGGTTGACAAAGAGAGAATAGTTTTTTAAACTAATACAATGAATGGAAATATGATGGTATTTGGAATTGGCTTAGATGCTCAATCACGATGTGTGCATTATCACAGTTTAACAGACATTGTTGCTTTGAAATGTCAGGTTTGTCAAAAATACTATGCCTGTTATCACTGCCATGATGAGATGGAAAACCATCCTTTTGCAGCCACAGATACTTCAGAAGCACTTCCAGTAATTTGTGGAGCCTGTCGCACCTTCTTGTCAAGAAAAGAGTATGAAACAAAGGCATGTCCAAATTGTCAGAAACCATTTAATCCTGAATGTGCAAGGCACAGTTCTATTTATTTTAATTGAGGAGACTTTATGTTTAAAACAAAAGACTTAGTATATATGGCAATGATGGCCACTTTGATGATCGTTTTAGGGATGATTCCAGCAATCCCTTTGGGATTTATTCCAGTACCGATTGTTCTTCAGAATTTAGCAGTTATGTTAACGGCTCTTGTCTTAGGTGCTAAACGTGGTACGATGACTGTTCTCATTTTTTTACTCTTGGGAATTTTTCTACCGGTATTTTCAGGTGGCAGTAGCACACTTCCAGTTCTAGCAGGGCCAACAGCTGGTTACGTTATTGGTTGGTTACTAACACCAGCTTTTTTCACACTAGCTTACAAGGCTTTGCCTGTGCCCCAACAAATGAAGGCGATCACAGCACTTTTACTAACTGGTGTGCTTTTGGTTGATATTTTAGGTGCTATTTGGTTGTCGCATTTTACCGGCATGTCACTTGTTACAGCTTTGTTGTCTAACTTGGCTTTTATTCCAGGGGATACCCTGAAAGCTGTGCTTGCAATTGTGATTGCTAGTCGTATTAAGGATGCCTTTATTAAGCAGTCGTAAAATCAGGTGCCCTGCTCATCCCGTCACAGGAGACGATTTTTTGATATAATAGAAGAAATAAAAATCGAGGAGTTGACATGGAGATTAGATGTCTGGGATCTTGGGGAGCTTACCCCTATCAGAATGCGGGAACAACATCCTATTTACTAACAGGAGAAGATGGCTTCACCCTTTTGATGGATGCGGGCAGTCGCGCTGTTAATGAATTGGAAAAGGTCATGAGTCCGCTTGATTTGGATGCTGTTATTATCAGTCATTACCACCCTGATCATGTGGCTGATTTGGGGGTTCTGCGCCATTATCGCCAACTTTATCCGAAACACTTGTGGCAAGCAAAGGTTTTACCGATTTATGGCCATAATGAAGACATTCATGAATTTGAAAAACTGACTTTAGATGGTGTTTCAGAAGGTATTGCCTATGATATTAATGGAAGTCAGTCTATAGGTCCGTTTGACATTACTTTCATCAAAACAGTTCACCCAGTTGTTTGTTATGCTTTTAGAATAGTGGAGCGTAAGACAGGGCAAGTCTTAGTCTTTACAGCAGATACTGGCTATTTTGAAGGCCTTTCGTCTTTTGCTAGTGATGCAGACCTGTTCTTAGCAGATGTCTATTTGTATGAGGGAATGGAGAATCATATTGCCCATTTAACCAGTAAAGAGGCAGGCCTCATTGCTCAAGAAGCTAAGGTCAAAACATTGGTCTTAACCCATATGCCACCTGTAGCGCCGCAAGGAATTGATCCAGAAAATCATTTGGCGATTTTAAAGGCAGAGACACAAAAATATGCGGATGCCATACCAGTTGACTTGGCTTGTCCAGGTAAGGTTTGGGATTTGGGGTGTAATACCTAATGGATTATAGTCAAGAAGAAAAAGAATATTTTATGCGGGAAGCTTTGAAAGAAGCAGAGAAATCCCTCCTTAAAGAAGAAATTCCCATTGGTTGTGTTATTGTTAAAGATGGCCAGATAATAGGTCGTGGACACAATGCGCGTGAGGAATTAAATCAGGCTATCATGCATGCTGAGATCATGGCCATAAACGAAGCCAATCACCACCAAGGTAATTGGCGTCTTTTAGACACGACCTTAGTTGTGACTATTGAGCCGTGTGTGATGTGTAGCGGAGCTATTGGTTTAGCAAGGATTCCGCGGGTTATTTTTGGTGCTAGTAATCAAAAATTCGGGGCTGCGGGTAGCCTTTATGATATTTTGTCTGATCACCGTCTTAATCACCGTGTTGAGGTTGAAATGGGGCTTTTAGCCCATGACTGCGCAGCAATTATGCAGAACTTTTTCCGTCAAAATCGTCAGAAGAAAAAGGATGCCAAAAAAATAGATAAGCAAGAGGACGTTTAAGGCCGTTCTCTTTTTGTCTTCCAAAAGAAAGAATTATCTTAGAAAAACTATTGAATCTGATTAGAAAAAGGTATATACTTAACTGGTAAATTAAAATAAAGGAGAGTTAACTTTTATGATTAAAAAGCAGAATCGTCTTTTATGCCTAACGGGTATTTTACTATCGTGCAGTCTTGCGCTTTCGGCTTGTCAATCACAGCCGGCAAAAGAAGGGGTTCAAGGGCATAAAAAGCATCAAAAACTGTCAAAATCCAAAAAAGCTAAAGCTGTCAAATCATCGAAGAAATCACGAAACAAAGAGATTTCAGGGATTGATAAACCGACCGATGATGGCTTTATGCTGACCAGTGAATCACAGATTGAAGGGAAAACAGAATCGGGCATTATTGTAAAACATGGTGACCACAAACACTTTTTCTTTTATTCAGACTTAAAGGGAACAAAGTGGGAGTATTTGATTCCTAAAACCTATAAGGAAGGGCCAGTTTCACAGGCTTCTGCAAGCTCTCAAGCTAGGTCAGCTGCTGGTCATGCCGATGATGGTTATGTCTTTAACCCTAATGATATTGTGGCAGAGGATGCTAATGGTTACACTGTTCGCCATGGCGATCATTACCACTATATTTTAAAATCAAGTTTAGGCACTAACCTTGTTCATCACATCAGTACTACAAGACCATTCTTGCCAGCTCAACCTCCTGTCATTTCTCATCAAGCTGGTGTGTCGGGGCTTGACTTTAGAACCAGTGATGGCTTCTTATTTGATGGTACAAATATCAGTGGAAGTACAGATACAGGTATTTTAGTCAAACATGGCAACCATTTACACCCAATAAGTTTTGAAGCTTTGAGTAAGAGTAAATGGTCTTATCTAGTGGATCGCTATAAATCTAAAGGAGAGACAAAAACCTTAACAGAAGAAGAAGAGGCTGATTACCAGTTGAAACGGGCTTATCTAGCAAAAGGTTTAGGTATTGATTCTAGCCGCATTAAAAAAGTAATCCATCAAGGGCAAGTTGGGTTAGAGTACCCACATGAAGAGCACACTCATCTTATTTTCTTGAAAGATCTTGATCCAAGTAAGCCATTTGTTAGTCCTGAAGACCATATTCTTAGAAAAGAAGATGGTGAAAGTTTTGAACAACGTAAAGAAAGACTGATCAAAGAGTACATGGCACGTTTTCAAGTGAAGCGAGAAGACATTACGGTGGATGGAAACTATATGAGTGTTCGTCATGGCGACCATGCCCATGTTTATAAAATTGATCCCGATTTACCAGACGATCCAGAACGTGATGTCAAAACAGAGAGCACTACTCTAGACCAAGAGACACAAACAGTTTATGGTCCATTTTATACAGAAGGTTCAATGGATAACTTAACACGTAATGGGGTTTATGATAAATATAAGGTTGAGGGGATACAAAATATTAAAAACTTTATCTTGCTAACCTTTAGTACCAATAGCCATTATGGCGACCTGAAAATTAATGGTCAAAAAACCAAACGCATCTATTATTTAGTTCGTAAAGACATGAATTGGGAAGATGTCAACATTAAACTTCCAGAGGCTGTTAAAGAAGAAGGACGTGTCTTTAAAGGTTGGAATGCAACCATGCCAACAAAAGGAAAAATGGAAAGGGAACACCAAGCTTTCTATGTTGACTTTGACAAATTTAGAAAAAAACCAGAAAAGAATGTTTATGGCCCTGGAGATAATTTCGATGACTTTGATTTATCAACCTACGTTCCTGTTCGTTACACAACCTTTACGAATGGGCGTCTTAAACTTAATGGCCATGTTCAAGGTGGATTCTACTATCTGGTTAACCCAGAGTTAACATGGAAAGAAGCAAGACAACAAGGTTTAGTAGATCCAGAACCTGTTCCACATCCAAATTTTGAATTCATTGAGTACCGCCGTTCGGGTTCTTATGAAAAGGATGAAAATGCTAAAGTTGGTGTTACAGTAAACTTGGCAGCCTTTGGAACAACAGCTCCTTATATCGGTCCATATGTGGCTGCAGACAGCAATAATCCGACGGATAAAGATGACCCAAGTAGACATCGCAATTTCTACTATCATAATCCTGAGAATTATGCAGCAGTTGGCTTTAAGGCAGAAGAAGGTGGTCAATTGGTGACACGTACAGGCAGAAGTAAAACCCTTGTTTACCTTGTTAGAAAAAATTATTCCCTAGCACAAGCCGGTATTTTACCACCTTGGGCACAAGCAGATCCAGGTTATAAACGTGATGAAACTAAAGATAACTTGAGTAAAGAAGAATTGAACAAACCAGTAACATCAGATACTGTTTATACAATGCACTTCAACAAAGCCAATCATGAGACTACTCCTGAACGCAAAGAATCCTCAGAAGAAGTAAGGACGCAACAGCCTAAAACAAATCAAGCAGTTGGAAGAACAAGTAGCTGGTTAGATGAGTTTGTTAATCCTGTTTCTGGTGAGGATGCCTTAGTCTCAGATGGCTTAGATGACTTAGATGAAAGCAAGGAGATGAAAGAGACTTTAGAAGTGTCAAGGACAGGCTCAGATCAAAACGATAAGGAAAAAGAGACGGACCTCTCAGATACTGATAGTGCAAAATCTTTGGAGGAAACGAAAGAAATAAACCATTAAAACTTAGCCTTACTAAATTGTTCATCTTTGATTTGCCGCTAAATTCTCAAAGTAAGTTCCACCTCTAGTAGAAATGGAATTTAGTCTGATAAAAACCAATAAAAACCAACGAAAATCCGTCTCAGACTAAGTTCCGTTGGTTTTTATAATACTTGATTTCATAGGTTTTCAGAGTTAAAAATCGCAAAAAAAGGGTACAAGAAAACCTCCTCATCTGAAAGCGTTTCAGATTAAGTTCCGCTATGGTTGAAGTTAGTGTGAGACGTTTAGGTTGTATCAGTTAGTTGATTAGGTTAGATTTTGTCTTTTATTAGATTTTGTCTTTTAATAGTTTGGGAGATTGGCAGACGTCTTCCGCAGTAATTTCCTCAATACCGAGTATACTTGCGATGTCTTTTCCGTAAGTAAAAGAGAATAGCTCATAAGCCGTTTTACCATTTAGAGCCTGTCTCTTAACGCTGTTGATATGAGATAGTGCCAGATTAATGTCCTCTTGAGTCAAGTTGTCGAAGGAAGTCCCCTTAGGCAGTATGTCTCTCACGAGGGTATGATTCTTCTCGATTCTTGCTTTCTGGTCAGACCGATTAGGGTCACAAAAGAAGAGTTGAGACTGTCCACAAACATCTATCTCAATATCATCCACTCTAGCGAATTCCCCACCATTATCCGTTAGGATAACAGGAAAGAGTTCGAAGAAGTCTCTCTTGTTATCATAGAGTGTCCTCTTAATGACCTGTATGTGTTTAGCAGTTTCGATAGCTGTCTTAGAATCCATCAGTTTGGCAAAGATGAAGTTACAGAAGGCGACATTGAAGGTGAGAAGGACCTTTCCACCAATCCGTCCAATAACCGTGTCCATTTCAAGCCAGGAGTTCAGCTCTGATTGGTTCATGAGTTCTATAAAATCCTCGTACCGTCGCCCTTCTTTAATCGCTTTTGGAATAGGAGGGAGTGTGCTCTTTCGCCTTTTTTTGAACTTCACAGCTCTAGGTAGGTCGATTGGTGTGATGGATAGGTAGCCTTTCTTGATGTGTCGATAAACGGTTGAAGAACTCACTTCTAGATCGTTGGTTTTGAGGATATGATAGATACGTTGGCCCTTCTTGACCCCATTAGAAAGGACTCTATCTATTTTCCAGAAGGTCTCTTTGTTCAAAGGGATTCCTTCTCTAGATTCAACTAAAAGTTTTTCGTAGTTCCTTTGAGCTTGCTTAGCAAGATAGAAGGTCTTCTTGTAACCACAGTTGATCCTCCTCTTTGGACACCCATTACAAACATAGGGAGCTTTTCTTAGTAGCGGACAGTCTAGGCAGTCTTTGGTTGATTCTCTTAGTTGCTTATTTCGTTTGACTTCTTTTGCGATAGTAGTAGGGTGTTTCAGTAGATTAAGCCCGATGGCTTTAAAGGTTTCTCCTCTATCCAAACCAGATTGGATGTCATTACGGTCTGAGAGAGTTAGGTGTTTGTGTTTTGTCATGATGGATAAACTCATTTCTAATCCAAACGTCTCAGACTTAATTCCACCATAAAAATCCTTTTCACACTAACTTCCGGTTTTGGAGGGCAGACGTAACTTACTTTGAGAAATTACTTCTTTGATTTGCCAAAGTGATTCTTAGGTAAAGATATTGCAAATATCAAAAAGTATGGTACAATAATAAATGGAGCAACACTTGTGCGTGAAGTGGGTCAGGGGAGGAATCCAGCAGCCCTAAGCGATATCGAGTGTGTGCTCTTTTTTATTTATCTATTTATTTAACTTTCTTCTATTATCGGAGGGAGTTTTTTTAATTTTAAAAAGGTAATATGAGAGTTTGATAACTATCTGTTTAAAAATATTAAAAAGTTAGAAAAAACGTTTAAAATGAGTTTAATGTGTTATAATTTAATTGATAATATGGGTAGATTGGGGAGAGAAATAATTGAAAAATTATAAACATTTTATCGTGTTAGTTGTACTGTTATTAGTCGTAACAGGGGGTCTTGGTTTTGCCGTTGTGAAAAATAGGACAAGTCGGGAAGATTCTTCTAATAATCAGAAAATAGCAGCTAAGGAATTTATTGGTCAAAAATTGCCTGAATTGAGTTTAACTGGTGTTAATGAGGAGGCTTATTCATCAAATGCGACCTTAGGAAAACCAACGATAGTCATGGAGTGGGCTAGCTGGTGTCCGCATTGTCAAGCAATGATGCCAACAATGAACAAGATGTATGCGAAATACAAAAATGATGTTAATTTCTTATTTATCAATGCAACTGGTTCACGTAACGGAGAAGAAACAAAAGCAAAAGCAAGTAACTATGTTGCAGAAAAAGGATTTGATTTCCCCTACTATTATGATAATGGGATGGCAGCTGCAACAGCTTTGAAAATTGATTCGGTACCCACCTTCTTTTATGTCGATAGTGACGGTGTTGTAAAAGATGTCACTGTTTCAGAAATGAAAGAAAGCAAAATGGATCAAAAAATCAATGCTTTAATTGAAAAACCTAATCATCACAAAAAGTGATTGTGGTTTTAGGGTAAAATTGGACAAAGCTGGATAATTGGTGAGACAAAAGCCCATCTAATTGTCAATAGATTATGTCGATGAAAACATATTAGGTCAGTAACATTTATTACGATAATCATCATAAAATAGGGATTATAAGGAGAAAATTATGGGAACCAAAAAACAGGTCAAGCACCTTTCGTTCTTGTCATTGTTGTCAGTAGCAGTACTTTCTCAGCTTTTAGTTGATGATGGTAGTCTGTCATTTACCACAAAGACAGTTAAGGCAGAGGATACCTTAACAGCGACGACTCCACTTGTCACAGCACCAGAAACTACTACCGTTTCTGAAACAAATAAAACTGTTGAACCAACAGTGACAAGTAGGGTCTTAGAGACACCAAAAGCTACCTTCTCAGTAGCAGCACCAGTAGTTGTTCAACCAAGCACAGAATTATCGACACCAGTAACACTAGCAGCTACAGCGGATGAACCTCCAGCAGACGAAGATGTTCCAGACTTAAACGAACAAAATTTGATAAATCAGGTTAATCAACAACTAGATGATATCCAATTATTTCTTGATGAGGGTGATGTGGCTTATGCAAAGCAACTGTTCGATGATGCGGCTGCAGATTTTGCAGCTGTAAACAACATTGTGAATATGAAGGCTTCTAAGGCAACGCTTTTAGAAAAAATTGAAAAATACCGTGCTCTTGTTAATGGAGGAAGTACGACTCCAGTGACAGTTACAAAGACAGAAGTAATTGCCGTAACAAAGGTTTATGAAGCAGATCCAAGTCTAGCTTATGGACAACAAACAACTAAAATAGGTACAGCAGGAGAACAAAGTTACACTGAAACTAATGGTGTACGAGATGCTGGTTCAGAAAAACTCATCACAGCAATGGTTCCGACAGTTATAAAAGTTGGGACAATGCCAAAAGAAGAAGTGGTTGTTATTCCAGCACCAACCACAGTTGTTTATGAAGATGACCCAACATTAGAAATTGGTCAAACTAAACTAAAAACAGCAGCAGTAGCAGGAAGCAAGACAGTTGTTACAAGTTATCAATTAAAAGATGCCACATCAGCTGAAGTCATTACAACAAGCAGTGAAAAAGACATTGTTGCAGGACAAGAAGCAGTATACTTACGAGGGACCAAACAGCCAGATGTTGTACCAGTGACAGTTACTAAGACGGAAGCAATCGCCGTGACCACAGTTTACGAAGCAGATCCAAGTCTAGCCTACGGCCAACAGATCACTCAAACAGGTACAGCAGGGGAACAAAGTTACACTGAAACTAATGGTGTACGAGATGTTGGTTCCGAAAAACTCATCACAGCAATGGTTCCGACAGTTATAAAAGTTGGGACAATGCCAAAAGAAGAAGTTGTTGCAATTCCAGCACCAACCACAGTTGTTTATGAAGATGACCCAACATTAGAAATAGGTCAAACCAAACTAAAAACAGCAGCAGTAGCAGGAAGCAAGACAGTTGTTACAAGTTATCAATTAAAAGATGCCACATCAGCTGAAGTCATCACAACAAGCAGTGAAAAAGACATTGTTGCAGGACAAGAAGCAGTATACTTACGAGGGACCAAACAGCCAGATGTTGTACCAGTGACAGTTACTAAGACGGAAGCAATCGCCGTGACCACAGTTTACGAAGCAGATCCAAGTCTAGCCTACGGCCAACAGATCACTCAAACAGGTACAGCAGGGGAACAAAGTTACACTGAAACTAATGGTGTACGAGATGTTGGTTCCGAAAAACTCATCACAGCAATGGTTCCGACAGTTATAAAAGTTGGGACAATGCCAAAAGAAGAAGTTGTTGCAATTCCAGCATCAACCACAGTTGTTTATGAAGATGACCCAACATTAGAAATAGGTCAAACCAAACTAAAAACAGCAGCAGTAGCAGGAAGCAAGACAGTTGTTACAAGTTATCAATTAAAAGATGCCACATCAGCTGAAGTCATCACAACAAGCAGTGAAAAAGACATTGTTGCAGGACAAGAAGCAGTATACTTACGAGGGACCAAACAGCCAGATGTTGTACCAGTGACAGTTACTAAGACGGAAGCAATCGCCGTGACCACAGTTTACGAAGCAGATCCAAGTCTAGCTTATGGACAACAAACAACTAAAATAGGTACAGCTGGAGAACAAAGCTACACTGAAACCAATGGTGTTCGAGATGTTGGTTCCGAAAAACTCATCACAGCAATGGTTCCAACAGTTATCAAAGTTGGAACAATGCCAAAAGAAGAAGTGGTTGTTATTCCAGCACCAACCACAGTTGTTTATGAAGATGACCCAACATTAGAAATTGGTCAAACTAAACTAAAAACAGCTGCAGAAGCAGGACATAAAACAGTAGTTACTAGCTATCAACTAAAAGATGCAAGTTCAGTTGAAGTCATCACAACAAGCAGTGAAAAAGACATTGTTGCAGGACAAGAAGCAGTATACCTCCGAGGGACTAAGCAACCAGATGTTGTAACAGTTGTTTCTGAAGAGATTGTTACTGAAGCAATTGATTATTCAAGCATTGTTGTAGAAAACTCTAACCTAGAAAAAGGAAAAGAAAATCAACTTCAGGTGGGTAAGCAAGGCGTTATAAAACGTGTTTACACTGTCATTACAGTAAATGGTGTCGAAATTTCAAGAGAATTGATTTCTGAAGAGCTGATTGAAGCACCAACTTCTGAAATTATTGAAGTTGGGACAATGGAAAAACCAACTCCAAGCAACCCAGTAAAAAATACACCGATATCGAATCAGACTCAATTGGATACTCCAAAACAAAAGCAAGACGTAAAACAAGTAGTGACAAAAGAAGAATTACCTCGAACGGGAGATTCTAATCAATTACTTGAATTATCAGGCTTAATGCTTTTAGGAATGTTGGCAACTGTTGCAAAAGTCTTTAAGAAACGGTTCTAGAAAGGTGGTATTAAACAAGATTGATGGAGTGTAATTGGATGTCATGTTATTTGATTAGCAGCAACGCAAGCGAGAAAAACACGATATATGAGGTTAATTAGATAACAGTATGTTAGCATGATTGAGATGCTATAGAGGAGAGAGAGAATGAAGCAAATAGACAAACAAGCTTTTAAAAAGTGGTTTGTTAGAGTTCTAGTTGCCATGGTTGCAGTATCGGGGACGGCATTTTTTGCCAATGGATTGTTTGTAAAAGCTCAAGAATTGGGGACAATCGTAACAGGTACAACAACAACAACCAAAGCAACACAAGAAGGGTGTTCTATTAAAATAGAAACCGTTGAAAAAGTGGATTGGAAAATGCCTAGACAGCCAATCGACTTGGTAATTTTACAAGATAATAGTGGTTCCTTTAAAGATACAATTGGCAGTGTTCAGGAGGCTTTGAAAAAGTTAACAACACCTCTTGATGCTGGTGCAACCTATGATGAAAAGAACCCAAAACTTGTTTTTACAAGTAACCCAGAAACGACTGACCGCGTTATGGTTAATACCTATCGTGGGATTGACTCTGATATTAGTTACCGGAGTTCAACCTACAAATTTACTTATAATGCATCAAGTAAATATGTATATGTAGATATCGATACTTACTTACCTGGTTATTTTCGCTATAATTCATATGGTCAAAAGTTCTTTTATTACGACAATTACTATCCGTTAGAAAACTTGAAAGGTTCATATGCAACAGGAACTATTGGCTCAAACCCGAAAACGTCAGTGAATGATTTTACTACAGTAGTTGGGGTAACGCCGGAAACAGGAGCAGATTATCGTTATAATTATAAGCCAAGTGCTTTAATGAGTAGTACAACTGATATCAATAAAGCAATTGATAGTTTCCATACGAACGGAGGAACACCAACAGTACCGGCTATTGATGATACCATAGCAGAATACAATCGTATCAAAGGGCCTATGACCAATAATAGAAAAACTGTCTTCTTATTAGTAACAGATGGTGTTGCTAATGGGTATCGGAAAGTTGGTGATCCTACTGTCTATTTTGATCGTAGTTTAGACCGAACAGAATTGCTTGTTAGGGAATGGGCTAGTTATGATGAAAACGGATATCAAGTTTGGCCTGAAGCGGCACAAGATTACATTAAACGTGCTGCTGAATTGAAAGCAAAAGGTACTGACCTGAAGCAGAAACTTGGTAATGATGCGACTGTTGTTGTAGGATTCTGGGAAGATACTAAAGCTTTTACAGGAAATGCACAATATGGATCAGCTTATTTAAACCGTCTAGACTCGCCAGACTCAAAAACAACAATGCAGACGGGCGACCCAAGATCCATTCAAGCAGTCTTCCATGAAGCTATTGAAAGTGTGGCCTCACCTGACAAGATTCTTCCAACTGGAGAAAAGGCCTCCTTCTATGTTAACGAATCTGATATTAATGTCTTTTCAGATAAGATATTAAAAGCTGTAACCTCAGCCCTTGTCAAAGAAGATGTTAAAGGTGATTTCACCATTACAGATGGATATACCGTTGATTCCATTACTTTGAATGGTAAAAAGGTTGTTGAGACTGTAACTGATTCAACAACTCAAATTCGTGGAACTGTAAAACAAGAAGGTAATAAGGTCACAATTGCTGTTCCAGAAAGTGTCTTTAATCCAGGAAGTAACACTTTTGACTATAAATTAAACCGTAAGGAAGAACCGGCTGGCACAACAGAGGCTAATGAGACTGTTCCGCCAGATAACTACACCCCTACAAAAGTTAATAGAGAAGTTGGTCAACTTGTTGGAACCTTTAAGGTTGGAACCTATACCAGTGCTCAGATTGGGTCGACAACACCAACCATGGTAGAGGTTACAGACCTTAAATATTGTTACCCACGTGCAACAAAAGATGTCAAAGATAAAGATTCTAGTAACGATACAAATGGAGATGATGGGAAGTCTGGAAATCTTGCCCAAGACCCATTGTTAGCATCATTAGGTCTTAATAGACCATCCTATGCAGCAAGTTTAAGCGATCAAAAAGAAGAATTTACCTATACAATTGATTACAATATGTATAACATTCCATTGGAAATGAAACAAAATGTTATGTTTACAGACCAATTGAATTATCATTTGCAATATGTAGATGCTTACGTTACTGATCAGGCTGGTAATAAGTTAACAAACTTTACAGTATCAACACAAGAGACAAAAGATGCCAAAGGAAATGCAACAACAACAGTTGTGGCACAAGTTCCAAAGTTACCAGGTACAAATAATGACACCATAAAAGAGGGTGAATATGGTGGACACAAGTTTAAAACTTATAAACTTATCATTAAAGCCCGCATCAAAGATCAATATACTCTCGAAAATAACGCTACAGAGTATTATAAAATGATTCAAGATAACAATGGTTTAGGTTTCTTAAACCAGGCGGCAATTATTTGGAATGGAAACACAACAGCTGTTGATGATCCAACTAGCCAACTGCGTCGATCGAATGCAGTTTATGTAGCACCACCATTAAAAACAGATGTTACTAAGGAAGTGTCTCAAGACTCAAATGTCAAAGGTGGTAATCATTTAGACTTATCTACACGATTGGATGACTACTACTACCGAATCAATTCAACATGGCCAGGTATTTTTGATTCATACACAATAGAAGATATTTTAGTACCTGAGTTAAGAACATTAAACAGTGAAGGTAAAGACCTTGTTTATGTTAACGGCGTATCTATCCCGTCGCTGACAAAATTTATCAAAGTTGAACAAGTTAACATTAATGGTGAAACTAGAGACCGCGTTTATTTGGATTTACAAAAGACAAGTTTAACACGTACTGACTTACTAAGAATTAATCGTGAGATTACTGCAGCTAATCAAGGCAATACAGGCCCTGCAGTATTAACCTTAGCCATTAAGGCTCGTATCAAAGAAGGTGCTTCATTAGACAGATATCTTGATAAGAGCGGAAAAGTTCTTGTTCCAAATACTGCCAATGTTCTTTTGAACAATGAAAAATTGGAATCCAATAAGGTTACAGTGTCGCCAAATACACCAACAGCACTAAAACTAATTAATGCTGAAGCAACTCATTTAAACAGCGCTGATGGTCAAACATTCTCATATGATGTTTTTGCGACATTACCGTCCGATATTAACAAGGCAACAGAATATGTTATTCGTGATGAATTAGATGATCGTATCGAATTAGTCAATTTTGAAGGAACAAACAGTCCGCTGAAGATGGTTGGTACAGATGCATCTGATTTCACAACAGAAGTTGTTGTTGAAAATGGAAAACAAGTTATTTACTCACGCATGAAGTCAACTTCATTTGCAACAGTAAAAGCTAATGATCCGATTCACTTGGTTGTTAATGCTAAAGTTAAAAGTGGTGCCACAGGTACAATTGATAATATTGCAACAATCAATTATAATGGCAAACCAACGGCAACAACACCGCCAGTTACAGTAACCCCACCTCCTCCAGTGACAAAAACAGTTGAACCAACTGTTACAGAACGTCAAGCTGGTGAAGCTGATGGCGTAACGGAAGGAACATACAAAGCTGTCATTAATAAAGCTGGTGAAGATATTGAATTAGCTGTTTGGAATGACCCTTATATCTATAAAGTTAAATCAGTTGTTCCAAAAGGTGCACAAACATTTACAATTGAAGATACCTTGATTCCAGAAATGGAAATGGTTACTAATGTCACTGCACAACATCCAAGGAATGTTTTTATCACTGTTGACGGAGCACAAGTTGAGATTCCAGCAAATCAAATTAGTGTGGATCAAACAGATGTTAATAAACAAAAAATTTCAGTGTCCTTAACAGAGGATCAAATTAAACAATACGCGGATAAGGAAATTACCCTCAGCTTTACAGCTAAATTTAAACAGTTTGCAAGCTTGACGAAGTACATTTCAGATCAAAATGGAATGCCAAAAGCGCCAAATACTGCCTTTGTTCAAGTCAATAACAATCCAAAAGTGGAGTCTAACAAGGTTACTGTGACACCACCAGTCAATAAGCCAGAATTAAAGAAAACTGTTAATGACACACTACACGCAGATTTAACAGGACGTTATGAAGTCTTCAAATATGGCTTAACAACAAGTATGCCATATAACGCTAAAGACTTTGTTGTGACAGATGTTTTAGAGCCGGTATTACACTTCACCTCGCTACCAAATGAAGTTTTGGTTACTGTTGGAGAAAAACGTTACACAGGAACTGAGTTAACTGACATTCTCAAAATTGAGAAAAAAGTAGTTAATAATGTTGAACGTGAAGTGGTAACTGTTACATTTGGGGCCAAAGACATTCAAGGCAATGAAGGAAAACCTGTTAATATCGAGTTCCTTGCGCAAGTAAATAATGAAGCTGATTTAACGCCCTACCGTTATGTCACAGAGAATCACTCTGCAAAATATGGTACAGATATTAACCATGCAGAGATTCCAAATACAGCAAGTTATTCAATTAATAACACGTTTACTCAAGATTCAAATAAGGTTACGGTCACACCACCGCCACCAACAGAATCAAAAATTGACAAGAAAATTGAAGACCCAAGTTCTACAACAACACCTAAGGCTTTAGTTACTGACTTAACTATTAAAAATGAGCAAGATTACAATTATATTGTAGATGCAACATTGCCTTCAAATATTTTTGAATACAAATCATGGAAATTAGAAGATACTCTTGATCCAAGATTACAATTATCTCAAACAAAAAATCCATATGTTGAGACTGTTCGAGATGACGGTAGACCAATGGACCAAACTGATACTGACTACTTGAAAGAGCATTTCAAAGTATCTGTTGAAGATGCCACAGTGGATGGTAAAGCAACTAAGAAAGTTGTTGTAACAGTTCCTGAAGGCATGATGAAAACACTTCATGATAAGTATAAAATTCGTTTGATTATTCCTGCTCAGATTAAAGCTGGTGTAACAGATACACAAATTCCAAATGAAGCTATTAAAACAGGTGTCAAACCAAACAACGATGTTCATGTGATGAAGCCACCTGTTGTAACAGTAAACCCACCTCAACAAGATCCTGATCTTAATAAAACAATTATTAAGAAAGAAACAGATGGATCAGAGACAAAAGTTGGACATTTAGATGTTGATAACGAAGTGCCATACAACTATGAAATTACGTCTAACTTGCCAACAGATATTCTGAACTATAAGAACTTTGTTATTACTGATACTCTAGATAGTCAATTAACAGCTCTTAATACAGATACTCAAAAACCAGTTATTAGTGGTGCGGCAGCAGAATTCTTCGATGTTACAGTTGAAGGTCAAAAAGTCACAGCAACGATGAAAAATATCAATGCTATTTCGTTGACGCTTTCTGAGACTGAAAGAACAGCTTATCTAGCTCGTGCTAAAGAAGCATTAAGCGGTAAGCAAATTGCATTAATTATTCCAGCTCAAATCAATAAAGGGGTGACAACACTTCTCATTGAAAATAAAGCTAACTTAGTATTTACTAATGCTGTAAATGAAGAAAAGAATAAAGAAACACAACCAGTAACAGTAACACCTCCAGGTGAAACACCTACTGTTGATAAGAAGATTAATAAAGAGTTAACATCTGCAACGGTTGCCTTTAATTCAAACTACACTTACAATGTCACAAGTAAGTTGCCAACGGATATTACAACTTACAAAGCTTATGCGATTGTAGATACGATTGACCCACGTCTTGCTATTCAAGGAACACCTGTGATGGCTAAGATTGATGGTGTTGATATGACACAATTCTTTGATATCACAGTTGTTGACAATAAAGTTACAGCAACAATGAAGAATTTTGTTAATGCTAAAGCCCTTGCTAATAAAACTGTGGAGCTTGTGATTACTGCTCACGTCAAACTTGATGCAACACAAACCTATCCAGAAAAACCAGTCACAGTTGATAATAAAGCAAGTGTTGAGTTTACAAATAAAACAGGTGTTGTTGGAACTCCAGTTGAGTCACCAACAGTAACCGTTACAACACCACCATTGACTAAGATGATTAATGAGTCATCTCTTCACTTGGATACACCAACTGAGCAAGCTTATCATTACAATATTAAGACAGCTCTGCCTTCTGATATTGGAAATTATAAGACGTTTGCCATCAACGATACCATCGATAAAGATTTAACAGCTAAAACTGCTACTATCAAAGATCCAGAAATGGCCAAATTCTTTGATATTACAGTAAGTGCTAAAGAAGATGGTAAAGCACAAACCGTTACAGCAAAAATAACTAATTTTGAGGCGGCTAAAAAATATGCTGGTGTAGAAGTTGAACTTGTGATTGCATCACAAATCAATAAAGGAGTTACACGTCAAGAAATTCCAAACCAATCAACAGTGACTTATAGTAATAATGTTACTGTAGATGGAAATCCAGCTGTTGAAACAACAACTCCACCAACGCCACCAGTAACAGTAACCCCACCAGGTGAAACCCCAACAATTTCTAAGAAAATCAATGACACATTGAACACGGCAGTCTTTGAGCCAGAAGCAACTTATACTTATAATGTTAAGTCAGTTCTTCCGGTTGACATTGCCAAATATCAGAAATTTGTGATTTCAGATGATGTTGATTCTCGATTGACCGTATCTTCAGATGCCAAAGCAACCTTCATTAAAGATCCAGAAATGGCTAAATTCTTCACTGTTGCAGTGAATGGGCAAGCTGTTACAGCTACGATGAAGAACATCTCAGATGCCAAAGCTTTAGCAGGCAAAGAAGTGGAATTAGTTATCACTGCTAAAATTAATAAGGATGCTAAGTTAGCCGCAGGTGAAACTGGCATTCCTAACCAAGCTATCGTTACCTATCGTAATAAATCTGCGGTAGATAGCGATCCTGATACTAAAACCCCACCAACACCGCCAGTTAATGTTGTCCCTCCAACCTTAACTAAGAAGATTAATGAGACACTTGATCACTTAGACACACCAACTAAGACAGATTATAAGTACCACATTAAAGCTCAACTGCCGACAGATATTGCAAATTATTCATCATTTGAAATTAAGGACACCTTAAACAATGATCTTGCTATTCAAGGAAAACCAGTTATTAGTGGAGAAGCCGCTAAATTCTTTGAGGTTGTGGTTTCAGATCAAAAAGTGACCGCTAAAATCACAGACTTTAAAGCAGCAGAAGCTTATGCAGGTCAAGAAGTTGAACTTGTGATTACGTCACAAATCCGTGATGGTGTGGTAACGACAAATATTCCAAACACTGCTGAAGTTAGCTTCAATGATAAACCAGCTTCAGAAGGTCTACCGAATAAAACAACCCCACCAACGCCACCAGTAACAGTGACTCCACCGACAGTAACTAAGAAAATCAATGAAAATCGTGATCAATTAGCTATTGAAAATGGTAAGGAGTACACTTATAACATTAAGACAACCTTGTCTAAGGCTATTGCAAGTTTCAAAAAATTTGAAATCACAGATAGCGTTGACAAAGACCTTACCGTTATAAAAGCTGATATTAAAAATGAGGCAATGCGTAGCTTCTTTACTGTAACAGTTCCTGAAAAAGTTGCTGGACAAGGGCAAATCATTACTGCAGCCATCAATAACTTTACTGCGGCAGCACCATTTGCTGATCAAGAAGTAGAACTAATTATTACTGCAAAAATTAATGATGGCATCACAAGGGCAAGCATTCCAAATACGACTAAAGTTATCTACAATAACTCTAATGTAGTGGATGTTCCAGACCTTGAGACCCCGCCAACGCCACCAGTAACCGTAACCCCACCAGGTGAAGTTCCAACAGTGGAGAAAACTATTAATGGCAGCTTAACAGAGGCTGTTGTTGAGCCAGAATCAAATTACACGTATAATATTACTGCGACACTTCCAAGAGATATTGCGACGTATAAAATCTTTAGTATTGTAGATACACTTGATGTTCGACTTAGTCTTGCAGAAGGTGTTAAACCGACAATTAAAGGTGAGGCTGCTAAATTCTTTACAGTTGACGTTTCAGGACAAAAAGTAATTGCTAAGATTACTGACTTTAAAGCAGCAGCAGCTTATGCTAGCAAATCAGTAGAATTGGTCATTCCAGCGCAACTTAATAAAGATGCTAAATTAGCCGAAGGTGAAAAAGGTGTTCCAAACGTTGCTAAGGTAACTTATCAGAATCAGTTCCATGCTGATGGTACTCCTGACAGTGAAACACCGTCAACCCCACCAGTAACGGTAACTCCTCCAACATTAACTAAAAAGATTAATGAAAGTATTGATCATTTAGATATTGATACTGGTAAGGATTACAATTACAATATTAAGACAAGTCTTCCAAGTGATATCACTTCTTATCAAACATTTGTGATAAATGATACCCTTGCAAAAGAACTTGATGTCAAAAATACACCAATCATTAAAGGTGAGGCTGCTAAATTCTTCGATGTTAACGTAGACGGACAAAAAGTCACAGCGACAATGAAAGATTTCGCTAAAGCAGGTGCCCTTGCTGGTAAGGAAGTTGAGCTTGTGATTACAGCTCAAATCCGTAGTGGTGAGACGCGTCAAAACATTCCTAACCAAGCTACTATGACGTATACTAATAAAGTAGATGCAGATGGTAACCCAGGAACAACCACGACAACGCCACCAACGCCACCAGTAACCGTAACTCCTCCAGGCGAGAACCCAACTGTAACGAAGTTGATTAATAAGACTGAAAAACACTTGGATGTTGATAATGAGAAAGATTATACTTACAATATTAAGGCAGTCCTTCCAAACAATATCACAAGATATACCTCATTTGTTATCGTAGATGACATTGATAGTGATTTAGTTGTCCGAGGTCAACCAGTTATTGAAGGTAGCGCGAAAGACTTCTTCGATGTTAAAGTAGACGGTCAAAAAGTTACAGCGACAATGAAAGACTTCGCTAAAGCAGGTGCCCTTGCTGGTAAGGAAGTTGAACTTGTGATTACAGCTCAAATTAAAGCAGGTATCACTCGTCAAAACATTCCAAATACCACTAAGGTAGTCTACAACCGTAACTTTATCAGCGGAACTCCAGGAACTGATGGCACAACGCCACCACCACCAGGAACAAATACACCGCCAGAAGAAACCCCACCAACGCCACCAGTAACAGTTACCCCTCCGGGAGAAACACCAACGGTATCTAAGAAAATCAATGAAACAGAATCACACTTAGACATTGACACTGAGAAAGATTATACTTATAACATTAAGTCAACTCTTCCAGTAGATATCGCTAAGTATAAAGCATTCACTATCGTTGATACCTTAGATAAAGACTTGGCAATCCAAGGAACACCAGTTATTAAAGGTAGCGCGAAAGACTTCTTCGATGTTAACGTAGACGGTCAAAAAGTCACAGCGACAATGAAAGACTTCGCTAAAGCAGGTGCCCTTGCTGGTAAAGAAGTTGAACTTGTGATTACAGCTCAAATTCGTGAGGGTGTAACGCGTCAAAACATTCCAAATACAGCAAAAGTGACTTACCAAAATAAATCACATGTAGATGGAACACCTGACACAGAAACGCCATCAACACCACCAGTAACAGTGACTCCTCCAGGCGAGAACCCAACTGTAACGAAGTTGATTAATAAGACTGAAAAACACTTGGATGTTGATAATGAGAAAGATTATACTTACAATATTAAGGCAGTCCTTCCAAACAATATCACAAGATATACCTCATTTGTTATTGTAGATGACATTGATAGTGATTTAGTTGTCCAAGGTCAACCAGTTATTGAAGGTAGCGCGAAAGACTTCTTCGATGTTAAAGTAGACGGTCAAAAAGTTACAGCGACAATGAAAGACTTCGCTAAAGCAGGTGCCTTAGCTGGTAAAGAAGTTGAACTTGTGATTACAGCTCAAATTAAAGCAGGTGTAACTCGTCAAAACATTCCAAATACCACTAAGGTAGTCTACAACCGTAACTTTATCAGCGGAACTCCAGGAACTGATGGCACAACGCCACCACCACCAGGAACAAATACACCGCCAGAAGAAACCCCACCAACGCCACCAGTAACAGTGACCCCTCCAGGCGAGAATCCAACTGTAACGAAGTTGATTAATAAGACTGAAAAACACTTGGATGTTGATAATGAGAAAGACTATACTTACAATATTAAGGCAGTCCTTCCAAACAATATTACAAGATATACCTCATTTGTTATCGTAGATGACATTGATAGTGATTTAGTTGTTCAAGGTCAACCAGTTATTGAAGGTAGCGCGAAAGACTTCTTCGATGTTAAAGTAGACGGTCAAAAAGTTACAGCGACAATGAAAGACTTCGTTAAAGCAGGTGCCTTAGCTGGTAAAGAAGTTGAACTTGTGATTACAGCACAAATCAAAGCAGGTGTAACACGTCAAAACATTCCAAATACCACTAAGGTAGTCTACAACCGTAACTTTGTAAGTGGTACACCAGGTACAGATGGCACAACGCCACCACCAGGAACAAATACACCGCCAGAAGAAACACCATCAACTCCGCCGGTAACGGTAACTCCTCCGGGAGAAACACCAACGGTATCTAAGAAAATCAATGATACAGAATCACACTTAGACATTGACACTGAGAAAGATTATACTTATAACATTAAGTCAACTCTTCCAGTAGATATCGCTAAGTATAAAGCATTCACTATCGTTGATACCTTAGATAAAGACTTGGCAATCCAAGGAACACCAGTTATTAAAGGTAGCGCGAAAGACTTCTTCGATGTTAACGTAGACGGTCAAAAAGTCACAGCGACAATGAAAGACTTCGCTAAAGCAGGTGACCTTGCTGGTAAGGAAGTTGAACTTGTGATTACAGCTCAAATTCGTGAGGGTGTAACGCGTCAAAACATTCCAAATACAGCAAAAGTGACTTACCAAAATAAATCACATGTAGATGGAACACCTGACACAGAAACGCCATCAACGCCACCAGTAACAGTGACTCCACCAACACCAAATACACCTCCTCTTGAGAAGAAAGTAAATGGTGCTGATAAAGCTAATTTAGCAGAGCGTCAAGAAGTATTTACATACACACTTGATACAACCATGCCAACAGGAGCATTTGCATTTGACATTTCAGATACACTTGAAAATGTCTTAACAGTTGATGGTGCTGTCAAAGCAACCCTAGCTGGTAAAACAGTTCCTGCTGAACAAATTACTGTTAAAGATCAAAAAGTTACTATTACATTTACAAAAGATCAAGTGAAATCATATGCAGGAAAAGCTATACATGTAACATTTGCAGCTAAAGTTAAAGATGGTGCAGACTTGACACCTTATATGGTAAATGGTCCAACAAGTATTCCAAATACTGCTAACTACATCATCAATAATGATCCAAATATGACTAAAGATTCAAATACTGTTCCAGTGTTACCTCCAACACCAACGGAGCCTGGAATTGATAAGAAAATCAACAAAACACTTGAACACCTTGACATTGAACGTAACACCTCTTATATGTACAATGTCAATGCGGCATTGCCAAATGACATTTCAACATATAAAAACTTTGTCATCACTGATAACCTTGAGGACGTTTTAACAATCAATGGTGAAGTTGTTGTTTTAGTAGATGGTTACCAATTACCAGAATCAACATTTGTGAAATCTGTTGACGGCAATAAAGTGACTGTAACAGTTAAAGACTTTGCAGCACTTAAAGGGTATAAACAAATCCAAGTTTATATTCCAGCAAACATTAAAACAGATGCAGACTTAAGCAAATATGCTGATTCTAAAGTACCAAATACGGCACATCTAGCCTTCACAAACAGCAATGGTATTGATGGAAGTAAAGATACTGTTCCTGTAACGGTAACCCCTCCAGGTGAAACACCACCAACACCAGTTAACCCACCAACACCAGGTAAACCAGTGAAGACGGTAAGTGGAGTAGATGGTGACAATCCAACATATAGCTTACGTTTAGGTTTAGCTAGCGATGCCTTTAGATTTGATATTAAATCAGTCGTACCACAAGATATGACAAAAGAAAAACGTCAGAATATCACAAGTATTACGATTAAAGATAGGTTAGATAACAATCTTAAAGTAACAAGTGTTGCTCTTAAGATTACTGGCCAAGCTGATGCGATTTCAAACTTTATTGACGAAGATTATCAGGAAGCTAAAAAAGCTTTAGATGAAGCTAAAGCTAAATTAGAGGAGATTACAAAAGCAACAGGCACTGCAAGTCAAGAACAGGTCACTCAAGCTAAGGCTAAAGTTGCTAGCCTTGAGACACAAGTCAAAGCTGTACAAAGCAAACTAGCTGAATTGAAAGTTCCAGACGATACTGCTCCAACAACAGATTCTACAGCGCCAAGTGGATCTGATGGAGGCAAAGTTCTAATTGATAAATCTGCAGAAATTGCAGCACAAGAAAAAGAATTAGCAGCATTGACAGGACAATTAAATGAAGCAAAACAAGCTTTAGAAGCAGCATCAAAAGCATTAAACGAAGCTAAGACTCCAGCTGAAATCAAAGTTGAAGCGGATAACCAACAAAAAGTTATTGCTAAAGCACAAGAAGCATTTGATAAAGCAAAAGAGAAAAAAGATAAGGTTGATGCTAAGACAGCTCTACTTGCAAAAGTGACTGAAAATGGTGAATTAACCAAAGAAGCTTTAACGGCACTTGGAGGCAAAGTTACTATCTCAGCAGACGGTCAAACCGTCACAGTTGATATTAGTGATGAAGCTACTATGGAAGCCCTTAAAGGCTATACAGTTTCTGCAATTATCTATGCTAAAATCAAAGATGTTACAGCATTGAAAGATGTCCATTTCAAAGATGGTATCTTAAACACTGCAGAGGTTCAATTTAATCATGATCCAAGTCAAGACATGACTAAGAAAACAAACACTGTAAAAGTTACTCCACCAAAACCAGAGGGTCCAAAACCTCAAACGCCTCCTACAGGCAAAACCCCTCCAAAACATCCGACACCAAAAACCCCAGGAAAACCAGTCCTTCCAAGAACAGGTGATACGACATCACTTATTGGAGCGGCGATTGGCACACTATTATTGGGTCTTGGATTTGTCGAATTGAAAAGGAAAGAAAGCTAACAAAGAATTTAAAGCATTCAATGTAGCAAAAAGAGAGAATGTCACAATTCTCTCTTTTTTGATGTTTTTAATGAGTTGATACTGAAACTATTCATTTCGATGAAAGCTGATGCTATAGAGTTCAGGAATGATGCTGTAAGAATAACCAGAATAGTTTGACCAGTAATGGTTAAATAGCTCATGGTATTTGGTGTTATTGCTTTCGATGTCTTTGGTAAAACTCAAGAAATCTTGTTTATTTGCCATTTGAATAGAAACAGGGTTTTGCCCATTTAAAAGTTGATGTTCAAGGGTATTAAGCACTTCATCGGTATTAAAATGTTCTAAATAAAACTGATTTTGTTTGGAATAGAGTAAGGAGTCATCGGTGCAGTCAGGTAAGGTCCAAGCATTTTTAATCTTTTTCCCTTTTTGATAGTCAAGATCAAGATTAGCATGATGACTACGATTAACAACATGATCAGGCATGCAAAGAAAATTATAGTTAATATTTTCTTGCCTTTGTCCAGAAAGCATCTGATCGAAAATGGGATCTCCCCAAGTGGTATCGACAGCGTAATAGTGATCAGCAATTGCAACAAGATTCCAGGCATGTGGTAACTCTTTTTCAGTCTGCGAACTTTTAACAGTTCCTTTAACATAAATGGAAGAGATACCAGCTTTTTGACAGAGCAGCTGAAAAGCTTGGGCATACCCGTTACAAACTGATTTGTGTTCTAAAAAAACACTTCTGACGTCTTGGTTTTGAGCAGCTAAACGTTGATCACCAGCATTAAACCGATCTAAGGCTTCTTTGTTGTAGTCGGTGTTTTCAATAATGGTTTTGTAAAAATATGAAACCTTATCATAATCAGAAGTCATAGGAGCTTGAGCAATGATGTGATCAGTGATTTCTTGAATTTTTTGATAGTTTTGCTCAGCATCATCAGGGACTTTAAAGGTTACAAAGGCGTCATTTTGTGACAGCTCGATTTGATAAGGGTTGGATGATAGCCAGTAAAGGTCGGGATTATCCATAATAAAGGCATCGATGGTTTTAATCACACTTTTCTGGGAAGCTGGCGTTAGCGATATAGTGTCTTTAAAAGTGGAGGCTTTTTGCCGAAGAATAAGATAATTTTCTTTTTGCTCATCAGACAGTTGATTAAAATAATACCGATTTTTGATGGTATTTAGAAGATTTTTTCTCTCTTTGCTTTGTAGTACAAGATGGTTGTCTGATAGTTTTTTTGGGGCATTTGAAAAACAAGCTGTTAGTAAAAAAAGACCTGTTGTTAAAAGAATGATTATTGGGAATTTTCGCTTCATTAGTTGCCCTCAATTGTCTTAGAATAAGACGATTATACCATAGAAAATGCCAAAATAGAGAAGTTTAATGGTCTAAAATGTTATCTTGAAAATGATTTTCAAAACTTTAGAAAGTTCTAAAATGAAGTTAGCCATCTGAGGGTATGAAAAAACATCTCAAAGAGATATACTTGTAGTTCACCACAAACACAAGATAGGACACTTTGAGATGCATGAACATTATACACCAAAAGGAAAACATTTGACAATAGCTGAGCGTTACTTCATCGAGAAATGGAAGTCAGAAGGAAAGTCCAATAGAGCCATCGCTAACTTGCTAGGTAAAGCGCCTCAAACCATTCATAATGAGGTTAAACGAGGACTTGTTAGACAACAAATTCGTAAAGGTAAATTTGAAATGATTTATCAAGCTGACTACGCTCAAGCTAGCTATGAGAATAAACGACGAAATTCTATTCGTTCTATTGGCTTGGATAAAGATACGAAAGAGAGGATTCTGCACTATATGAGGCAGAACTTTTCACCTGAAATGATGGTGAAGTCGAAAGGTATAGCTGTTCCTGTTTCAACCATCTATTATTGGATTCATAACGGACACCTTGGCATCCATTCTGATCACATCTTGTATCCAAGGAAAAGAAAGGGAAAATCAAAGAAGGCTAGCCCTCGTTTCAAACCTGCTGGTCAATCCATTGAGAAAAGACCTGATGCGATTAATCGTAGACTTGAAAATGGGCATTATGAAATTGATACGGTCATTCTAACAAGGGCTAAGAATGAATGTCTACTAACTCTAACAGACCGCCGTAGTCGTCACCAGATTATCAGACTCATTCCGGATAAGTCTGCTCAGTCGGTCAATCATGCCTTAGAAAGTATAGTAAAGACTCACTCTATTCACTCTATTACAGCTGATAACGGAACTGAATTCAACAGACTTTCTCTTGTCTTTCCAAAAGAAGATATCTACTACGCACATCCCTACGCTTCCTGGGAAAGGGGAACGAATGAGAACCACAACAGACTGATCAGAAGATGGTTACCTAAAGGAACAAAGAAAACGACCCAAAGAGAGGTCGCATTCATTGAAAATTGGATAAACAACTATCCTAAGAAAATATTAGACTACAAATCTCCTAAAGAGTTTTTAACCGTTGGCTAACTTGGACTTGAAATTTAGCATTTTCAAAACTTTCTCTTCTTTTGTGAAAAGATACTCAAAAAGATTGAAAAATTGCTTATAAAGAGTTAATATAGTAGTTGTACGGATAAAAATTAAGGGGAACATTATGTCACATATTACATACGATTATTCAAAAGTTTTAGGTCAATTTGTTGCACCACATGAATTAGATTATATGCAAATGCACGTGTCTGCAGCTGATGCAGCATTGCGTCAAGGTACAGGTCCTGGTGCAGAAATGACTGGCTGGTTAAACCTTCCAGAAGACTATGATAAAGAAGAGTTTGCTCGTATTCAAAAAGCGGCAGCTAAAATTCAATCTGATAGCCAAGTTCTTGTTGTGATTGGTATTGGTGGATCATACTTAGGGGCTCGCGCAGCCATTGACTTCTTAAGCAACTCATTTGTAAATCTTCAATCAGCTGAAGAACGCAAAGCGCCTCAGATTCTTTATGCTGGGAATTCTATTTCATCAAATTACTTAGCGGACTTAGTGGACTACGTTGCGGATAAAGATTTCTCAGTTAACGTGATTTCTAAATCAGGAACAACTACTGAACCAGCTATTGCGTTTCGTGTGTTTAAAGAACTTCTTGTTAAGAAATATGGCAAAGACGAAGCAAACAAACGTATCTATGCAACTACTGATAAAGCTAAAGGAGCTGTTAAGGTTGAAGCTGATGCAAATGGTTGGGAAACTTTCGTTGTTCCAGATAGCGTAGGTGGACGTTTCACAGTTTTAACACCTGTTGGCTTACTTCCGATTGCTGCTTCAGGTGCTGACATCACTAAATTGATGGAAGGTGCTAACGCAGCTCGTCATGCTTATTCATCAGAGAAAATTGCTGAAAATGAAGCTTATCAATATGCTGTTGTTCGTAACATTCTCTACCGTAAAGGTTATATTACAGAAGTTTTAGCCAACTATGAACCATCACTTCAATATTTCAGTGAATGGTGGAAACAATTGGCTGGAGAATCAGAAGGTAAAGACCAAAAAGGTATCTACCCAACATCAGCTAACTTCTCAACTGATTTACACTCACTTGGACAATTTATCCAAGAAGGTTACCGTAACCTTTTTGAAACAGTTGTTCGTGTTGAAAAACCACGTCTTAACATCACAATTCCAAATGAAGAAGCTGACCTAGATGGTCTTGGTTACTTACAAGGTAAAGATGTTGATTTTGTTAACAAAAAAGCAACGGACGGTGTTCTTCTAGCTCATATGGACGGCGGTGTACCAAACACTTACTTAACACTTCCATCACAAGATGAATACACACTTGGTTATGTTATTTACTTCTTTGAGATTGCAATTGCCATCTCAGGTTACCTAAATGGTGTTAACCCATTTGACCAACCAGGAGTAGAAGCTTACAAGAAAAACATGTTTGCCCTACTTGGTAAACCGGGATTTGAAGCATTAAGTGCAGAACTTAACGCTCGCCTTTAAACAATAAGTCACAAAGCAAAAGCTGAAGATATTATCTTTGGCTTTTTTTGAATTTATCCTATTACATAAACAAAAGGAAAAATACCAAATTTTCTGAAAATTTGATATAATAATAAAAATGATTTTGAGGAGAAGACAATGACCGCACAAAAAATGACCGCGCAAGAAATTATTGCCTTTATTGGCAATGCAGAGAAAAAAACAAGTGTTAAGGTTACCTTTCAAGGAGAGTTAGCAAATGCCATCCCAAAAGGAGTAGTTTGCCTCGGTAATGTCCTTTTTGGTGATTGGAAAGCTATTCAGCCATTACTTGTAAACTTAGTTGAAAATAAGGATTATGTGGTTGAGCAAGATGGTCGTAATTCGGCTGTTCCTCTTTTGGATAAACGTAGCCTTAAGGCTCGTATCGAACCAGGGGCTATTATTCGAGACCAAGTTATTATTGAAGATAATGCTGTTATCATGATGGGGGCAATCATCAATATCGGTGCTGAAATTGGCTCAGGCACAATGATTGATATGGGAGCAATCTTAGGCGGTCGTGCCTGTGTTGGTAAAAACAGTCACATCGGAGCAGGAGCTGTTCTTGCAGGAGTTATTGAACCTGCCTCAGCAGAACCTGTTCGTGTCGGTGATCATGTTTTGGTGGGTGCAAATGCTGTCATTATCGAAGGGGTGCAAGTTGGTAATGGAGCAGTTGTTGCTGCAGGAGCCATTGTCACACAAGATGTTCCAGAAAATGTTGTTGTGGCAGGAGTTCCTGCTCGTATTATTAAAAAAATTGATGCCAAAACGCAACAAAAAACAGCATTAGAAGAGGCTTTACGCCTACTATAAAAGGAGTTGCATGTTTGATTTAATAAAAATAAGAAGACATTTACATCAAATCCCAGAAATTGGTTTAGAAGAAGTTAAAACACAAGCCTATCTTTTAGAGCTAATTGAGCAGATGGTAAGTGGCAAAGCTTTTGTTACTCTTAAAACATGGAAAACAGGAGTGTTGGTTCACCTATCTGGTTCAATTGGTCAAAAAAGAATAGCTTGGCGAACGGATATTGATGCTTTGCCAATTCATGAAGAAACTGGCTTAGCTTTTGAAAGTCGTCATTCAGGAAAAATGCATGCTTGCGGGCATGATTTTCACATGACCATAGCCTTAGGCTTATTAGAACAAGTCTTAGAGCAACAGCCCAAAGAAAATATGCTCTTCATCTTTCAACCTGCTGAAGAAAATGCTGCAGGTGGCATGCTGATGTATGAAGCTGGTGTCTTTGATGAGTGGATGCCTGATGAATGTTATGCCTTACATGTACGACCAGATTTGAAGGTAGGAACCATTGCGACAAATCGTGGGACCTTATTTGCAGGAACCTGTGAAATGAAACTTACTTTTAAAGGTAAAGGAGGCCATGCAGCATTTCCCCATGAGTCCAATGATGCTTTAATAGCAGCAGCTTATTTCTTGACGCAGGTTCAAACTATCGTGAGTCGAAATGTTGATCCTATTGAAGGAGCAGTTGTTACATTTGGGGCGATGCATGCAGGAACAACGAATAATATTATTGCCCAAAAGGCTCACTTACATGGAACCATTCGCACCCTAAGTCAAGACATGAATCAATTAACACAAAAACGTATCAGAGAAATGGCAGAAGGGATTGCCAGAAGTTTTGGCTTAGAAGTTGAACTTGTCTTGAACCAATCGGGCTACTTACCTGTAGTTAATAATAGCCAATTGGCTGAAGACTTCATGCGTTTTTTCAAAGAAAGAAAACAAGTCCAGCTGATTGATTGCCTTCCAGCAATGACAGGAGAGGATTTTGGTTACCTCTTAAGTAAAATGCCAGGACTTATGTTTTGGTTAGGAGTTGATAGTCCTTATCCACTCCATCATGCTAAAATGAGTCCAAATGAGGAAGCACTCTCTTTTGCAGTGACGGAAGTGACAGCATTTATGAAGGCAAAACTTTATTAAAATGGATGTGATTCTTGCCAGTTTTGGCAAGGGTCTTTTTTCTTTTTAAATTAAACTTTATAAAATGGTGTCATCAAATTATGTATTTTAAAATGAATTCTTGGTTTGAATATGACATTTAACTCCCTTATAATTGAGAATGTTTTTAGAAAATGTGACCTTAATCAATAAAAATAACGAACGATTGATTAAAATAAACATGAAAGTGAGGGAAATTGGTACTGTCTTTTAGACAAAACTAATTATAAAGGAGGAATGACATGGAAAAACTGAAAAATCTAATCACTTTTACCACATTTATTATTTTGTGGGTATTGATGATTGTCTTAAATACCTATGTATTTGGCTCAAAAGGTAGCCTAACACCTTATGGAATCTTATTATTAATTTACTTAACCTTAAAAATGTCCCTATCCTTCTTCTATCGTCCTTATAAAGGAAAAGTTGGAAACTACAAAGTAGCGGCAATTATTCCATCTTATAATGAGGATGGTGAATCATTACTTGAAACGTTGAAGAGTGTTCAAAGTCAAACCTATCCAATTGCAGAAATTTTTGTTGTGGATGATGGGAGTGCCGATAAAACTGGTATTAAAATGATTGAGGATTATATTGCAAATAATCCTGATGCTACAAATGTTATTGCTCATCGCCTACCAGAAAACGTGGGGAAACGTCATGCGCAAGCTTGGGCCTTTAGCAGATCTGATGCTGATGTCTTTTTAACGGTTGACTCAGATTCTTACATCTATCCAGATGCATTAGAAGAATTGCTGAAGTCTTTCAATGATAAAGACGTTTATGCTGCAACAGGACACCTTAATGCCAGAAACCGTGATGTCAACTTATTAACCATTTTAACGGATATTCGTTATGATAACGCCTTTGGCGTTGAGCGTGCGGCCCAGTCTGTAACAGGGAATATCCTAGTATGTTCAGGGCCATTGAGTGTTTACCGTCGCGAGGTTGTTGTCCCTAATATTGAACGCTATACCTCACAAACTTTCTTGGGAATACCTGTAAGTATTGGTGATGACAGATGTTTAACGAACTATGCGACAGACCTTGGAAAAACGGTTTACCAGTCAACAGCACGCTGTGATACAGATGTTCCATTTAATTTTAAAACTTACTTGAAACAACAAAATAGATGGAATAAATCTTTCTTCCGTGAATCTATTATTTCTGTCAAAAAAATGATGCAAACCCCTCTTGTAGCTGTGTGGACAGTATTGGAAGTTTCAATGTTTATCATGTTGTTGTATTCTGTTTTAGATTTGTTTGTTGGTGAAGCACAAGAATTTAACGGCTTGAAAATACTTGCCTTTTTAACCTTGATTTTCTTAGTTGCCCTTTGCCGTAACATCCATTATATGGTTAAGCATCCATTGGCATTCTTGTTATCACCAATTTACGGTATCTTACATTTGTTTGTGCTTCAACCCCTAAGATTGTATTCTCTATTTACTATCCGTAATGCTGACTGGGGAACTCGTAAAGCAGAGGAAGAAGAACCTCTTACTTAATTATTCGAAGAAAGGAAGTAAAAGAAGTGAAAATTTCTGTTGCAGGTTCTGGATATGTTGGATTATCATTAGCAGTTCTTTTATCACAACACAATGAGGTAACTGTTGTTGATATTATCAAAGAAAAAGTCGATATGATTAATCGAGGTTTGTCACCCATCCAGGACGATGATATTGACCATTATTTAAAAAATGTCCCACTAAACCTTACAGCAACTCTTGATGCTGAAAATGCTTACAAAAATGCTGAATTGGTTATTGTGGCAACCCCAACTAATTATGATAGTGAAATTGACTTTTTTGATACTAGCCATGTTGAGTCTGTTATTGAACAGGTTTTATCCTTGAATAATCAGGCTACAATTATTGTTAAGTCAACAATTCCTCTTGGATTTATCAAATCTGTCAGAGAAAAATTTCAAACAGATCGCATCATTTTTAGCCCAGAGTTTTTAAGAGAATCAAAAGCTCTTTATGATAACCTTTTCCCAAGCCGTATTATTGTTTCTTACGAAGAGGGAGACTCAGCCCATGTGATTGCTCAGGCTGAGCAATTTGCGGCGCTTTTAAAAGAAGCAGCTATCAATGATGATATGGCCGTCTTATTTATGGGATCTGAGGAGGCTGAAGCTGTTAAGTTATTTGCTAATACCTATTTGGCTATGCGTGTTTCTTACTTTAATGAATTAGATACCTATGCGGAAATGTCAGGTCTGAATGCAGAAAAAGTCATTGAAGGAGTTTGTCACGATAAACGTATTGGGAAACACTACAATAACCCGTCATTTGGATATGGTGGCTACTGCTTGCCTAAAGATACCAAGCAGCTCTTAGCTAACTATAAAAACACCCCACAATCATTAATCTCAGCAATTGTGGAATCTAATAAGACACGTAAAGAACATATTGCCAAACAAATTTTACATGCTTTGAAGCAAAAAAATGTCGACAAAGAGCAATTAACAGTAGGCATTTACCGTTTGATTATGAAAAGCAACTCTGATAACTTCAGAGAAAGTGCAATCAAAGATGTGATTGATATCATCAAAAGTTATCAAGTCAATGTTATTCTTTATGAACCAATGCTTGAAGAAGAAACTGATTTAGAAGTTGTCTCAGATTTGGAACAATTTAAATCAGAAGCGACACTGATTGTTTCAAATCGTCACGATCAGGTTTTGGAAGACGTTGATCATAAAGTCTATACTAGAGATATTTTTGGTAAAGATTAATTCAAAAGGAGTTCAGCAGGCGCTGAACTCCTTTGATGTTAGTAATAAAAAGGGAGGACCCCCACAAAGTGGAGGCCCAGGAGATTTATGAAAAGGGTAATCAAAATAAATTTTAATTACCCTAACGGTCTAGGGAACCGTTATTTAGGATACTTATAGTATAAAGGTGCTTACTTAAAGAAACCTTAAAGGTTTTTAGGGAAGTGCTTTTAAAAAGTTATTGGCTAAGATTCGTCGGATTAGCATTTTCAGGGTTGAATTTATGTTAAAATAGCATTATGACAAAACAAGAGATTAGACAAGAAGTTCTAGCAAAGCTAAAATTACTAGAGCCTAAAGCAAAAAGGGAGCAATCCTTAGCCCTATTAGAGATGGTCTTACATTCTCAAGCCTATAAAAAAGCAAAAGTTCTGGCAACTTATCTATCCTTACCACATGAATACGAAACAAGTTTGATCATTAATAAGGCTATTCAGGACGGTAAAAAGCTTGTGATTCCTAAAACTTACCCTATGGGAGAGATGGTTTTTATGGCATATGATCCTGAGCAGTTAGTGACAACCTCTTTTGGTGTGCTAGAGCCAAAGAGTGGTATCCATGTTGCTAAATCAGAGATTGACCTTATCCATGTTCCAGGGCTTGCTTTTAACCAGGCAGGTTATCGTATTGGTTATGGGGGAGGCTACTATGATAACTACCTCAGTGATTATAAAGGGGATAGTTTCAGTACGGTTTTTGACTGTCAAATGGTAGAGTTTATGGAAGAAACTCATGATATCGCTGTTAAAGAGGTTTATGTTAATGACATATGATTTACGAAGAAGTCCTGCAACGCTTTTCTTTTTGATTGTAAGTATCTTAGTGTTTGGGCTGATGCAAGTTTTTTATGGCCCGTTAGCACAGAGCTCAGAAGCAATCTATCAATCTGGAGGAATGTTTGGTTACGCCGTTAAGGCTATGCCTCAAGAACTTTGGCGGTTGGTGACACCAATTTTTATCCATATTGGCTGGAATCATTTTTTGATTAATGTTTTCACCCTTTATTTTGTGGGGCAATTAGCAGAAAGCCTTTTTGGTTCCAAACAGTTTTTTGTGATTTACCTATTATCTGGTATTATGGGAAACCTTTTTACGTTAATTATTACACCAAACATAGTTGCAGCAGGAGCATCTACCTCCTTATTTGGCTTGTTTACAGCTATTATGCACCTGGGTGCTGGTAGTAATAGCTCAGCTTTAAAAGAATTGGCAAAATCTTATCGTCTACTGATTATCTTAAATCTTGTTTTTAATCTTTTTATGCCTAATGTTGGGCTTGCAGGCCACCTGGGAGGAGTTGTTGGAGGAGCATTATTATCAGTCTTCTTACCACATCCTCAAACACAATTTAGATGGTCTAAAAGACGGCGCTATTTTTCAGGAGCACTCTATGTACTTATCATGATTTTAGGACTAATTTATACATTTCATTAAAAAAGATGTCTTACTTAAGCATCCTCTTTCAGATTGAAGAAAAGTTCATTTTGGATGGTTTTTCTTCAATCTTTTTTCGTCGTTTTTGGGAAAGAAAAAAACTCTTAGAGATTCTTCTATAACAGAGATTCTAAAAGTTTTTTTGATGTAATGGTCAATCTCTAAAGTGACAATTTTAGAGGTTGACTACAGAGGTTATCGACGGTCTAACTTGAATCACTCTTTATTTTTTGTTTTGTTTGTCAAGTTCTTTACCAAGTTTAATGATGTATTGTGCTAAATCATCTTTTACTTGTTTGTGTTTTAAAGCATAATCAATGGATGTTTTCATAAATCCAAATTTATCGCCAACATCATAGCGACTGCCAGTAAATTCTCTTGCAAAAACACGTTGTGTTTTGTTTAGGGTATCAATAGCATCTGTTAATTGGATCTCATTGCCCGCACCTGGTTCTTGTTTTTCAAGAATATCAAAAATTTCAGGTGTTAAAAGGTAGCGGCCAATAATAGCAAGATCGCTTGGGGCATCTTCTGGTTTTGGTTTTTCAACAAAGTTGTCCACACTGTAAAGTCCATTCACAGCCTTACCTTGAGGAGCAATGACTCCGTAAGAAGAAACTTCTTCATGAGGAACCTTCATAACAGCAATGGTTGATGCATGTGTTTTTTCGTAGTCATCCATTAATTGTTTGGTCAAAGGAATTGCCTTATTATCTGTAATATCCATTAAATCATCACCAAGCATGACAACAAAGGGTTCGTTACCAACAAATGCTTTAGCTTGTAAAACGGCATCACCAAGACCTCTTGGGTGACTTTGGCGGATAAAGTGTAAGTTAATAGATGTTGTTTCATCTACTAATTTCAAGAGTTCATTTTTGCCTTTGATTTTAAGGTTATATTCTAATTCAAAGTTTGAATCAAAATGGTCTTCAATAGAACGTTTTGACTTACCTGTAACAATGAGGATTTCTTCAATTCCAGCTTTTAGGGCTTCTTCGACAATGAATTGAATAGTAGGTTTGTCAACGATAGGTAACATTTCTTTGGCTAAGGCTTTTGTTGCTGGTAAAAAACGTGTACCTAGCCCTGCTGCGGGAATAATAGCTTTTCTTACTTTGGTCATGTGTGCCTCCATTATAATCGTTTTTTATTAATGCCATTCATTTTCAGAACGGAATTCATTTGACATCATCCCAAGAATACTGTCTTTGACATCCATTCCTTCGTAAATAACTTTATAGATAGCTGTTGTAATAGGCATGTAAACATTAAGTTCTTGAGCAATTTCATAAGCAACTTTAGTTGTAGAAATCCCCTCAATAACCATACCCATATTGCGTTCGATGTCTTCTAATTTTTCACCACGGCCTAGGGCATCACCTGCACGCCAGTTACGTGAATGAATAGAAGTTCCTGTAACAATCAAATCACCCACACCAGATAAACCACTGTAAGTTAGTGGGTTTGCACCTAACTCAACACCTAGACGCGTGATTTCTGCTAAGCCACGAGTAATAACAGCAGCTTTGGCATTGTCCCCGTAACCAAGTCCGTGCAGGGCGCCGGCCCCAACAGCAATAATATTTTTTAATGCTCCAGCTGTTTCAACACCAATAACATCACTATTTGTGTAGAGACGGAAGTAATGATTGCTAAAAAGTGCTTGGACATATTTAGCCGCTTCTAGGTCAGCTGATGCTGCGGTAATAAGGGTAATGTCACGAACAATAGTTTCTTCAGCGTGTGATGGGCCTGAAACAACCACAACATCACTACGTAAATCAGCAGGTACTTCTTCAGAAATAACGGTTGATAGGCGTTTGTGACTACCCGGTTCTAAGCCTTTTGAAGCATGCATCATAATAACTTTATGATCTAAGATGTCTGCAATTTGTTTGGCAACAAGACGTGTAACCTTTGTTGGGACAACAAAAAGGACAGCGTCAACATCTGCCAATGCCACTTTCAAATCAGTTGTTGCGATAATTTTCTCATCAAGAACAGCTTCTTTGAAGTATCGGGTATTTCTATGTGTTGTATTAATTTCATCAATTTGTTCTTGGATATTTCCCCAAAGACGGACCTCGTGACCATTGTCGTTAAGGACTTGGGCAAGAGCGGTCCCCCATGAACCGGGGCCTAAGATTGCAACTTTTTGTTTTGTCATTTTGTATCTCCTTTAAGAGTAATCAGTTTATTATATCATAGAAGTTATGCGAACTCTATCAGAAAAGGTTGTTAAGCCCTTGCAAGAAGTAATCAAAAATGCAAGAGGAGATTTATTTTCTGAAATAAAGCTTTTTTAGTTGACAATAGTTCTCAAGAGAACTAAAATAGTTACCATGAGAACTAAGGAGGACATTCATGTCACGGCTATTTGCTGAACTACGGGAATTGACACATCAAATTGAACACATTTGCGAAGAAACTGCTAGAAAGTATGATATTACCCATTTGGCAGGGCCTCAAGGCCATGTTTTGGTGTTTTTAGAGAGAAATCAGGAAAAAGAAATCTTTGTTAAAGACATTGAAAAAGAATTGCAAATTTCAAAATCAGTTAGTAGTAATCTTGTCAAACGAATGGAAAAAAACGGTTTTATTGAAGTGGTTCCATCTAAAACAGATAAACGCTACAAACAAATTGTCCTATCAGCAGAAGGCAAGTCAAAAATTCCAGTGTTACAGGAATGCCGCATGGACATTGAACATTATTTCTTAAAAGGTATTTCTAAAGAAGACATGAAGACTGTGGGGAAAGTCATCATGCAACTCAGGAAAAATATGAAACAGTATAAAGGAGATAAGAATGCTTAAAGAAGCTATTCTAAAGTATAAATGGTATGCCTTAGGATCTATGCTAATGATTATTGCAGTTGTGGCAAGTGCCCTTTTGCAGCCGCATTATTTGCAAGATATTTTAAAAGCAGTCATTGAAAACGACAAGGGAAAAATCAAAGAAGTTGGGATTCTACTCTTAATCATTGCAGGGATTGGATTGCTTTCAGGAACAATTAATACGATTTTGTCAGCTAAGATTGCTCAAGGAGTATCTGCGGACTTACGCGAACAAACTTTTCGTAAAATTCAAAGTTTTTCATATGCGAATGTAGAAGCTTTTAATGCGGGTAACTTGGTTGTTCGTATGACAAATGATGTCAATCAGATTCAAAACCTTGTCATGATGCTCTTCCAAGTGTTATTGCGACTACCAATCCTTTTTGTAGGGGCTTTTTTCATGGCTGTACAAACCTTACCTAAATTGTGGTGGGTTATTGTTTTGATGGTTGTTTTAATTGCAATGATTATGGCCTTAGTTATGAGCCAAATGGGACCACGTTTTGGAAAATTTCAAGCCTTAATGGATACCATTAATCGGATTGCTAAAGAAAATCTTCGTGGTGTGCGTGTGGTCAAATCTTTTGTTCAAGAACGTGAACAATACGCAAAATTTAAAGAGACCTCAAATGAACTTTTAGGCCTTAACATGTTTATTGGGTATGGCTTTTCAATGATGCAACCAGCTTTGATGTTGGTGTCTTACATGGCTATTTATGTTTCAATCTTACTGGTTTCTGGAATGGTGAAAACAGATCCGATGGTTGTGGGAAGTATTGCTTCTTTTATGACTTATATGATGCAAATCATGTTTTCTATCATCATGGTTGGTTTTATGGGAATGCAAGCAAGTCGTGCTTTTGTTTCTTTGAAACGTTTGAAAGAAGTGCTAGATACAGAGCCTGCCATGACATTTGATAACACAAGCGATGACGACATTTCAGGAGATATTGTGTTTGAACATGTTAGTTTTACTTATCCAAATGACACAGAAGCAACGTTGAAAGACATTTCATTTTCTGTTTCATCTGGTCAGATGGTTGGTGTAGTTGGTGCAACAGGTGCTGGGAAATCCACACTTGCACAGTTAATTCCACGATTATTTGACCCACAAGAAGGTCGTATATTGATTGGTGGTAAGGACCTTAAAAGTTTAAGTAAAAATACTCTTAAAGAAAATATTTCAATTGTCTTGCAAAAAGCCATCCTATTTTCTGGAACGATTGCAGATAATTTACGTCAAGGAAATTACAAGGCTGATTTTGCCACCATGGAAAAAGCAGCAGGTATTGCACAGGCCCGTGAATTTATTGATCGCATGGACAATGGTTATGACAGTCAAGTTGAAGAACGTGGCAATAACTTTTCTGGTGGTCAAAAACAAAGAATGTCTATTGCGCGTGGGGTTATTTCCAATCCCAAAATTTTGGTTCTTGATGATTCCACATCTGCCTTAGATGCTAAATCTGAAAAACTTGTTCAAGAGGCTTTAAACAAAGACCTTAAAGAGACAACAACAGTGATTATTGCTCAGAAAATTTCATCAGTTGTTAAAGCTGATACCATTTTAGTATTGGATGATGGTCGTCTGATTGGTCAAGGGACGCATGCAGAGTTAGTTGCATCAAATGATGTTTACCGTGAAATTTATGAAACGCAAAAAGGAAAGGAGGAAGAATAATGAAAACAGCACGTTTTTTCTGGTTTTATTTTAAACGTTACAAATTATCATTTGTAATGATTGCTTTTGCTATTATTCTTGCGACTTACTTACAAGTTAAAGCGCCAGTATTTTTAGGAGAATCCTTAACAGAACTTGGTAAAATTGGGCAAAGTTTTTATAAAGCTAAAATGATGGGACAATCGGGGTTTAAACCAGATACGACCGCCTTTATGGCAATTATGCATAAACTCTTGTTAGCCTATATTTTTACAGCTTTAGCAAATCTTGTTTACAGTCTGTTATTCACAAGAATTGTTGCTCATTCCACAAATAGAATGCGCAAAGGTTTGTTTGGGAAATTAGAGCGTTTGACCGTATCATTCTTTGACAGCCATAAAGATGGTGCGATTTTATCTCGTTTTACCAGTGACCTTGATAACATTCAGAACTCTCTCAATCAGTCTTTGGTTCAGGTTGTTACCAATATTGCCCTTTATATTGGGTTGGTTTGGATGATGTTTAGACAAGATACCCGTCTAGCTCTTCTAACAGTAGCTACTACTCCCCTAGCCTTGATTTTCCTTGTTATTATTATTCGTTTGTCACGCAAATACACTAATATTCAACAAAAAGAAGTGTCAGCCCTTAATGCTTACATGGATGAGAAAATTTCGGGGCAAAAAGCGATTATTGTTCAAGGTGTTCAAGAAGAGACCATCAATGGCTTTTTAGAGCATAATGAAAAAGTTCGCCAAGCCACCTTCAAAGGACGTTTATTTGCAGGTCTCTTATTCCCAGTTATGAATGGAATGAGTCTGTTGAATACCGCCATTGTTATCTTTGTCGGCTCAAGCATCGTGCTTAATGATAAGTCTATTTCAATGGCTGCAGGTCTTGGTTTAGTTGTTATGTTTGTGCAATATTCTCAACAATATTACCAACCAATCATGCAAGTTGCAGCTTCATGGGGAGAATTACAACTGGCTTTCACAGGGGCAGGTCGCATTCAAGAAATGTTCGATGAAAAAGAAGAAGTTCGGCCAGAAAATGGTACTATCTTTACAGAACTAAAAGAAGGTGTGGCTATTAACCATGTGGATTTTGGTTATTTCCCAGGTCAAAAAGTATTGTCTGATGTGACCATTTCAGCTCCCAAAGGGAAAATGGTTGCTGTTGTAGGTCCGACTGGTTCTGGTAAGACAACAATCATGAACTTAATCAATCGCTTTTACGATGTCGATGGTGGCTCAATCACCTTTGATGGTATTGATATTAGAGATTATGATCTTGATAGTCTTCGTAAAAATGTGGGGATTGTTCTTCAGGAGTCAGTGTTATTCTCAGGGACAATTGCTGATAATATTCGATTTGGTGATGCTTCCATTAGTCAAGAAATGGTTGAGGTGGCTGCAAAAGCGACTCATATTCATGACTTTATCATGTCCTTGCCAGATGGCTATGACACCAAAGTTTCAGATGATGAAAATAGTTTCTCAACAGGTCAAAAGCAGTTGATTTCAATTGCAAGAACCCTTTTGACAGATCCTCAGGTCTTGATTTTGGATGAGGCAACGTCAAATGTTGATACTGTTACTGAAAGTAAGATTCAAAAAGCAATGGAAGCTGTCGTTGCTGGTAGAACAAGTTTTGTCATTGCTCACCGCCTTAAAACCATACTTAATGCTGATGAAATCATTGTGCTGAAAGATGGTCTTGTTATTGAGCAAGGTGATCATCATGAATTGCTTCGCCAAAAAGGCTTCTATTCAGAGCTTTATCATAATCAGTTTGTCTTTGAATAATCTCAACACAATACAAAAAAGTCTTTGGAGCACATTTTCCAAAGGCTTTTTAGTGTCTTATTAGCTCATAAATTGTTAAAAGTTGAAGATGTGATTATGGTATAATAAAGACATTCTGTTAAGAAAGTGATGAACTATGATTGATTTACAAGAGATTCTCAGTCGAATGAATCCTAACCAAAATATAAATTATGATCGTGTCATGCAGCAGATGACCAAAGTTTGGGCCAAAGAGCTTGTGCGACCAAAAATATTGATGCATGTCTGTTGTGCACCTTGTTCAACTTATACGTTAGAGTATTTAACGCAATATGCTGATATCACAGTTTACTTTGCCAATTCAAATATTCACCCTAAAGACGAATACCATCGCAGAGCTTACGTTACTCAGAAATTTGTCGCTGATTTTAATGCCAAGACAGGGAATAATGTGTGTTTTTTAGAAGCAGATTATGTGCCTAATGAATTTATTAAAACAGTCAGAGGGTTAGAAAAAGAACCAGAAGGAGGAGACAGGTGTCGTGTTTGTTTTGATTACCGGCTTGATAAAACGGCACAAAAAGCAGTAGAACTTGGCTTTGACTATTTTGCCAGTGCATTAACCATTAGCCCCCATAAAAATTCGCAAACCATTAACGCAGTGGGAATTGATGTGCAAAACGTTTACACAACAAAATACCTACCCAGTGATTTTAAAAAGAATAATGGTTATCGTAGATCGGTTGAAATGTGTGAAGAATATGATGTTTACCGTCAGTGTTACTGTGGTTGTGTCTATGCAGCTAAGGCTCAAGCAATCGATTTAGTTCAAGTCAAAAAAGATGCCAAAGCCTTCATGCAAGATAAAAACAGTGCCAATGATTTTCCACAAATTCGATTTACCTATCAAGGAAAAGATATCTAAACAGCAAGATTGTTAAGTTTAATACCTGTCATAATATAAAAAGCACCCCAATCGTTAGAGTTTTGCTATGTCCCCTTTTTACTGGACTAATCCAGTGAAAGGGGGACATAGCAAAACTCTAACGATTGGGGTGTCGTTTAATTTCTCAATATTTTTGATAATAACATTCTATGTTATCTACTTTGAGTTGACTTAGTATTTTTAAATTTAAGGTTTCAGATCAAATCACAATCATTTTCAATAATTTTATTAATATAACTTTCATTATAGACCATATCATGGTTTTCAAATTCACCATTTAGATTTTGGTATAAAGTTTTTGCCAAGCGATTCCCCATCGGTTTAAATGTCAGATAAGTCATTCCTCCAGAAATTGCACCACCAATAATTGGTACTGATTTTGTTAAAACATTTTGTACAGTTTTTTTTGTAAATTTAGCTCCAATAGTAGTAGCTATTTTTTTTACAAGAGGATACCAGGTTGTTTTAGTTAAAGCTTTTTGAGCGACTTTCTTACCAACATTTTCCCCCATAGTTTTTGAAAAATTAATTAATAAAGTGCTAGCACCACTTGCACCAAACATTACTCCCAAATAAGAAACAATTTTTATTTTAACTTCTTCTGGCAGATGATTTGTATCACCATTGAATAAATCGTCTTCTCCGAAAAGATAGGCTATTTTTTGTGACATATTTAAAGCATAACCGAAAAATTGAACAATATCTGCACCTGCTGACACTGGGGCAGTTAGGGGATTAGATGGTAAACCAGCCATAAAAGAAAGACTAGAGGTTTGCTTTGTCATATCAGATGATATTTTATCAGCCATCTTAAGTAAAGAATCTGCTGTAAATACAACTTGGGGTCCATATCGTAAAATATCATCTAAATGAGGGTCATTTTTAAATTGTTTTTTTAAAAACTCATCCCTATTTACCTTAACAAAGGGTAATTTACTCGCTGCATTAACAGTACTAATAAAAAAATCATAAGATTGTTCTTGAAGATTTGACATAAACTCATTCCTTTTTATTTTTATTATATAACGAAAGCGATTACATGTCTTGGTTTTTTAATAATTTATTAGTTGCAACAATTATTAGAAAGGTCTCTATGTGAATCAGAGAAAACGACCGACAGTTGAAGTGAAAAGACAGACAGACAATTGTTGTAACCTTCAGGGAAAGCCGAGTGGAAATTGATATAAGAATTACAGGAAATTAAAATCAGAGCCGCACATTAATAGCGAATCTCTGACTTTTTCTGACGGAGAAAGTTTTCAATATTTTTGATTAACTTTCTTGATGATTTGTTTTGGTTTGATTTAGCCAGGCGTAAGCAATACCAATGAAAAGTCCACCACCTAGCCAGTTACCAAAGAAAACAACTGTCCATTGTCGTAGGATGTTGACTAAAGTAAAGCCTTTAATGCCTTCTACTGGACTGAAACCTGCTAACATAAATGAAGCAAAATTTGCAATTAAATGTTCATTAATCAAGAAAACAAACATAAAGATTGCAGACAAGGCAATGAAAAACTTGGCTCCTTCGCTTTTTAAGAGCATATAGCCTAAGATAGCCATATTGACAAACATATTTGCTGTAATACCCTCAATGAAGTTCATCCAATCTGTTTTTCCAAGTTTGAGTTGAACAGCATTGATCACAAAACTTTTATCTGTTAGCTGTCCATAAGTAAAGGATTGGTTAAAAAGCCATGCTAAAATAATAGCTCCAACCAAATTAAAGAATGTACAGTATAAGAGCATTAGACTTACTTTTGACCATTTAAGTTTTTTATAATAAGCACCAGTAGTCAAGTACATCATATTTGATGTGGCCAATTCACCGTTGAAGATTAAAACGTAAATCAATCCAATCGCAAATAAAAAGGTAAAGAAGAAACGGGCTAAAGATGGGAATTGGGTACTAATAAGGTCCGCAGCTAAGATACCAACAGCTGTTGACATGGTCAGAAAAGCTCCAGCAAAGATAGAGCGTAAAGCATATCTTGCAAGACTTTCATCATAGAGAGCGACCTTTTTAGCACAGGCAGCCTCGATTTTTTCTTGAAATACAGACATAAAAACCTCATTACATGTAAAAATAGAAAAGACGGGAATGGCAAATCCCCGTCTGAAGACAAGAGTTTTTTGGCTTAATGCTCAGAAGCGCCAGAAGTCGCATCCACATCAGCTCCATGAGCAGATGTGGCATCAGAAGCACCTGAAGTTGCATCGACAGCATGGGGCATAGCTGCAGCTTTTCCGCCGGCTAAATGCTGACCTGTTTCTTTAAGGTACCAGTCCAACCAAGGCTTAAAGTTAAAGACAATTTCATTGATACCTGCATAAGAGCCGTCAGGATAATACATGGCTTGATAATTGTGTGTATTGATAACTTCAGCTGGGGAGCCAGGAACAATAGTGCGAACATATTCCTGATTACCATTACGAAGAGTACCGATTACCCACTCAACGTTTTTCATACGTGCTGGTGGGAGGGAGCCGTGTACAGTTGACATACGATTACCAACTTGAGATGGGACACGCTTAGCAAACATGGTTTCTGGATCTTGATGGGCATTATTATAATAGAGGAATTGATTATTGTCATCAGCATAGGTTAATTCAAATGGCATTGCGTTTAAGAACATGTTGATTTGATTAACTGTTAATAATCCTTGATCCAACTTAACATAAGTATCTCCTTCGACAGCATTAACAAGCTGTGATGCTTTTTCCAACCAGTCGGGATCATCAGGATCAACTTCAGTGATGCTTGTTGCAATTGGTTTACCAGCATCTAGGTCTTCAGGTAGAATAGGTTTTGGTTTTTTCAAGGATGATACAACTCCTACGTATTTAATGAAATTATCTAGGCAAGATTCTAAAAATGTTACAGTACCTTCGTTGATAATATTACCGTTGTCGTCAAAGGCTTCTTTAGCTTTACCAAGTAAAAATTCATTTCCTGGAAGTGTGTAGGCATTGACTCCTGGAGCTTCTAAAATTTTACGTAAATGGACTTGAGCTCTAGATGTTCCCTGATCATAATAGGATGCTCCAACAATCATAACAGGTTTGTTTTCTAAGGGGTGAAGGTTGTAAGATAGCCACTCTAATGTGTTTTTTAATGCCGGAGTGATGGTATGGTTATGTTCAGGTGTAGCAATAATAACACCGTCTGCACGAGTAATTTTGTTATAGAGGTATTGAATGGCAAAACAGTTTGACTGGTCTTTATCTTGATTGAACATAGGAACATCTTTAATTTCTAACAGTTCCAATTCAAATTTCAGCTTAAACTGACGTCTAATAAATTCAAGTAGGGTACGATTATATGATTGTTCAGCATTTGAGCCGACGATTCCAACAAGTTTCATAGGTTCTTCCTTTCTGGCCTAGAGGCTTTCCCAGTCAAAGTTTTCAGCTTCCTTTTTAAGAAGTGCTTGTGCGTGTGATAATTTTTCAGTGATCTTAACGAAGATTCGGAAATCATCAAAAATAGCGTCTAATTTTTGAATAGTCTCAAGATCAATGAGGTTTCCTTCGCTGTCAAAGGCTTGAAGAGAATGAGAAAGTAAAAATTCATCAGGTAGAACACTTGCTTTTAACTCAGGAGCATTAAGGATTTGGCGCAGTTGTAGTTGTGCACGCGATGAGCCAAGAGCCCCATAAGAAGCACCTGTAATCATGACAGGTTTATTAAAGAGTGGGAAAACACCATAAGATAGCCAAGCTAAGGCATTCATTAGTACTGCCGGAATGGAATGGTCGTATTCCGGAGTTCCAATGATGAGACCATCAGCGTCATCGATTTTACCTGCAATTTCCAAAACAATGTCTGGGATTTTTTTATCAGCAGGCTTATTAAACATAGGAATATCTTTGATTTCGATAAGTTCAATACTTGCTTTATCAGAGAAATGTTTCTCCATGTACTGAAGAAGTTGACGGTTGGTAGAACGGTTTGAATTGGTTCCCACAAGTCCAATAAGTTTCATATTGTTTCCTCTTTTTTCTGAAAGTTCAAGATAATTTAATCTTATAAACATATCATAACGCTTTGACCATTAGAATGCAAGGAAAAATAGGGAAAACTGTGAATTTATTCACGAGAAATGCGTCAAGCAGTACTAGAAAGCAGATACAGCATTTTTTTGTTATAATAACAAGTAATCAAAGGAGTATTATGAAAAAAATAATCTATCTTGCCCTTGGTTTGGTAAGCTTTATTTTAGGGATTATTGGGATTCTTTTACCTGTTTTACCAACAACCCCGTTTTTATTACTAGCAGCTTTTTGCTTTTCTAGAAGTTCAGATAGATTTACCAACTGGCTTAAAAACAGTCGATTATATGAGCTTTACGTTGGTGATTATCCTGAAACAAGAGTCATGTCACGCAAACGTAAGCGACATATTTTAATTCAAGTCTATGTGTTAATGGCGATTTCAATCACATTAAGTCCCATCATAATGCTTAAAATAGTCTTATTTGTTATGACTTGTGTCATGACTGCCGTATTAATACTTTTTGTGCCTGAACAATAGGAGTTTTTGAATGGATTGGGTCAAACGAACAGATAACTGTTATAAGAAGTTAACCGAACAAGATTTAGCCATTATTACTTATTTGGAAAAGCATCAGCAAGAACTAGCAGAAATGACAAGCCAAGACTTAGCCGATGCTTGTTTTGTCTCGCGCTCGAGCATTTCTCGTTTGCTAAAGAAATTAGAAATAGATAGTTTTGCAGAATTAAAGTTTCTTTTAGCTCAAAAAGAGTCTAAAGCACCTGTCAATCAGACAGATTTTAGCCGTGTTCTTAGCAGGTATCACAGGTACATTGATCAAATTTTTGAAAAACAAGATTTGCATCAATTGGTCAAACTCTTAACAACAACCAATAGACTTTATGTCTATGGAACCGGCAATGCCCAAAAAATGGAAGTTGAATCCTTGCGGCATTTGTTTACTTCGGTTGGTAAAGAAGTTATTGTTTTCTTTGATCAAGGAGAATATGATTACATCAAGGTAAATGTTACCTCTCAGGATTTAGTGCTACTCTTATCTTATAAGGGAGAGTCTAAAGAGGCGATTAATATTCTAAAGGACTTGCAGTATCATTCTGCCAAAACCATGGTAATGACCCAGTCTAGCAATAATAGCATGGCAAAATTAGCTGACTACCAACTTTATGTTCCGACGGAATCTATTAGAACGCCAACCAAGAGAACTTATGAAATTTCGACAACTTTCTACTTTATCATAGATCAGTTGTTCTACGATTATTGTTTGGCAATGGAGCAAAAAAAATGAACTTACAAGAACTTGTAGAAAGCTCAAAAGCGCAATTATCAGAAACAGAATGGTTGATTTTCCATTTTTTAAATGAAGATAAAAGCGCCTATTCCTACAACATTCAAGAAATAGCAGATAGCTGTCATGTGTCAACGACAAGTGTGTTTCGATTGTGTAAAAAATTAGGCTTAACTGGCTTTTCTGAGTTAAAAGCCGTGCTTAAATATGCTAAACAAGAGGCAACTCTTATTGTTCGCCGTGATTTTCAGGAACTCTATCATCAGGTGGTTGACTACATTGCACGTTTTGACACAGAAAAAATCCTAAAAACCCTTCGAAGGGCAGATCGTATTTATCTGCTAGCAAGGACAGATTTAGAGCTGCGACTTGCAAAGGATTTTCAACGGATTTTTTTTCCATTGGGAAAGACAGTGATCATTTTACCCAGTTATCAGGCCTTGTTAAGTCATAAGCAAGGTTTAGATCATCAGATTTTATGGGTTTTTCAGTTGGACTCCCCGGAGGATTTTCCATTAGAGTTGCAATCGCCACAGTGGATGGCATCCATTTTTCTTGTTTTAATCAGTGATTTTAAAGAGACACATATTCTGTCTGACGAGCATCTTTATATTCCTAATCTTTCTCAAAAACAATTGATTCCAACTGGGCATATCACTCCTTATAGCCTTGCTATTGAAATACTCTATTTAAAATTACAACTAACTTGAAACGATTTTACAAATAGAGTAAAATCGTTCCAAAAAAGAACCGATTTCCAAAACCTTTAGATTATCTTGTCTAAAGGTTTTTTCTAGGTTAAGATAGTTTTGTAAGCGTAAACAGGAGGAAAATGCATGACAAAGTGGTGGCAGTCAGAAATTATTTATCAGATTTACCCCAAAAGTTTTCAGGATTCCAATCATGATGGCATTGGTGACTTAAAAGGGATTATCAATAGATTAGATTATTTAGCAGACCTAGGGATTACTAGTATTTGGATTTGCCCCATTTATAAGTCTCCTATGGCTGATAATGGTTATGATATTTCAGATTATCTTGCAATTCAAGATGAATTTGGTGATATGGATGATCTAAAAGAATTAATTTTACAGGCTAAGGAAAAAAACATCAAGATTCTGCTGGATTTAGTTATCAATCACACGTCTGATGAGCATGAATGGTTTCAAGAAGCACTTTCAGACCCAACAAGTAAATACCGCGATTATTATATTTTTAAGTCATCTAAAGAAATTCCCAATAATTGGAGATCCATCTTTGGAGGGTCTGTTTGGGAAAAATTACCAAATGAAGATACCTATTACTATCATACCTTTCACAAGAAGCAACCTGATTTAAATTGGGAAAACCCTCAGATGCGTCAAGATATCTACAAAATGGTTAATAGTTGGTTGGATCTTGGGATTGCAGGTTTTAGAGTTGATGCCATAACCTTTATCAAAAAAGACCTTAGTTTTAAAAGTATTGAGCCAGATGGTGTTGATGGTCTGGCAAAATGTACAAAGGTTAGCCGAAATCAACCTGGTATTGATGTGTTTCTGAAAGAATTAAATGAGAAATGTTTCAAACCTTATCAGGCTGTTACAGTAGCTGAAGCACCAGGTGTTCCTTATGATCAATTGGAAGAATTCATTGGTCCAGATGGCTATTTTTCAATGATTTTTGACTTTAAACATGCTGATCTTGATGTTGCAAGTGGCAGTGAATGGTTTAAACCAGTGGATTGGAAGCCTTCTGATCTTTATGATTATTTAAAGGCCTCTCAACTAGCCATTCAAAAAGTAGGCTGGGGGGCACCTTTTATTGAGAATCATGACCAACCACGAGCAAGCAGCAAGTATTTAAAGGAAGATGCTGAAAATCCTGAGGCTGTTAAAGCTATGGCAATCTTATATTTCTTTTTAAGAGGAAGCTCTTTTATTTATCAAGGTCAAGAAATAGGAATGGTAAATGCACAAAGAAGTTCTATTGCAGCATTTGATGACATTTCCTCAATTGATCAATACCACCGAGGGATGCAAGAAGGGTTATCTCAAGAAGAAGCCTTGGCAGTTATCAATAAAAGAAGCCGAGATCATTCTAGAACACCGATGCAGTGGGATATGACTAAGTATGGCGGTTTTTCTGATAAGGACCCTTGGTTAGCAATGGCTGGGAATAATCCTCAGTTAACAGTGGAATACCAAGAAAAAGATAAGTCATCTATTTTAAATTTTTACAAAGAGATGATTGCTTTTTCTAAGGGGGAATGGGCGGAGCTTTTAACGTTTGGAGACATTTCTTTTCCAAAGTCAGATGATGACACCATTTTTCAATACCGTCGTCAGTATAAGGGAAAGTCCTTGCTTATCATCGTTAATTTCAGTAATCAAGAAAGAAAAACGACGATTAACAAACCCCTTACTAACATTTTATTCCATAATTTAGCAAAAGTTACATTAACTCAAAAACACATCACTTTAGAGCCTTTTGCTGCTCTCATTTTGGAGGAAAACTAAATGGCAACTGAAAAATACCAACACATTGCGCGAGCAATTATTAATGAAGTAGGAGCTGAAAATATCATCTCAGCAACCCATTGTGCAACACGCTTAAGACTAGTGGTTAAAGACCATAGCAAAATTGATAGTAAAGCAGTTGAAAAGATTGATGAAGTTAAAGGGACTTTTTACAATAGTGGGCAATATCAAATTATTTTAGGAACTGGAATTGTTAACAAGGTCTTTGCTGAAGTTGAGCAGTTAAATGTGACAACTGCGGCTAAAGCTGACCAAGACGCTTATGTCAAATCGCAAGAAAAAGGTGTTAAGGCGCTGATGCGAACACTTGGAGATATTTTTGTTCCGATTGTTCCTGTTATTGCAGCAACGGGTCTCTTTTTAGGGCTTAAAGGTGTTATTTTCAATGATCATATTTTAGGGTTAATGGGTCTCTCAACAGCTATTTTCCCAGCTTATCTCAATCAACTCGTTAGTGTGTTGACAGATACGGCTTTTGCTTTTCTTCCAGCTCTAATTACCATGTCTGCCTTTAGGGTGTTTGGCGGTACTCCGATGATTGGTTTAGTGACGGGGTTGATGCTAGTATCACCAATTCTTCCTAATGCCTATGGGGTTGCATCAGGTGATGCCAAAGCCATTATGGTTGCAGGGGTTTTACCTGTTATGGGGGCACAAGGGTCAGTAGTGACAGCTATTTTAACGGGTTTTCTTGGTGCTAAGTTAGAACGTAAATTGCGTCAGGTGATGCCAAATTCACTTGATTTAATCCTAACCCCTTTTATTACCATGCTAGTGATGATTGTTGTTGCTTTAATGGGATTTGCCCCAATTGTACATTGGTTAGAAAAAGGCTTGATTGCATTAACGCAGGGCTTAATGAATTTACCATTTGGCTTAGGTGGTTTCTTTGTTGGAGCAACATATCCTTTAGCTGTCATTACCGGCTTACATCATATGTATGTTGTGATTGAAACATCCCTACTTGCCAATACAGGCTTTAACCAATTAATTACCCTATGTGCCATGTATGGTTTTGCCAATTTAGGTGCCTGTTTGGCTTTTTACACCTCTGCTAAAAGTGACCGTGTCAAACAAACCGTTATGGGGGCATTTATGTCACAATTATTTGGTGTCAGTGAACCAGTCCTCTTTGGTTTACACCTACGCTATAACTTAAAACCACTGTATATGATGTTGATTTCATCAGGGACAGGTGCTGCCTTGCTTTCCTTGTTCCATATCCAATCAAATTCATATGGTTTGGCAGTATTACCATCTTACCTAATGTATATCTATGATACTTACCAATTGTTGACCTACTTTGTGGTTTCTCTATTAAGTATGGGACTATGTTTTACCTTAACAAAGTTGTTTGCCATCCCAGCAGAAATCCTTGTAGAAGATGATATTTAATAATCTCCTAGAAACCTCTTTTAAATAAAGGAGGTTTTTTGTCATAACTTAGCATTTTTGCTATTCTTTTACGAATACTTTATAATAGAGACATTGTAACTGTTTAATTATAGAAGAGATTTGAAAGGATTATTATGAAAATTCGTGGCTTTGAATTATTATCAACAATGACAAATCAAGATTTGCTTCCCAAGCGTGAGACAGCGCATGCTGCTGGTTATGATTTGAAAGTAGCTGAGGCAATGACTATTGCACCAGGAGAGATTACTTTGGTCCCAACAGGTGTTAAGGCTTATATGCAAGCTGGTGAGGTGCTTTTCTTGTTTGACCGTTCGTCAAATCCTCGTAAAAAGGGGTTAGTACTCATCAATTCAGTAGGTGTTATTGACGGGGATTATTATGGTAACCCAGGAAACGAAGGGCATATTTTTGCGCAGATGAAAAACATCACTGATCACGAGGTAAGACTTGAAGTAGGCGAACGTATTGTTCAAGCTGTTTTTGCTCCCTATCTTCTTGTAGATGACGATCAAGCAGATGGTGTTCGTACAGGTGGTTTTGGCAGTACCGGACAGTAAAGAAAGGTCTAAGACGCTAAAAAATGGCAAAAAAGAAAACACAATTTATCTGTCAAGAATGTGGCTATCAGTCGCCTAAGTACTTAGGGCGTTGCCCCAATTGCTCCGCTTGGTCATCTTTTGTGGAAGAAATTGAAGTTAAAGAGGTTAAGAACGCTCGGGTTAGCCTGACGGGCGAAAAAAGTAAACCCGTTAAATTAAAAGACGTTGATAACATTCACTATGCCAGAACGAAAACTGATATGGATGAGTTTAACCGTGTTTTAGGTGGTGGTGTTGTTCCTGGAAGTTTAATTCTGATTGGTGGTGATCCAGGGATTGGAAAGTCTACCCTCTTATTACAAGTGTCAACTCAACTTGCAGCAAAAGGAACAGTACTTTATGTTTCAGGTGAGGAGTCAGCTGAGCAAATTAAATTGCGTAGTGAACGTCTTGGTGATGTGGATAATGAATTTTACCTCTATGCTGAAACTAATATGCAACAGGTTCGTGCTGAGATTGAAAAATTACAACCAGACTTTCTTATTATTGACTCTATTCAAACCATGATGAGTCCAGATATTACTGGTGTTCAAGGATCTGTCAGTCAGGTTAGAGAAGTAACAGCTGAGCTGATGCAGTTGGCTAAAACCAATAACATCGCAACCTTTATTGTTGGGCATGTGACAAAAGAAGGAACTATTGCAGGACCTCGGATGTTGGAACATATGGTAGATACTGTTCTTTATTTTGAAGGGGAGCGCCACCATACTTTTCGTATTTTACGGGCTGTTAAAAACCGTTTTGGTTCAACCAATGAAATTGGTATTTTTGAGATGCAATCTGGTGGCTTAGTTGAAGTGCTCAATCCTAGTCAAGTTTTTCTGGAAGAACGCCTTGATGGTGCAACGGGTTCAGCTATTGTGGTTACAATGGAGGGGAGTCGTCCTATCTTAGCTGAGGTTCAATCTCTTGTGACACCAACTGTTTTTGGTAATGCCAGACGAACAACAACAGGTCTTGATTTTAACCGAGTGAGTTTAATTATGGCGGTGCTTGAAAAACGTTGTGGCTTACTCTTGCAGAATCAAGATGCCTATCTCAAATCAGCTGGTGGTGTCAAATTAGATGAGCCAGCTATTGATTTAGCAGTTGCAGTTGCAATTGCATCGAGTTATAAAGAAAAACCAACCAATCCACAAGAAGCATTTCTTGGAGAAATTGGCTTGACTGGGGAAATTCGCCGTGTGACGCGTATTGAGCAACGGATAAATGAAGCGGCAAAGCTTGGCTTTACAAAACTATATGCTCCTAAGAATTCCTTACAAGGGATAAGTGTTCCAAAAGGAATTGAAGTCATTGGGGTGTCGACAGTTGGTCAAGTGTTAAAGGCTGTCTTCTCACATTGATTGTGATTGTGTTATCTTGTAGGTATGGCTAGATTTTCAGCGTTTGAAATGCTTCCATTGCTTTGAGTCTACAAATCAGACTTTTGCATTTAAAGATGATAAAATACAGGTAGTTAAAAACTTTGGAAGACAAAAAGGAGAAGTAATGTCCTATTTTGAACATTTTATGCTAGCAAACAAAGCCTATGTCGCTTTACATGGGACGGCCCACTTGCCTTTGAAGCCCAAAACAAAAGTTGCTATTGTTACCTGTATGGATTCGCGGTTACACGTTGCCCAAGCTTTAGGCTTGGCTCTTGGGGATGCCCATATTTTACGGAATGCTGGTGGACGGGTCACAGAAGACATGATACGATCTTTAGTGATTTCACAACAACAAATGGGAACGCGTGAAATTGTAGTTCTTCATCATACGGATTGTGGCGCCCAAACCTTTACCAATGAAGGTTTTGCTCACCATATTCAGAAAGAACTAGGGGTTGATGTGAGCCATCAGGATTTTCTGCCTTTTTCTGATGTGGAAGAAAGTGTACGTCTTGATATGGCAATTTTACGCCAATCTCCGCTCATTCCAAAGGATGTTGAAATCAATGGTGCTGTTTATGATGTCGATACAGGTCGTATGACTCAGGTTTTTGAAGCTTAAAGTAAAAGGACTGGTTAGGACCAGTCTTTTTAGGTTTGTTTCACGGTAAAAAATAGACAAGGGTTTGAACTTGGACTATAATGAAGGTGTAAATTACTGATTATTTTAAAGGAGCAATCAGATGGCAGATAACAAAATGGCGTTTACAATTGATTCAAACATGCAATTTCCTTTGGTTGAAATTGATTTAGAAGCAGGAGAATCTATTTTTCTTCAAAAAGGAAGCATGGTATACCACACCCCGAGTGTGACCTTGACTACAAAACTTAATGGTAGGGGTTCAGGACTTGGAAAATTAGTTGGTGCTATTGGCAGATCAATGGTTTCTGGTGAGTCTATGTTTATCACTCGAGCGATAGCATCAGATGAAAAAGGAAAGCTGGCTCTTGCTCCGTCAACACCTGGTCAGGTTGTCGCCTTAGAACTTGGCCTTAAACAATATCGCCTGAACGATGGTGCCTTCTTAGCTCTTGATGGTTCTGCTCAATACACACTGGAAAGACAAAGTGTTGGAAAAGCTCTGTTTGCTGGTCAAGGTGGCTTCTTTGTCATGTCAACACAGGGGCAAGGGACACTGTTAATTAATGCATTTGGTTCTATTAAGAAAATTAGCCTACATGGGCAAGAAATGACGATTGATAACGCTCATGTTGTTGCTTGGAGCCAAGAATTGGATTATAATATTCACTTAGAGAACGGTTTTATGCAGTCTATCGGAACTGGCGAAGGTGTGGTTAACACTTTTAGCGGTTATGGTGACGTTTACGTGCAAAGTCTTAATGTCCAACAATTTGCAGGTGTTTTACAAAAATACATTGTTAGCAGAAGTAACTAAATCACTTTTGAAATCAGCTCTTTGGCTGATTTTTTTCGCTTCCTACCTGAAAATATGCTATAATAGTTGTGATTGAAATCATTTCATTTAGCAAGAGTATTTTAAAAATCAACAAGCAAGCTTGAATGGCATCCTTTCCTGCTTGTTTTTAAATGACAGTCACACTTTTGCATTAAAAATAGGAGAAACGAAAATGGCTAACAACATTCGTGTGCGTTACGCACCAAGTCCAACTGGATTGCTACATATCGGGAATGCCCGTACAGCACTTTTTAACTATCTTTATGCGCGTCACCATGGTGGTGATTTTATTATTCGTATTGAAGACACAGACCGTAAACGTCATGTCGAAGATGGAGAACGCTCTCAACTTGAAAACCTTAAATGGTTGGGAATGGATTGGGATGAGAGTCCAGAAACTCATGCTAATTACCGCCAATCGGAACGTTTGGAGCTTTACCAAAAGTACATCAATCAGTTACTTGATGAAGGCAAAGCTTATAAATCTTATGTCACTGAAGAAGAATTAGCTGCTGAGCGTGAGCGTCAAGAAGCTGAAGGTGAAACTCCTCGCTACATCAATGAATTCATTGGCATGTCAGCTGACGAAAAAGCAACTTACATCGCAGACCGCGAGGCACAAGGTATTATTCCAACGGTTCGTTTAAAGGTTAATGAAGCAGGCATCTACAAATGGCATGACATGGTTAAAGGCGAGATTACCTTTGAAGGTGGCAATATTGGTGGTGATTGGGTTATCCAGAAAAAAGATGGGTACCCAACCTACAATTTTGCTGTTGTTGTTGATGACCATGATATGGCTATTTCTCATGTTATTCGTGGAGATGACCATATTGCTAATACCCCAAAACAATTAATGGTTTATGAAGCACTTGGATGGGAAGCACCAGAATTTGGTCACATGACATTGATTATCAATTCAGAAACAGGTAAGAAATTGTCAAAACGTGACACAAATACCCTTCAATTTATTGAGGATTACCGTAAAAAAGGCTATCTACCAGAAGCAGTTTTCAACTTTATTGCTCTTCTTGGTTGGAACCCTGGTGGTGAGGATGAGATTTTTTCTCGTCAGCAATTGATTGAACTTTTTGATGAAAACCGTTTAAGCAAGTCTCCAGCAGCTTTTGACCAGAAAAAGATGGACTGGATGAGTAATGATTATCTTAAAAATACGGATTTGCAAACGGTTTTTGCCCTTTGCAAACCCTTCTTAGCAGAAGCTGGTCGCTTAACGGATAAAGCTGAAAAATTGGTTGAACTCTATCAACCACAATTAATATCCGCAGATGAAATTGTACCATTGACAGATTTATTCTTTGCAGATTTCCCAGAATTAAGTGAGGAAGAAAAAGAAGTTATGGCTGGTGAAACAGTTCCAACAGTTCTTCAAGCCTTGAAAGAAAAACTTGAAGCTATGTCAGATGAGGATTTCCAGCCAGAAACGATTTTCCCACAAATCAAAGCCATTCAAAAAGAAACAGGTATCAAAGGTAAGAACCTCTTTATGCCAATTCGTATTGCCGTTTCCGGTGAAATGCATGGCCCAGACCTACCAAATACCATCTATTTATTAGGTCGTGAAAAATCCATTCAACACCTTGCTAACATGCTATAACCTAAGAAGTCTGTCCCTTTAATTAGGGCAGTCTTTTTAATTATGTGACTTTTAGTCCGTTTCACTCCGAAGGTGTGAAACAAAAAACCACCCGCTATGCGGGTGTGCATCAAAGGTTATACCCAAAAGACTCCTAACGCGGTACAATATAGGTGTTCAAGCCAATTGTAAAGCGAAAGGAGTCAAAATATGGCACAGAAGGCACATAGCTTATCACACACAAAGTGGATGTGTAAATATCACATTGTGTTCACCCCTAAGTATAGAGGAAAAATAATCTATAATCAATACAGAAGTAGTCTCGGTGAGATTTTTCAGAGACTGTGTAGCTATAAAGGTGTAGAAATAATTGAAGGTCATTTGATGCCAGACCATGTCCACATGTTGGTAAGTATTCCCCAAAGAATTAGTGTTTCAAGTTTTATGGGATATTTAAAAGGAAAAAGCGCACTCATGATGTTTGATAAACACGCTAATCTCAAATATAAGTTTGGTAATCGACATTTTTGGGCTGAAGGTTATTATGTAAGTACAGTTGGATTGAATGAAGCCACAATAAAAAAATACATACAAGATCAAGAGAAACATGATATAGCAGTGGATAAATTAAGTGTAAAAGAATATGAAGATCCCTTTAGGGATAGTGGCAAGTAATACAAAGGCCTCTTTGAGAGGCAAGTGACGAGTCAAGAGCAATAAGGCTTGAACAAAGTGAAAGCCAGCGCCTTTAGACGCTGGCTTGTATTCTGGGCTTATAGCCCTTGTTCAAACCACCCGTTAGACGGGTGGTTATGATTGTTAAAGTGTTAAAAAATTGCCTAAGCATTAGACTTATAGTATGATTAGGAGAATGGTGTTTACACCCTGTGCTTGGAGGAATGAGATGGAAACACTAGTATTAGTTAGCATTTTTTTGCTTAGATTTAGTGATAATTTAGTGATTTACTTTATAGATCGTCATATCAAAATTCCTTGGGGTAAAGTCTTTCTATTCCTTGTTTTTCAGATGTTTATTGTCGGATTTGTTAATCACTATATTGTTTGGATAGAGCCCATTTTCTTCTTTTTATACCACTACTTTACCCATCGCAATGATAAGTGGACTCATCATGTGTTTTTCTCACAATTCCCTATTATTATGACAGATTTACTGTCCAAATTGATTTTGTTTTTCATTATTCCTTTATTTAAACATGGTTCCTTTTCGAAGGTTGTCGCCAATGATGTCAACATTTTACTAGCCTATGCCTTTGTTTTGCCAACTTTTTTGTTTTTAGTCAAGATCTTTTCGATTCGTAATTTTTCATTTGTCCGCTATCAAACCAAATGGACCAATCGTTTTTTAGTAATGACAGAATTGTCATTCATAGGTTATTACCTCTTTATTCTGAGCAAAATGTCATTTTCAGTTACGACTGAATGGTATCATAAAGGTATTGTTCTTGTTTTTTTACTGGTGTTACTTTACCTTATTTCTTACATGAATGATGTGACCAAAAAAAACATCAAAAAAATGATGCAAGAAGAAGAAAGAAAGCATATCTTACTCTTAGAACACTATAATGTTTACTTAGAGAAACTTTATCAAAAGATTCGTTCTTTTAGGCACGACTACGATAACATTTTGCTGACTTTATCAGCTAGTATCGAGACAGGTAACCTTGAGACGGTAAAGATAGTCTATCACGAAATTATGCTGAAGTTAAATAGCGTTGTTGATTCCACAGTCTCACTTAGAGTTGAGCAACTGTCAAAAATTCGAAATAAAAATGCTCGAATATTATTGGCGATGAAGCATCTCGAAGCTCAAGGAAAAGGGATAAATTTGAATTACCGAATTTGTCAAAGTCTAGGGACACCCTCTTTGTCTGAAATGGATTTAATGACTGTTGTTGCAGTAACGGGTGATTTAGCCATTTTAATTTCAGAAAGGTTTAAGGAACCGGAAATTGATTTTACCTGTTATGTCAATGAGCAAGATCGTCTGGTGATTCGAATTGATAATCAGGTTAAAAACCTTCGCAAAGCTTTTACCAGAGAAATGAGGGAACAACTTGATATTACAGACATGACCTTGTCTATTTTGGCTGAGCGTAACCCTAAATTCTCTTATAAAATTGTTTTAAGGGATCATCAGTTAAGTCAAATCATGAAGTTTACTGCAGAAGAAGGCAGATTTTTAGAGGTGAAATAACTTGTCAGTTGCGTTAAGAATACTTTTTTATATCATCATCTTTACAACTCATTTGGCTATTTTTTTCTTTATTAGAGGAAAAACAGGCAAGTGGTGGCAAATGGTTCTCTTTATTTTATTAAGTTCTTCAATTAGTAATATTTTAGACACTTACGCCCTTGTTATAGACCCTCTTTATTTGCTTGTCTTTTCTTATGTCATTGATAAGAGCTTACCTTTAGCTTATCATGTCTTTTATAGTTTTTACACGACAATTATTGTTGAATTATCGTTTAGGATAGTTGCCTATACAGTTTTGTCGGCCATTTTACGTGTCTCTATTAGTCACATCAATGCTAGTCAGTGGTTAGTGGCGATTTGTTATCTTTCAGCAATGCCTTGTTATCTTTTTATTCATTACCTCCTGCATATTGATTACGAAGCCATCCGTTTAGCCAATGGTCGTTCAAAAGCTTTATACTATGCAAATGGGATTATGATTGTATTTTTTATATTTGTGAATGGTTCCACTTTCCTAGAATCTCATATTGCGTATTTACCTTACAGTGTTACAAGGATGAGGTATTTATTTATCTTTGTCTATGCCCTCTTGTTTTTGTGGAGTTTATACCAATTCAATAGCAAGGCTATTGCGTCAGTGGAGAGTGAAGCTGCTATGGAACGGCAAAATCATTACCGCAATCTAAGCAGTTACAATACCTATATTGCAACCTTATATGGCGAAATAACCCATTTCAAAAAACAGACAAAAGATTCCTTAATAAGGTTTGGGCAAGTCTTAGATACGGGAGATATGGAGCAAGTTAAAAGTGACTTTAATCAGCTTTTTTCTTTGAAGGAAAACCCATTTAACAGTTCTAAATACGATTTAGAACGTCTTATTAATGTTAAAATTCCTATTTTAAAAAGTTTTCTAGCCTCAAAATTATTTGAAGCACAGACACAAGGCCTCCATTTAACTGTTGAAGTGCCTGATGACGTCACAGGAGTTGCAATGGAACTGTTAGATTTAATGATTATTATTTCTGTCTTTTGTGATAATGCGATAGAGGCTGCTAAAGAAAGCCATGACAAGAAAATGAATTTTGTTCTTTTTGAACTCGATGACATGCTTGTTTTTGTGATTGAAAATTCAACTCAGGAAGAAAAAGTTGATATTGGCGCCATTTTTAAGAAAGGTTATTCCACCAAAGGAGCAGAAAGAGGACTTGGCCTTGATAATGTCAGAACCATTCTAGAAGCTTACCCTTGTAGTCTATTATCAACAAAAAGTAGTCATTTTATGGTGACACAAACCCTGAAAATTCCAAAGGCATGATAGTTTCATAGCAAAGCAGTTGCTTAAATCGTAACTGCTTTTTACATTAAGGTTAAAAAAATGTTATAAAAAGATGTCATTTCTTGTTTACAAATATGTTAAAATGGAAAAGCTGAGTTAGAAAGGAGAGCTATGATTGGTATTTATATTATGTGTTTTTTTCTGTCGATGATTATTTACTATATTACAGAAATAAAAATTTTTACCTTTTTATCTGATATTAGACTTGTTCTGTGGGAAAAGTTGTTTATTATTTCAACAGCCTTATTTTTTTCACAAGTTGATTTTTTAACCCCTCTCCTGATAGACCCTGTTTTATTTTTTAGTATTTTGAAGCTTAAGAGTAAGCAGTTACCCTATCTTCAAACCTTATTTTTAGCTTTCTTTCCAAGTGTTTTCATTGACTTGTTTTCCCGATTTTTATTGATCATCTTGTTTCCGTCACTTGTTATTGTTAAGGAATTCGAAATGCAAGCCTTACTCTTGAACATCTTGGCATTTGTTTTAATTTACCCCTGTTTTGCTTTAGTGAATTATTTTATCGGAAAAGATTATCGGCTCATCTTTATCACAAGTGGAACAATAAGAGCTAAGAATTTTTATAAAATCTTTTTGATTTTTATTTTGGCTTACTATGTTGATATTTTCTTGATTCTAGGTTTTGATGATCCCTTTTTACATTACCAGTCTTTCCAAAATAATGATCTAGCTTATCAGGTTCTTTTCTTTATTTTCACTTTTTTATTTCTTTTTTTGCTGTCTTATTTTAATCATAAGTCCAAACATTTCTTGGAACTTGAAATCAAAAAAGAACAGGAAGATTATATTGAAAATCTTGAAAGTTATGGGAAACACTTGGAACAGTTGTACCGTGAAATGAAAATCTTTCAAGAAGACTATTCCAGGCGTCTTCAAACTTTGGAGGCTGCAATAGATAATGAGACCACAGAAAAAATTCAAGAAACGTATTATCATATTCTCAATCAATCAAGTGAGTTTTGGGATGATAAGCATTATAATATTTCAAAGCTAGCGCCCATTAAAATTTCTTCAGTGAAGAGTTTACTGTCAGCTAAGATTGTTGAGGCTGAAAAAAAAGGCATTGAAACCCTTATTGAAGTTCCAGATCAGATTATTGAGGTGCCTATACCAGAACTAGACCTCTTGCTGATTTTGTCAGTTTTTCTTGATAATGCAATTGAAGCGGCCTTAAAGTCGGAAAAGCCTCGTATGACCATTGCCTACTTCCTCAATGGTAATGAGCAAAGGTTACATATTGCTAATAGTACCAAGGAAGCGTCCATTTCGATTTCACGCTTGTTTAAAGAAGGCTATTCAACCAAAGGAGATAAACGAGGCATTGGCTTATCAAATGTGCAAACGATTTTAGGCAAACACCCGCACTTGTCCTTGCAAACCAAAAGCCAAGATTATGAATTTAGCCAGATGCTTACCATACTGGCGAAAGGAAAGAGTTAGATGCCTTATTTTTACTATTTCACCTTATTTTACACGGTTGTTTTTTGTGATATTTGGCTCTTCTTTTCGAAAATTTCTGGCCTTCAACTCAGATTCTACCAACGTTTTTTACTAGGTAGCTTATTTGTAGGCCTTAATTTTTTATCTGAGCACAATATGTTAATGAATCAAGTCTTTTTTATCACAATGGGCTTTGTATTCCTTAGACACAGAAAAGCAACTGAAACGATTTTTTACGCCCTTTTTTCAATGATGATGGTTGAATCGCTTTACCGCTCCATTATCATGTTTTTTATCCCTGTTTGTTTGGGCTATAGTTCAACACAAGTTTATTTAGATATTAGACTTTTACTACTGTCTTATTTGTTAGTTCTTCCTATTTTCTTTTTCTTGAGTTATATTTTTAGTGTTGACATTGCACTGTTGAAATTTATTACAGTTGACAAGATGAGGCGTTGGGTGGCACTCATGAATGCTATCATGTTTTCTTATTATTTCTCCGTTTATTTGCTTAATTTATCCTTCATTTCAGAAATTGCCCTTTACCAGAGCATTCGACCAAAGTTAATTTTAATCTATTTACTGATGATGATCTGGTTTATTATTCGCCTGGACCGCTTTACAAAAGATGACCTGGAACGAAAACTTGCTCTTGCTCAAGGAGAACGCGTTGAAAACTTGGTTAATTACAATCATTATATTGAACAGTTGTATCGAGATATTAGAACCATTAAGCATGATTCGGAAAATATTCTGATTAGTTTAAAAGACAGTATTGACAGTGGGAATCGTAAAGAGATTAAAGAAGTTTATAACGCTGTTGTAAAAGAATCAGCCTATGCCATGTTTAGTCCTGAAGTTGGTTTTGGTGCTCTTGGGAATATTAAAGAAGCTGTTATTCGAAGTCTCTTGCAATCAAAATTATTGGAAGCTCAGAATCATGGCATTACCTTACATATTGAAATTCCAGATGAAATTGATAATTTGCCTCTAAAATTACTCGATTTAGTTGTTGTTTTATCGATTTTATTAGATAATGCTATTGATACAGCCAAAGGTAGCAATAGGCCCTTTATTTCCATTGCCTATTTTTACCAAGATAATAAGCAATTTTTTATTATTGAAAACAGCACCAAGTTAAAGCAAATTGACATGGCTACGCTCTTTAATGAACATCATCCTGATGCGACAGGCCATTATCAGAAGAGTTTTAAACGCTTTTTTACCGTTTTAGAAGACTATCCTGAGACGATATTTTCAAGTAAAAGCAATCATTATCGGCTAAGACAAATATTAGAAATGAGATAAACGATGAATATATTTATCCTTGAAGACAATTTTATCCAGCAAACGCGAATAGAGTCCACCATTGAAGAAATATTGGCAGAGACAGGTATTAACTGTAATCAATTGGAAATTTTTTCCAATCCAGATAAATTGTATGATGCGATTTTGGAAAAGGGCAATCACCAATTGTTCTTTTTAGACATTGAAATCAAGAACGAGCAAAAAAAAGGCTTGGAGTTAGCCACAAAAATTAGGCAAAGAGATGCTAATGCAGTCATTGTATTTGTTACCACACATTCAGAATTTGCTCCGATTTCGTTTAAGTATAAAGTTTCTGCCCTTGATTTTATTGACAAGGCGGTTGATAAACAACAGTTTAAGGAACAAATCGAAGAATGTATTCAGTACACCAGCAAAATGATGGAGAGTCATGAACCTGAAGAATTCTTTATTTTTGAGACAGCTCAGACAAAACTACGTCTGCCTTTTAAAGATATTTTATATTTTGCAACCTCAACCACACCTCATAAAGTGTGTTTATGGACACAAACAGAAAGGTTGGAATTTTATGGCAACCTGTCGGAAATTCAAGAAGCAGCACCTAAGCTTTTTATGTGCCATCGCTCCTACTTGATTAATTTAGCCAATGTGGTTCGTATTGATAAATATGAGCAATTGGTTTATTTTGAAAATGGCGATTCCTGTCCAGTTTCTCGTCTTAAAATAAAGCATTTGATTGAGAAATGGGAAGAATTGCATTAATTTTCAAAAAAAATAACATTTTAGGATAAAATATCAACATTTCAGGAAAAAAAGAAGCACAAGCAGATTCTTCATGTATAATTACTAATATAAATAAAGACTTAATGAGCGGTCAGTTAGTAAGTCGTCAATCCCCAATTCAATCAAAATATTGTTTTCTCTCTCTCTCTCTCCATAAACAAATAGTATTTTTGATGTGACGATTACTAATAAGACGCATATTTCAGTTGTCTTTGTTTGGATATCACATAGACTGGTGATGAATCAGTCAAGGACTCGGATTTTTATCCGAGTCTTTTTTTGTTCTGTTATTTTGATAAATATACATAGATAAAGCCTTTTTACTAAAAAATAAGAATAAAAATACTAAAATTGTTGACTTTTAAATAAATATACAATATGATAGTAATCAAAATAATTAGAAAAGAGATTTTTAGGATGAAAGAAAAACTGATTTTAGCTTATTCGGGTGGTTTGGATACTTCGGTTGCCATTGCATGGTTGAAAAAAACCTACGATGTGATTGCAGTCTGTATGGATGTTGGTGAAGGTAAGGACTTGGATTTTATTCATGACAAGGCCTTAAAAGTAGGTGCCATTGAATCCCACATCATTGATTTAAAAGATATTTTTGCAGAAGAATATGTCTTACCTGCTTTACAAGCCCGTGCTTTTTATGAACAAAAATACCCGCTGATTTCAGCACTAAGTCGTCCTTTGATTGCGCAAAAGTTGGTGGAAATAGCGCATCAGTATGATGCCAACCTAGTTGCTCATGGATGTACCGGCAAAGGCAATGATCAAGTTCGATTTGAAGTTGCTATTAATAGTTTAGACCCAAACTTAAAAGTCATTGCTCCTGTTAGAGAGTGGAAATGGTCTCGTGAAGAAGAAATCGCATTTGCAAAGGAAAATGGTGTGCCAGTACCTGCCAACTTAGATAGTCCTTATTCAATTGATCAGAACCTTTGGGGACGAGCTAATGAATGCGGTGTTTTAGAAAATCCATGGAATCAAGCACCTGAAGATGCCTTTGGGATTACGGTATCACCAGAAGCTGCTCCAGATAAGCCCGAATTTATAGACATTAGCTTTATATCAGGTAAACCAGTAGCTTTAAATGGTCAGTCTCTTTCTTTAGCAGAACTTATTCTAAAACTCAATAAAATAGCAGGTGCTCATGGTATTGGTCGTATTGACCATGTCGAAAATCGCTTAGTTGGCATTAAATCCCGTGAAATTTATGAGTGTCCTGCAGCCATAACCCTTTTAGCAGCACATAAAGAAATTGAAGATTTGACCTTAGTTAGGGAAGTGTCACATTTTAAACCTATTTTGGAAAATGAATTAGCAAATTTAATTTATAATGGTCTTTGGTTTAACCCTGCGACAAAAGCCATTATGGCCTATGTTAAAGAAAGTCAAAAAATGGTTAATGGAGTAGCAAAAGTAAAACTTTATAAAGGTCAGGCACAAGTTGTTGCTCGTCAATCGGACAACTCACTTTATGATGAAGATTTGGCGACCTACACAGCAGCAGACAGCTTTGATCAGTCAGCAGCAGTCGGTTTCATTAAACTATGGGGACTTCCGACCATGGTTAATGCGCAAGTTCATGCCAAACAATCAAGCAAGTAGATTGCAGAACTAAAAGGAGAATATTATGGTAGAAAATCAAAAATTGTGGGGAGGACGTTTTGAAGCAGGTCTTGAAAAATGGGTTGAAACGTTTGGTGCCTCAATTACCTTTGACTATAAACTCTTTAGCTATGATATTAAAGGGTCAATAGCCCATGTTCAAATGCTTGCCCAAGAAGGAATAATAAGTCTAGATGAAGCCAAAACCATTCAAAATGGCTTGGCAGAAATTCTTCAGGATTATGAGGCGGGGAAAATAGCATTTGATATTAGTCATGAAGATATTCATATGGCTGTTGAAGAGTTACTAACAGCTAAAGTTGGCCAGGTAGCTGGGAAATTACATACTGCACGCTCTCGAAATGATCAAGTGGCTACAGATATGCATTTATACCTTAAGCATCAGCTTCAAGAAGTTGAGCAAAAACTTATTCATCTAAGAAAGGTCTTAGTTGACTTGGCACAAAGGCATGTTGAGACTATTATGCCTGGCTATACCCATTTACAGCACGCTCAGCCGATCTCATTTGGGCATCATATGATGGCTTATTATCAAATGTTTAAGAGAGATAGTCAACGTTTTAAGGAGGCACTTGTTCGAACAGACATGTCTCCCTTAGGAGCGGCAGCTTTAGCTGGGACGACTTTCCCAATTAATCGACACTTAACGGCAGATTTACTTGGTTTTTCTTCCTTATATAGCAATTCTTTAGATGCTGTGTCAGATCGCGATTTTATCCTTGAATTTCTATCTAACGCCAGTATTCTCATGATGCATATGAGTCGATTGTGTGAAGAGATTATTAATTGGTCCTCTTTTGAATACCAATTTGTGACCTTGTCAGACGCATTTTCAACAGGTTCATCAATCATGCCCCAAAAGAAGAATCCTGATATGGCAGAATTAATTCGTGGGAAAACAGGTCGTGTTTATGGCAACCTTTTCTCTTTATTGACGGTTATGAAGTCTCTGCCTTTGGCTTATAATAAAGACCTTCAAGAAGACAAAGAAGGCATGTTTGATACAGTCGAGACCATCTCATATTCTTTGGATATTCTGGCAGGTATCTTATCAAGTCTTACTATTAATGAAGCAAAGATGTTACAGGCGACAGAATCTGATTTTTCAAATGCAACTGAATTGGCCGATTATCTGGCTAGTAAGGGAATGCCTTTTCGACAAGCTCATGAAATTGTTGGGCGTCTGGTTTTAGTAGGATCTAAATCAGGACAATTGTTACAAGATATTCCCTTAAAAGACTACCAAAGTATTTCACCATTGATTGGGGAAGACGTTTATTTTGTTCTAACATCACAAAGCGCTGTCGAGCGTCGTGATTCCTTAGGTGCAACAGGCTTTAAACAAGTTGCTTGGCAAATTAAAATGGCTCAAAAAGAGCTCCCATAAAGTAAAAAGAGCTGAAATCCATTGGGGTTGAGGCTTTTTTAGTATTTATGGTATAATGGTAATAATTTAGATAGTTGGAGTTGAATTTTGAAAAAATCCTATCGTGTCAAGCGTGAGAAAGATTTTCAAGCCATTTTTGATGGTGGTGAAAGTACAGCAAACCGTAAGTTTGTGATCTATTTTTTAGAAAAAGAACAAAAACATTTTCGAGTGGGGATTTCAGTTGGTAAACGGATTGGAAATGCCGTGACTAGGAATGCTGTTAAACGTAAAATCAGACACGTTTTAATGGAATTTTCGGATTCACTTAAGAGAGATGATTTTGTTGTCATCGCCAGAAAAGGTGTTGAGACCTTGGATTATCAGGAAATGAAACAAAATTTACAACATGTCTTAAAATTAGCCAAATTATTCGAGGAAGGTTTTGAAAGTGAAGAAGAAAATTAAAGTAGCAAGTCTGTTTCCTTTATTGGTTATTTTAGCAGCTTGTGGTAGAGGAGAAGTAACAGCACACTCATCGAGTGGTTGGGATCAATTGGTTTATTTTTTTGCCAAGTCTATTCAATGGTTATCTTTTGACGGCTCAATAGGTATTGGTATTATCTTATTTACAGTCTTGATTCGTCTTTTGTTATTGCCTTTGTTCAATATGCAAATCAAGTCTAGCCAAAAGATGCAAGATATCCAGCCAGAACTACGGAAATTACAACAAAAATACCCAGGTAAAGATGCAGATAGTCGTATGGCTCTCGCTAATGAAAGTCAAGAATTGTACAAAAAGTATGGGGTTAACCCATATGCGAGTCTATTGCCTTTAGTGATTCAAATGCCCGTTATGCTAGCTCTTTTTGGAGCTTTGTCTCGAGTGCCTTTCCTTAAGACAGGAACCTTCTTGTGGGTTGAACTAGCAAACTACGATCATCTCTTTATCTTGCCTGTCTTGGCAGCCCTCTTTACTTTCTTATCAACCTGGTTGACCAACCTTGCAGCAAAAGAAAAAAATATGGTTATGACTATAATGACTTATGTTATGCCTCTCATGATTTTCTTTATGGGATTCAAATTAGCAAGTGGTGTTGTTCTTTACTGGACAGTTTCAAATGCCTTCCAAGTCTTACAATTGCTGTTATTAAATAACCCATTTAAAATTATTGCTGAGCGTGCCCGCCAAGCAGAAGAAGAAAGAGAGCGTCGTTCTAAAGAAAGACGTGCTCGTAAAAAAGCGTTAAAACAAAGAAAATAGGGAGTTACGTTTATGGTATTATACACAGGTAACACTGTTGAAGAGGCTATTGAAAAGGGCCTTAAAGAACTTGATTTACCACGCCTAAAAGCTCATATCAAAGTGATTTCAAAAGAGAAAAAGGGCTTCCTAGGATTTGGTAAAAAATTAGCACAGGTTGATATTGAAGGAATCAATGAGAAGACTGTTTATAAAGCAGATAAAAAAGCAACTCAAGGTGTTCCAGAAGAAATTAATCGTCAAAATGCTCCGGTTGTTAAGCCAGAATCTAGTAAAGCTAAAGCAGAAAATGTGCAGGTTTCAGCTGAAGCTGTTGAGCAAAAAGAAGAAGTATCAGCTGAAGTGGTAGAGGCTAAGACTTCAGAACAAAGTTTTGAGGAATTTGTTGCCACTGAATTTTCAAACCAAACATCAAGTCAAGAAATTGAAAAAGCTACGGAAGAAGTTTTGGCCTATGTGACTAAAATCATTTACGAAATGGATATTGAAGCTAGCATTGAGCCTAGTCATAACCGTCGCCAAATTAATCTTCAAATTGAGACTCAAGAACCAGGCCGTGTGATTGGTTATCATGGAAAAGTCTTAAAATCTTTGCAATTGCTCGCGCAGAACTTCTTACATGACCGTTATTCTAAGAATTTCTCAATCTCGATTAATGTTCATGACTATGTTGAGCACCGTACAGAAACCCTGATTGATTTCACTCAGAAAATTGCAGCTCGTGTTCTTGAAACAGAAGAAAATTACACCATGGATCCCATGAGTAACAGCGAGCGTAAAATTGTTCATAAGACAGTTTCTATGATTGAAGGGGTCACAAGCTTCTCAGAAGGCAATGACCCTAACCGTTATGTGGTTGTTAGTTTAGAAAATTAAGAGTTATCCCATTTGGGATGGCTTTTTTGTTTTGAAGAGAAAATCCTACCACATAGGAGCTTAATCTCTCCACTTAGCTAACTTTGAAACCTTAGCCCGTGTTTTTCTGATAAGCTATTGTCATGGAGGTAAGCGCAATGACTTATTTAATAGAAGCACAGCAATTAAACAAAACTTATGGAAAACATCAGGTGATTCAAGACCTCAATTTACAGATTAAACAGGGGAGCTTGGTGGCCTATTTGGGAACAAATGGTGCTGGGAAGTCAACGACAATCAAAATGTTGACAGGGATTGTGAAAGCCAGTTCTGGAAGAGTGGTCACAAAAGACAATCTTAAAATTGGGATGGTCTTTCAAGAAAGTATTTTGGATGGTGAGTTGAAGGTGAAAGATAATCTCAAGAACCGTCTAAAAATGTATACCTCTAAGGATGATGCTTGGTTGGATAAGATTATTGTGATGACAGCCTTAAGGCCAATCTTACATCAAAAGTATAAAACCTTGTCAGGTGGGCAAAAGAGGCGGGTTGATATTGCTAGGGCCCTAATTCACAAACCAGATATTCTCTTTTTAGATGAACCAACAACGGGCTTAGACATTCAAAGTCGCCAGATGATTTGGAAGTTGTTTAAGACCTTACAAGAGGAAGAAAAATTAACCATTTTTTTAACCAGTCATTATTTAGAAGAGGCTGACAATGCTGATATGGTTTATATTATTGATAAAGGGAAAATTCTTGCAAGTGGCTCTAGTCAAGACTTGATTACTCAATACAGTAAATCAAAATTAAGGCTAAGCCTTTGTCGAGATGAGGATAAAGTGCTTTTGAAGAGAGATTTCCAAGAAGAGGGCCAGATGCTTATTTTTGAGGGGTTAGATGTCAAAGAAATCATAGCCTTTTTAGGGGAACATTCTCAGAAGATTGCTCACTTTACTTATCAACAAGGAACATTGAATGATGCATTTTTAACCATCACAGGAAAGGAAATAGACTAATGACTGCAGTTATTGAAAGACATTTAAAGCTTTATTTTAGTGATAAATCAGGTATTTTTTTCTCCCTTCTAGGAGCTTTGATAGCTTTTGTTTTGTATATCATTTTTTTACAACATAATCTTGTCTTATCCTGGGAAAAATCCCTTTCCAATCCAGAAAAAACCTTAGATTTATGGGTTATGGGAGGGGTGCTTGCTGTAACAGGGATTACGACAAGTTGGTCTGCCTTATCTCGTATCGTTGAGGATAAAGAAAAGTCGGTTTGGGACGATTTGCTTTTAACAGATGTCAGTCCGCTAAAGCTGCATCTAGGTTATTTTTTAAGTGCCAGTATCATCAGTTTGATCATGCAGGTAGTTGTGTTTCTTGTTATGCAAACTTATTTTGCATGGCAGGATCAACTAAGCATATCGCCAGAGCTTTTCCCACAATTATTGCTGATTGCATTTCTTAGTTCTCTACAAGCATCCCTCTTTGCAACGCTTGTTTTGCAATTTGTTAAAACGATGGCAATCGAAAGTCGACTTGGAACCATCATAGGAACCACCTCAGGCTTCTTAGTAGGGGTTTATATACCAGTAGGTGTTTTACCAGATTTGGGAAAATTAGTTGTTAAAGGGACACCAGGTGCCTACATTGCTTCGCTTTACAGACAGGTTTTGCTCAAAGATTCTATTAAGCTGTTAGAATGGTCGAAAACAGACTTTAGAGAATTTATGGGTATTGGAATGAAACTAGATAAACTAACTAGTCTACATGATGATTATAGGATTGTAATGATAACAATCTTTGGAATGTTATTGCTCTTAGCAACACTCATTGTCATCCACAAAACCAAGAAATCGTAACCGCTTAGCCAGCAAAACTAACCACTTAACTGAAATGAAAAGACAGCCCTCTTCTTTTTTGTTATGATACTGATATAAAGAACAAAGGAAGTAGTGGCATGAAGTGGTTTTTTAAAGAAAACGCATCACATACAGAAATGCAAATAGTTATTTCAAAAAATAACTATGATAAAGAGGTTATAAATTTAATTACATATTTAGAAGGTTTCCAAGAGATGAAATCAGACTTACTTGCCATTAAACAAGATGATAATATCCACTTGCTAAAATACACAGATATTATTGCTGTTGAAGTTGATAATGATTATCTTTGTATTATGACGACTCAAGGAAAATTTCACAATCGAGAAAGACTGTATAAAATCAAAGAGAAGTTACCAACAAAAACCTTTGTTCAGGTTTCGAAGCAAAGTATTATTAATAGTGACCATTTGCTTAGGATGGAGGCTTCTTTTTCTGGGAATATGTTAGCCATACTAACAAATAAAACAAAAATTATTATCAGCAGATGCTATTTAAAAAATCTAGAACGTCAATTAGGACTTTAGTGAGGAATCCGTATGAAAAAAATAATCAATGCCTATATCTATGGAATTGGTGTTGGAGGCATTATCTATATGCTAAGTTTATTAGCGAGTGATGTCAAAACGCAGACCATTTCAAATATCGTTTCTTGCTTGATTTTCAGTGGCTTTATGGGAGTTGTTTCTATGATTTATCATTTGGAAAAGTTGTCCTTTATGATAAAAACAAGTCTTCATTTTGTAGGGATAAGCATTATCGTTTTTGGCATGAATTATTATAATAATTGGCTTAAAATGGAGCATTTTTTAGGATTTTTCCTTAATTTCATTGTGATTTATTTGCTTGTTTGGCTTATGATTTTTCTGTTAAATTATCACAGCAGTCGCCTTATCAATCAAAAACTGGCTAAAAAGAAAAAGAGCTAAATTCTCAAAGTAAGTTCCACCTCTAGTAGAAATGGAATTTAGTCTGATAAAAACCAATAAAAACCAACGAAAATCCGTCTCAGACTAAGTTCCGTTGGTTTTTATAATACTTGATTTCATAGGTTTTCAGAGTTAAAAATCGCAAAAAAAGGGTACAAGAAAACCTCCTCATCTGAAAGCGTTTCAGATTAAGTTCCGCTATGGTTGAAGTTAGTGTGAGACGTTTAGGTTGTATCAGTTAGTTGATTAGGTTAGATTTTGTCTTTTATTAGATTTTGTCTTTTAATAGTTTGGGAGATTGGCAGACGTCTTCCGCAGTAATTTCCTCAATACCGAGTATACTTGCGATGTCTTTTCCGTAAGTAAAAGAGAATAGCTCATAAGCCGTTTTACCATTTAGAGCCTGTCTCTTAACGCTGTTGATATGAGATAGTGCCAGATTAATGTCCTCTTGAGTCAAGTTGTCGAAGGAAGTCCCCTTAGGCAGTATGTCTCTCACGAGGGTATGATTCTTCTCGATTCTTGCTTTCTGGTCAGACCGATTAGGGTCACAAAAGAAGAGTTGAGACTGTCCACAAACATCTATCTCAATATCATCCACTCTAGCGAATTCCCCACCATTATCCGTTAGGATAACAGGAAAGAGTTTGAAGAAGTCTCTCTTGTTATCATAGAGTGTCCTCTTAATGACCTGTATGTGTTTAGCAGTTTCGATAGCTGTCTTAGAATCCATCAGTTTGGCAAAGATGAAGTTACAGAAGGCGACATTGAAGGTGAGAAGGACCTTTCCACCAATCCGTCCAATAACCGTGTCCATTTCAAGCCAGGAGTTCAGCTCTGATTGGTTCATGTGTTCTATAAAATCCTCGTACCGTCGCCCTTCTTTAATCGCTTTTGGAATAGGAGGGAGTGTGCTCTTTCGCCTTTTTTTGAACTTCACAGCTCTAGGTAGGTCGATTGGTGTGATGGATAGGTAGCCTTTCTTGATGTGTCGATAAACGGTTGAAGAACTCACTTCTAGATCGTTGGTTTTGAGGATATGATAGATACGTTGGCCCTTCTTGACCCCATTAGAAAGGACTCTATCTATTTTCCAGAAGGTCTCTTTGTTCAAAGGGATTCCTTCTCTAGATTCAACTAAAAGTTTTTCGTAGTTCCTTTGAGCTTGCTTAGCAAGATAGAAGGTCTTCTTGTAACCACAGTTGATCCTCCTCTTTGGACACCCATTACAAACATAGGGAGCTTTTCTTAGTAGCGGACAGTCTAGGCAGTCTTTGGTTGATTCTCTTAGTTGCTTATTTCGTTTGACTTCTTTTGCGATAGTAGTAGGGTGTTTCAGTAGATTAAGCCCGATGGCTTTAAAGGTTTCTCCTCTATCCAAACCAGATTGGATGTCATTACGGTCTGAGAGAGTTAGGTGTTTGTGTGAATAGGTTACACTAAACTAGACAGAAATTATAAAGTGTTCTACACTTAAGAAAAACGGGAGAAAAACCATGTCTAGAAAAGTACGTCGTCACTTCACCGATGATTTTAAGCAACAAATTGTGGACCTTTACAATGCTGGTAGAAAGCGTAGCAGCCTCATCAAGGAATACGAGCTAACCCCTTCCACCTTCGATAAGTGGGTTAGACAAGCCAAAACAACTGGTTCATTCAAGTCTGTTGATAATCTGACAGATGAACAGCGGGAGCTAATTGAACTCAGGAAACACAATAAAGAACTCGAAATGCAATTAGATATCCTAAAGCAAGCGGCAGTGATTATGGCACAAAAAGGGAAATAATCACTGCTAATAAGGCTAAATACAGCATTTCAAAGATGTGTCGCTGGCTGAATATGCCACGCTCAAGTTATTACTATCAAGCCGTGGAGTCAGTATCTGAAACGGAGTTTGAAGAAACTATTAAAAGAATTTTCCTCGAGAGCGAGTCCAGATACGGATCCAGAAAAATCAAAATATGCTTGAATAACGAAGGTATCACACTTTCACGTCGTCGGATTCGACGCATTATGAAGCGACTCAATTTGGTTTCTGTTTATCAGAAAGCCACCTTCAAACCACATTCTAGAGGCAAGAATGAAGCCCCTATTCCCAACCACTTAGACAGGCAGTTTAAGCAAGAAAGACCACTACAAGCCTTAGTCACTGACTTAACCTATGTTCGTGTAGGCAATCGTTGGGCTTATGTTTGCCTCATCATTGACCTATACAACCGTGAAATCATCGGCCTGTCTCTTGGTTGGCACAAGACCGCTGAACTCGTTAAGCAAGCCATACAAAGCATCCCTTACGCCCTGACCAAAGTCAAGATGTTCCATTCAGATCGTGGCAAAGAGTTTGATAATCAGTTAATTGATGAAATATTGGAAGCCTTTGGAATCACACGTTCGCTTAGTCAGGCTGGTTGTCCTTATGACAATGCCGTAGCTGAAAGTACGTATCGTGCTTTCAAAATTGAATTTGTTTATCAAGAAACCTTTCAATCGCTGGAAGAACTAGTTCTTAAGACTAAAGACTATGTTCATTGGTGGAATTACCACCGCATTCATGGTAGTCTCAACTACCAAACACCAATGACTAAAAGATTAATTGCCTAGAAAAACACTTTATAAATGTTGTACAGAAAAGTGTTGCCTTTTCAGTGTTTTGTCATGATGGATAAACTCATTTCTAATCCAAACGTCTCAGACTTAATTCCACCATAAAAATCCTTTTCACACTAACTTCCGGTTTTGGAGGGCAGACGGAACTTACTTTGAGAAATTACTAAAAAGAAAAAGATACCTAATATTTCTTGACAAGTGATGTGATATGTTATAGAATATTATGGTATGTTTAGTAACTGATATCACAACTAGCCGGCTAAACGAATACGAAAATCTATGAGGAGGTATTCACTGTGAAACGTACTTATCAACCAAGTAAAATCCGTCGTCAACGTAAACACGGATTCCGTCACCGTATGGCAACTAAAAACGGACGTCGCGTGCTAGCAAGCCGTCGTCGTAAAGGACGTAAAGTATTATCTGCATAATTGCGAATACAAAATAAGGAAAACCAAGGGTGCTCGAGACTCTTGGTTTTTTGTGTTTGAAACTAGTTTCAAAAAACTTTAAAAAAAAATTAAAAAACGAAAGTATTTTCTAAATAGCAAGAGGTTATTGAAAACGCTTTGATTACTGTTATAATGAACTTGTGAACGTTCTCATAGTAAATTAATTTCTTAAAAGGAGCGAAAAAGATGCCTGATCACTCACCAAAAGACAGTCTTTTACAATCCCTAAAAGGAGGTATTATTGTTTCTTGTCAGGCTTTGCCAGGTGAGCCTCTCTATACAAGTCAAGGTGGGATTATGCCACTTTTGGCTAAAGCGGCTGAAGAGGCTGGGGCTGTTGGTATCAGAGCTAATTCAGTCAGAGACATCAAAGAAATACAAGAAGTGACTAAACTTCCAATTATTGGGATTATCAAAAAAGATTACCCTCCGCAAGAACCCTTTATTACAGCGACTATGGCTGAAATCGATCAGTTGGCTGCCTTAGATATAGCGGTGATTGCTTTAGATTGTACGCAACGTGACCGCTATGATGGTTTGACTGTGGAAGACTTTATTAAACAGGTGAAAGTCAAATACCCCCATCAGTTTCTTATGGCAGATATTAGTACTTATGAAGAAGGTATTAGAGCTTTCCAAGCAGGTGTTGATTTTGTGGGAACGACACTGTCTGGTTACACCTCCTATAGCCGTCAAGAAGCAGGGCCAGATTTTGAATTGGTTGAAAGACTTTGCCGAGCTGGTATTCCTGTCATTGCCGAAGGGAAAATTCATTGTCCAAAAGATGCCAAGAGGATTAATGAATTGGGCGTTGTGAGTATCGTTGTTGGTGGCGCTATAACTAGACCTAAGGAAATAGCGGAGCGCTTCATTGAAGCTTTAAAGGCTTAATGCCTTGTAGATAATAATTAATGGTTAAGGAGAAGTAAACCCATGAAAATGAAAAAATTGGCTCTACTGGCTTTATGTGGTGCTACTGTTTTAGGACTTGCTGCATGTGGTTCTAAGGCAAATAAAGAAGCATCTGGAAAAGCGGATTCCTCTGCAAAAACAGAGATTACCTGGTGGGCATTCCCAGTTTTCACTCAAGAAAAAACAGAAGATGGAGTTGGTACTTACGAAAAGAAACTCATTGCAGCTTTTGAAAAAGAAAACCCTAATATCAAAGTTAATTTAGAAACAATTGATTTCACTTCAGGGCCTGAAAAGATTACGACAGCCATAGAAGCAGGAACAGCACCAAATGTTTTATTTGATGCCCCAGGACGTATTATTCAATATGGAAAAAATGGTAAATTAGCTGATTTAAATGACCTTTTCACTGATGATTTTGTCAAAGATGTGAATAATAGTAATATTATTAAGGCTTCTAAAGCAGGCGATAAGGCTTATATGTACCCCATCAGTTCAGCACCATTTTACATGGCGTTTAATAAAAAAATGCTAAAAGATGCTGGTGTTCTTGACCTTGTTAAAGAAGGTTGGACAACAGATGACTTTGAAAAAGTTTTGAAAGCTCTTAAGGATAAAGGTTATAACCCGGGTTCATTCTTTGCTAATGGTCAAGGTGGTGACCAAGGACCACGCGCCTTTTTCTCAAACCTCTATAGTAGTCATATCACAGATGAAAAAGTTAGCAAATACACGACTGATGATGCCAATTCTGTTAAATCAATGGAAAAAATAGCCTCTTGGATCACATCTGGTTTGATGATGAATGGTTCTCAATATGATGGATCAGCAGACATTCAAAACTTTGCCAATGGACAAACCTCATTTACCATTTTATGGGCACCAGCACAACCAGGTATTCAAGCGAAATTGCTTGCAGCAAGTAAAGTTGATTACCTTGAAGTGCCATTCCCATCAGACGATGGCAAACCTGAATTAGAATACCTTGTTAATGGCTTTGCTGTCTTTAATGATAAAGACAGTAAAAAAATTGAAGCTTCTAAGAAGTTTGTAACCTTTATCGCAGATGATAAAAAATGGGGACCTAAGAATGTTGTTCGCACAGGTGCATTCCCTGTAAGAAGCTCTTATGGTGATCTTTATCAAGATGACCGTATGGAAAAAATAGCTAAATGGACAGCCTATTATTCTCCATACTACAACACTATTGATGGCTTTGCTGAGATGAGAACGCTTTGGTTCCCAATGGTTCAAGCAATTTCTAATGGCGATGACAAGCCTGCAGATGCTTTGAAAGCATTTACTGAAAAAGCAAACAAAACCATTAAAAGCACTAAATAACGAGTGATATTAATACGGCTCCTTTTCATTGTCATGTCAGATGGTCACTGAAAAGGGGTTGTTTTCATCAGAAAAGATAGGAAAGAGGTAGTCCTTAGTGAAGGTCAATAAATTAAAAATGAGAGAGACTCTGGTTTCATATGCCTTTTTGGCGCCAGTGCTAGTTTTCTTTATTATTTTTGTTCTCTTGCCAATGATTATGGGATTTGTGACAAGTTTTTTTAACTACACCATGACCGACTTTACCTTTGTCGGCCTTGCCAACTACAGTCGCATGTTTAAAGACCCTATTTTTATAAAATCCTTGGTAAATACATTAATTATTGTTATTGGGTCTGTGCCAGTTGTTGTTTTATTTTCCTTGTTTGTTGCTGCAAAAACATATGATAAAAATGTGATTTCCAGATCTTTTTACCGAGCAGTCTTCTTTTTACCGGTTGTAACAGGGAGTGTTGCTGTGACTGTTGTTTGGAAATGGATTTATGACCCTATGTCAGGGATTTTAAATTATGTTTTAAAATACAGTCATGTCATTGACCAAAACATCAGCTGGTTAGGAGATAAGCATTGGGCTTTGTTAGCCATTATTGTTATTTTACTAACGACCTCGGTTGGGCAACCCATCATTCTTTACATTGCAGCAATGGGAAATATTGATCAGTCATTGGTTGAAGCTGCGCGTGTTGATGGGGCTACAGAATTTCAGGTTTTCTGGAACATTAAATGGCCAAGTTTATTACCAACAACCCTTTATATTGCAGTCATTACAACAATTAATTCCTTCCAATGTTTTGCTTTGATTCAATTATTGACTTCTGGTGGACCTAACTATTCAACAAGTACCTTAATGTATTATCTCTATGAGAAAGCCTTTAAGTTATCTGAATATGGTTATGCTAATACCATGGGTGTTTTCTTAGCAGTACTCATTGCAGTCATTAGTTTCGCCCAATTCAAGATATTAGGCAATGACGTGGAATACTAAAGGAGAATAGATATGAAGAAAAAGAAAATAACAGCATCAGATATTCTGACAACGGTAATTCTATGCCTCTTGACAGTATTATTTGTCTTTCCTTTTTATTGGATTATGACAGGAGCCTTTAAATCCCAACCTGATACCATAATGATACCGCCACAATGGTGGCCAAAGATGCCAACAGTAGAGAACTTTAAAGCTCTCATTGTACAAAATCCAGCTTTAAAATGGCTCTGGAATAGTGTCTTTATTTCAGTTATGACCATGCTTTTAGTCTGTGGCACCTCTTCTTTAGCAGGTTATGCCTTGGCTAAAAAACGTTTCTATGGGCAGCGTCTCTTGTTTTCACTCTTTATTGCAGCAATGGCTTTGCCAAAACAAGTTGTCTTGGTGCCACTTGTTCGTATTGTTAACTTTATGGGGATTCATGACACCTTAGGAGCAGTTATTCTGCCATTAGTTGGCTGGCCTTTTGGTGTTTTCCTAATGAAACAATTCTCAGAAAATATTCCAACAGAACTTCTAGAATCAGCAAAGATTGACGGCTGTGGTGAAGTTAGAACCTTTTTCAGTGTTGCTTTTCCGATTGTGAAGCCAGGATTTGCAGCACTTGCCATCTTTACCTTCATTAACACTTGGAATGATTATTTTATGCAGTTAGTCATGTTAACCTCACGGGATAATTTAACCATTTCACTAGGCGTTGCAACGATGCAGGCAGAAATGGCAACCAATTACGGCCTTATCATGGCTGGCGCAGCACTTGCAGCAGTTCCAATTGTAACAGTCTTCCTTGTCTTCCAAAAATCATTTACGCAAGGGATTACAATGGGAGCTGTTAAAGGGTAAAATGAGAAAAAGAGTAATAGTATGAAAAAAACAAAGAAAAGTGTGATAAGCTCTCTCTTTAATTTAGACAGCAAATGGTTGCGTTGTTCTGCTACCGTGTTTGATTACATGTGTCTTAATGTGCTGTTTTGTTTGACCTGCTTACCTTTTTTGACAATTGGTGTGGCTAAAATGTCACTTTATGCTACCCTTGTTAATGATCACTCTGGCCAATCAGAACACCTTTTGGCAGACTATGTCAGCTTCTTCAAGCACTATTTGCAAAGGGGGTTTCTTCTTGGAAATTTGGAAACTGCTTTAATAGGGGTCATTTTACTTGACCTCTATTTGGTGTGGCATCAAACAGCGCTAGTCTTTCAAGTTTTTAAGGTTCTTTGTTTAGCAAGCTTGTTTTTACTCCTTATGGTCTCGTGCTATCTTTACCCTTTGGCAACAAAAAGCCAAGAGCCAGTTATCAAACTTCTCAAGAAGAGTTTTATCCTCTTGAGTCTTCATTTTCCTTGGAGCTTTGCTTTTTTAGCAAGTTTAGGAATTATGATGTTTATTTTGAAACAATCCTTATTAGTGTTTTTGGTAGGTCTATCCTTATTTCTTATTATTGGAATAAGTGGGATGACTTACCTTTATATGTGCGTTATGGAGAGAATACTAAAGTAAAACAAAGACAAATAGCATGACATTAAGATACCTCTTATGATTTTTGAAGTGGCACATCTTGTATTTATTAAAAACCTTTTAATAAAAAAGTTACACAATCAGTTATCGTTAAAGGAGAAGTTATGAACAAAAACAGTAAAAAGCTTTTTGAAAAGCGCCAACGTTTTTCAATCCGTCGCCTTTCTATTGGTGTAGGATCTGTATTGATTGGTATTTGTCTTTTTGGAACACCCCTAGTCTCAGCAGAAGAATTGAGACCAACTCAACCTGGACTTGTAACCAGTTCTGTTACAGATTTAAGTCCGGCATCTCATCAAAAGGAGAGTGACATCACACAAGTAAATGACCTAAAGGTCTCTGATAAAGCAATTGTTGAAACAGAGCCAACTCTAAGTGTAACAGATAATACTATTAGGCTAGACTTATCTAATGATGACAAGAAAAGAAAGGAAATCCTATCAGAAGGCCAATTCGCCTCTGACCAAGTGCAACAAGCTAATCCTATTGCAGAGGCTTATAAGGAAAATGAAGTTTTCAAAATTGACAACCAGGTCCTTCAAAAGAACTCAAAAATTGATTTAAGTGAACACCTGGATGCTTTGAAAAAACTTGATAGTGCAACGATTTATGCTGAAATCAAAACACCTGAGGACATGGATGATTTTATGACTTGGTTCTCTGTTTCGACAAGTGCTAATGAAAATGAACGTTTTTACCTTTACATTACAAAAGAAGGTGTTGTCGGTGTTGAAGGGGCTGATAATGCTAACAAGCCTTTTTATAAAAGCTTTACTTCAGCTAGTCAACGCGTTAAACCAAGTGAGTGGAATGCTTTAGCTTTTGTGATTAATCAAGAAGCTCAAAAGGTTCAAATCTATGTTAATGGCATCTTGTCTCAGGAGGATTCAACGTCAACACAATTTATCAAGGACTTAGCGAACCCTGAATTTGCTCAAATTGGACAAACTCAACGAGGTAGAAGCAATAAATGGGGATTTTCACATTTTGATATCAAAAACTTTACGGTATACAATAGGGCATTGTCAGAAACAGAAGTCGGTGATAGGTCACAACTTTTTATCAGAGGAAAAAATCACGTGACATTAGCAGAAGGGGCAGAACTTTCAGATAAACAAGACGTTTATCAAAGCGGATATATCAAAAGAAAGAATCAAGATGGGGTTTATGCTTACCGCATCCCAGCTCTCTTAAAAACAGATAAAGGGACCTTGATTGCGGGTGCTGACGAACGATTTAATCATTCCTCAGACTGGGGTAATATTGGAATGGTTATCAGACGCAGTGAAGACAATGGTAAAACCTGGAGTGACAGAAACACCTTAGTCAACTTGCGAGATAATCCAAAAGCTGCCGTAGCAGAAGAAAATTCTCCTGTGAATATTGACATGGTCTTGGTACAAGATCCAACTAGTAAACGGATTTTTTCTATTTATGACATGTTCCCAGAAGGTAGAGGGATTTTTGGCATGTCTAAAAAACAAGAAGTGGAATATACCAAGCATGGGGATAAGACTTATATGAACCTTTATCGCGAAGATGGTAAAGGTGATGGGGTTTACACCATTCGAGAGGGTGGCTATGTCTATACTCCTCAAGGTGCAAAAACCAATTACAGGGTTATTACAGCATCAGACAAAAAAGACCGCTCTGATTTAGGAGACCTCTACCAAGATCAAGACCTTATCGGCAATGTTTATTTCACAAGTCATAAAACGTCACCATTTAGAATAGCAAAATCAAACTATTTATGGCTGTCTTATAGCGATGATGATGGCAAAACTTGGTCATCACCAAGAGATATTACTTCAATGGTTAGAAGTCCAGAAATGAAATTTTTAGGAGTTGGACCTGGAACAGGAATCGTCTTAAAATACGGGGAACACAAAGGTCGGATTATTGTTCCAACCTATTCAACAAACTGGAAATCACATTTAGATGGTTCTCAATCATCTCGTGTTATCTACTCCGATGACCATGGTCTGACTTGGCAGATGGGAGCAGCAGTTAATGACAATCGTGTGACAAAATCTGGTCAGAAAATTCATTCTGCAACCATGGCTATTGAAAAGGAACAAAACACAGAATCAGTAGCTGTCCAATTAAAAAATGGGGATATTAAACTGTTTGTTCGTAACAAAACCGGAAAATTACAGGTGGCTACCAGTAAAGATGGAGGGCAAACTTGGCAAAACGATTTGGACCGTTATCAAGCTGTTAATGATGTCTATGTTCAGTTATCAGCCATTGCACTTGAACGAGACGGCAAGGAATACATCGTTTTAGCCAATGCTAATGGACCGGATAGAAACAATGGTTATGTTCGTTTAGCAGAAGTTCAAGCAGATGGAAGTCTCAAATGGCTTCATCATCGCCTTGTTCAAAAAGGAGCCTTTGCCTATAATTCGTTACAACAAATTGGAAAAGATGATTTTGCCCTCCTTTATGAACATAAAGAAGCTGGTCAAAACGACTTTACCTTAAGTCTAAAAACCTTTAATTGGAAATTTTTAACAGAGGATCCCGTTTATGATACAGTTACTGTTGATGGTGTTGAGCAATTAAGTGATAATCAGGTGGCCGTGCACTTTACTCATGCTGTCTTTGCTACTAATCAACCAGATTTAACCTTAGCAAATGATCAGAAAATGACTTTTCTGTTTCAAAAAGATGCTAAAACAGTGATTTATCACTTGGATCCAAAAGATTTTGGACAAAAGATCACAACTGCCTCGCTTGCGGACATTAGCAATCATTTTGGTTTAAAAGTGTCCTTACTTGCTCAACTGCCACATCATAAAAAGGGCATGTAAGTTAGTAGAGGTAGCATGATAAAGGGCTTAAAAACCAATAAGTCTTCATGCTGTTTAGTGATAAGTACTTTAGAAAAAAGGGCAACTAAAATAGCTAGAAAGTCATGCTAATAATGTGCCATAACAGTCTTTTATAGGCTATTTGTTTAGAAGCCGCCCAATCTCTCATAGCATAAAAAGAACTAAGGCCTTAGCATTGCTAAAGCCTTTTTATGCTGCTGTTACAGTTGAAACTAGTTTCAAAAATGATTGTTTTAAGAAAAAATGTGAATGTATTTTCTAAATTGCTGAAAAGTGTCGAAAATACTTTAGTAATTGGTATAATATCTTTGTGAACGTTTTCATAACAAAAAATTGTAAGCAAAGGAGCAAATAGAATGCCTGATCAATCACGAAAAGACAAGCTTTTGCAAGCGATAAAAGGTGGGATCATCGTCTCTTGCCAAGCCTTGCCTGGGGAACCTCTTTTTAGAGAAGAAGGAGGAGTCATGCCACTTATGGCTAAGGCGGCTGAAGAAGCTGGTGCTGTTGGTATTAGAGCAAATTCAGTTAGAGACATCAAAGAAATACAAGAGGTAACAGATTTACCAATTATTGGGATTATCAAAAAGGACTACCCACCGCAAAAACCCTTTATCACAGCTACCATGACTGAAATTGATCAATTGGCTGCGCTTGATATTGCAGTTATTGCATTAGATTGTACCAATAGGGCACGTTATGATGGTTTAAGTATTGCAGACTTTATTGCTCAAATCAAGGCCAAGTATCCTGAGCAACTTTTTATGGCAGATATCAGCACTTACGAGGAAGGACTAGCTGCCTATGAAGCGGGAATTGATTTTGTGGGGACAACACTTTCTGGCTACACCTCATATAGTCGTCAGGAAGCAGGGCCAGATATTGAATTGGTTGACAGGCTTTGTCAAGCTGGTATTCCTGTCATTGCCGAAGGGAAGATTCATTGCCCTAAAGAGGCAAAACAAATCAATCAGCTAGGTGTTGCTGGAATCGTTGTTGGTGGTGCCATTACTAGGCCAAAAGAAATAGCAGAGCGCTTTATCAAGGCTTTACAAGATTAAAATCTATTGAGGAGAGTTGATGTGAATTTCAGTAATATCAAAAAACAATATCCGGGCTATCTTTTTATAGCACCGCAAATGCTTTTAATGCTCATTTTCATTGTTTACCCTGTTATTAAAGGCTTCAAAATGAGTCTCTATAAGGTTTATGGACTGGATTCATACTTTGTTGGTCTTGATAATTTCAAAGCATTATTGCAAGATCAAACCTTTGTTAAATCCATTGCCAATACAATCTTTTTTGTCGTGGCAATTGTCTTGTTAACCATTGTTTTCGCTCTTTTTGTAGCGACAACAGTCTATGATAAAAATTCAAGATATGTCTCTTTTATCAGAGGTTCTTACTATTTACCAGTTATGGTATCAATGGTTGTTATGAGTATCGTTTGGAACTTTCTTTTGAATCCTTCCAACGGATTCATCAGCTACCTTTTTCAGACGGCAGGTTTTGGTCATGTTAACTTACTTGGGAATACTAAAACGGTTATGCCTATTATTGTTTTTGTCACATTTGTTGGAAATGTTGGCCAAGCCATTATCTTATATTTAGCAACGATGATTGGCATTTCGCAAGATTATTTTGAAGCAGCACAATTAGATGGTGCTAGCAGATGGCAACGCATCAGACATATTGTCATACCTTTAGTAAGACCAACAACGGCTTATTTGATTGTTATTAATATCATTGCAGTCTTGAAGATTTTCGTTGTTATTCAACTCTTAACAGGTGGTGGACCAAACAATGCTTCAGTTACAATGATGTATTACCTTTACCAAAATGCCTTTGTTTATAACAATACCGGGGCAGCATCGGCTATTGGTGTATTGATGTTTATTATTGCACTTTTATTGAGTGTCCCTCAGTTGAGATCATTTGTTAAAACAAACCAATAGGAGAAGATATGCTTAGAAATATAAAAAGAATGGAAAGGTTTGACCTCATCACCAATATTATTGTTTTGGTTTTAGCACTTTTATTTCTATTACCATTGTTTTGGTTGGTGACAAATACTTTCAAAACGTCAGCGGAAATTTACCAAATGCCACCAGATATTCTTCCAAAAAGATGGTATATGGGGAATTTGAGTGAATTATTTTCAGGACAGCCTACCCTAAAATGGGTCATGAACAGTTTCATTGTGTCTTTTGCTACAGCTTTATTTAGTGTTTTTGTATCAGCTTTAGCTGCCTATGGCTTTTCAAAATTGGCCTTCAAGGGTCGAACAGTACTCTTTTTGATTGTCATAGCATCCATTATGATTCCTAAAGAAACCTTTATTGTTCCCTTATTTGATGTTATTGAAAGTTTAAATTGGGTAGATACTTATCAATCCATGATTGTTCCTAACTTAGCCACTGGTTTTGGAACCTTTATGCTTTATTCTTACTTTAAAGTGATTCCAGAATCCATTCGGGAGTCTGCTAAGATTGATGGGGCCAGTGAGTGGACTGTCTTTTCAACATTAATGTTACCTATTGTCAAACCAGGGATTGGTGCCCTCTTTATTCTTAACTTTGTCACAGCTTGGAATGATTACTTATGGCAATTACTCATGGCTAGAAGCAAAGACATGAAGACTCTGACAATTGGTGTTGCCAGTCTTCAACAAGATATCAACCCTAATATTGGTTTGAAAGTTGCAGGTGCGGCAATAGCAGCCTTGCCAATGATTATTATATTCTTTATGTTCCAACGTTTCTTTGTTAAAGGTGCTACAAATGGCGCCATCAAAGAGTAACGTCTTAATCTGTTAAAAAACATATTTCTGAAAGGAAAATAGAAATGACTAAAAAAATGCTTAAAATCGCTACTGTAGCGATGTTGCCACTGCTTGGATTAGCAGCTTGCTCTTCTAAAAAGGAGTCTGCTAAAGAAGGAAAAGACCCAAATCAAATTGATGTGTGGTTGACGCCACAATGGAAGGGAACCTATAGCGGGACTGAAAAAGGTGCAGACTATGATTCTTTCTTTAAAACAGCAGCTAAGATGTATGAAAAAGACCATCCAGGGAAGAAAATTACGGTTCAGGTTATTCCTGGTGAAGAAAGAGATAGTAAACTGAGTGTTGCCACACAAACAAAAACCTTGCCTGATGTTTTCTTTGAATCAACCTTTGCTATTTCAAGCTTTGCTCACCAAGGTTTGCTAGAACCGCTTGATTCTGTTATTGATGATAAAAACAAAGCAGATATTTCAGCTTCTGTTTGGGATAATGTGGCAATCAATGGCAAAACCTATTTTTACCCATTTGCACAAAACCCTGGCATGTTAGTTTATAATGCTGAAATGTTTGAAAAAGCAGGGCTTCAAAAATATGTTGCTGACAAAGAAAAAATTGCAAACTGGTCAATGGACGACTTTAAAACCATTTTAAGCAGTCTTAAAGCAAGTGATGACAAGGTTTCACCTTTGGGATTTTATGCTAAAAATAATCAAGGCGACACTTGGACCATGATGTATCTCAGAATGTTTGGTTCTTCTTTCTTTGGCAAAGATGGTAAATTGATTGTTAATGATAAAAAAGGTGTAGAGGCTCTTGATTACCTCAAAGAATTGAACGACAAAAAAATGTTAACACCAGGGGCAGAATCTTTAACAAGTAATGATGTTAATGCGATGTTCCAAAACAAACAAGTAGCTGTAAGCTTTACAAATTCAGTTCTATATAAAGGCATGCAAGACAACATGGCTAATGGAACTTTGGGCAAATTTGATGCTCGCCTTGCTAATGTCCCAAATGTTGATAGCCCTAAATCTTTCACTTATGTACTGGGGTCAGCAGTTTTCAATACCAATGGCGATAAACGTGTCAAATTAGCCAAAGATTTTGTTAAATACTACTCTGAAAACGATGAATTGATTAAAGCAAGTATGAACTTTATGCCTGTTCGTAAATCACTCGTTGACAAGGAAAAAGCTAAGAACCCACTGCTTGAAACTTATATCAACAATGACAAATACGTGATCAACTTCTCAAACAATACCCCAGGTTATGCTGAAATTAGAACAGCTTTATTCCCAGAATTACAAGCAGCATTGACTGGTGAAAAATCATCTAAGGAAGCATTGGACACATTTGTTAAAAACGGAAACAAGGCTATTGAAGAAGGGCAAAAACACTCCAAAGCCCTTAAAAAATAATTCCTAAGAAAGGATAAGTCATGATTATAGATTCCCTCAGCAATTTATCCCATTATCGTTTTTTACATCCTAATCTCGATAGGGCAATTGATTACCTCATGCAAACAGATTTACAAGAGCTTTCTTATGGGCGACATGCTATCAAAGGAGACCAAGTTTTCCTAAATTATGGGGAAAACCAGTTGATAGAAAATCCTGAGAATAAGTATGAATACCATCGCCATTATGCAGATATTCATATTGTGATGGAGGGGGCAGAAACGATTTCTTATGGTTACCAGCCACAAGAAACTTTAGTAGACTATCGGCTTCAAGAAGATTATGGGTTTGATGCCTGTCAGTCTTCTTTAGAGGTAACACTTAAGCCAGGCTATTTTCTTATCTTCTTCCCAGAAGAGCGACATAGACCTGGTGGATTAGCTGATTCTGGTTTTGAGATGGTAAAGGTAGTGGTTAAAGCCTTGATGGATGATAGCAATCAAGTTGTGTAGAAAAGGATAAAAGTGATATGAAACATTTAGATAACTATAAAGGGATTATTCCAGCATTTTACGCTTGTTATGATGCTGAGGGAAACATTAATCCTGAAGCGGTGCGTGCTCTAACGCAATATTACATTGATAAAGGTGTAAAGGGCTTGTACCTTAATGGCTCATCAGGGGAATGCATCTATCAAAGCGTTGAAGACCGCAAATGTGTCTTGGAAAATGTGATGGCTGTAGCTGCAGGTAAACTAACCATCATCAATCATGTTGCCTGCAATAATACCAAAGATAGTATTGAGTTGGCTAAACATTCTGAAGAATTGGGTGTTGATGCCATTGCTGCAATTCCCCCTATTTATTTCCGTCTTCCTGAATATGCTGTTGCAGCTTATTGGAATGCCATTTCAGCGGCAGCACCGAACACAGATTTCATCATTTATAACATTCCACAACTTGCTGGAACTGTACTAACCTCTAGCCTCTATCAAGAAATGCTTAAAAATGACCGTGTGATTGGTGTAAAAAATTCATCAATGCCAGTGCAAGATATTCAAAACTTCTGTTCAATTGGTGGTAAAGACCACATTGTCTTTAATGGTCCAGATGAGCAGTTTCTAGCAGGTCGACTTATGGGAGCAGAAGCGGGAATTGGTGGCACCTACGGAGCTATGCCGGAGTTGTTTCTTACTTTAGATAACTACATTGCAGCAAAAGAGTTGGAAAAAGCCAAAGCGCTTCAATATGCTATCAATGACATTATTGGAGTTTTAGTATCAGCGCGTGGTAACATGTATGCTGTTATCAAAGAAGTGCTCCGTCTGAATGAGGGGCTTGATATTGGTTCTGTTCGTTCACCACTGTCAGAATTAGTAGAGGCTGATTTTGCGATATGCCAAAAAGCAGCAGCACTGATTAATGAAGCAAAAGCAAACTTTTGTTAGAAAAATGGAGGAGAGCTTATGAGTCTTTATCTGTCTATTGATATTGGAGGCACTGCAACCAAGTACGGTCTTATTGATGGTAACGGTCAACTGCTTGAAAAAAAGGAAATGGCAACAGAAGCCCACAAGGGTGGGCCAGCTATTCTTGAGAAGGTTAAAGGTCTTGTTGCTTCTTACCAAAATAGTCATCAGATTGCAGGAGTTGCCATCTCATCAGCTGGTATGGTAGATCCCATTAAAGGAGAAATCTTTTATTCTGGTCCACAAATTCCTGATTATGCAGGAACCCAATTCAAAAAGACCATTGAAGAAAGTTTTGGTATTCCATGTGACATTGAAAATGATGTCAATTGTGCAGGTCTAGCAGAAGCCATTTCTGGAAGTGCCAAAGATAAGGCTGTTGCCTTGTGTTTGACAATTGGAACTGGAATTGGTGGCTGTTTGTTACTGGATTCTCAAGTTTTTCATGGCGTTGGAAATGCAGCCTGTGAAGTGGGCTATATGCATTTAGCAGGGGCTTCTTTCCAAGATTTAGCCTCAACAACAGCTTTGGTGGCTAGTGTTGCGCAAATGAAAGGAGAGGACAAAGACTCTTGGGATGGCCGACGTATTTTTACAGAAGCTAGAGCAGGTGATAAGGAGTGTATTGCTGCAATTGACCAGATGGTTGATTATTTAGGTCAAGGCCTGGCTAATATTGCTTATGTTGTTAATCCCAGTGTTATTGTGCTAGGCGGTGGGATTATGGCACAAGAAGATTACCTTGCACAGAGAATAAGAAGCGCCTTGCAAAAATATCTCGTAGCCAGTGTTTATGATGTGTTAAGTCTCAAATTTGCTCATCATCAAAATGCTGCAGGAATGTTAGGAGCTTTCTATCATTTTCAGCAAAAACAGTCTCACTTGTTTCAGTAAAGAAAATGAGTTTTTCTTAAAAGTCCAACACTAAATAGAAAAAACGAATAAGATTGGAATTCTGAGTTACAGAAAGCCAGTCTTATTCGCCTTTTTATGCCTATAGTAGTTCATAGAGCTTGATCAAGAAGTATTGCTAAAATAGAAATCTCTTTGTTCAGGACTCTTTTTGCTTAGTTTAATTGCTGAATGAAGTAGAAATAGTCAACTCGTTCTTGGTCCAATGCTGCTTTTTCAACAGCAGACTCTTGCATGATAACGATTAGGTTATTTTGGTCATCAAAAGTAGTTTTTTCGACACGGTAATTTTGACCATCTTTTGCTTGTAATTGTGCTAAGATGTTACTATCAGAAATTGTTTCACTATATAATAATGTTGACTTGTTGTAGTAGTAGACGTTAAAGTCTTGACGTGCTTTTTGAGCTTTATATCCCCAATAAGGAAGTTGGCTTTCTCTTACCACAGTGTAGTTTTCAGACAAGCTGTCGCTGTTTTTTGACACATAATCTTTTCTTGAATAATCATAAACGTCTTGTTTTTGACGTGGTCTGATAACATGGTTGAAAAATCCTTCTTGACCATCGTAAACGTGAAAATCTTGACGACGGTCATCTGATTCACCATCCATGATCAAGTAGGCTTGGTCTCTGCGCACAATTTTATAAGGATCAGACTCATCTCGGTTAATGGTTTCATCCAGAATTTTCTGAGCGTGGGCAGATAATGTTTGACTTGAAATGTTATCGCCGACCTTGTAGTGTGTCACGTCTTCAATATTTAAAGGGTTACCGAGAGTTTGTCTATTGCCGTACATGTCTTCACTGGTTACGGTGATGGTGTGACGAAAATCAACTGTAGTTGCTGGATCTGTAATGGTAAAATCTTTTTCTTTCAGAATGATTTTACCTTCTAATCTAAACTTACGGGTGTGGTTAGGGTAGTTGTAATCCTCATTATTGCCAACTTTTGAAAATGGATCGTCTATTAACAAATCAAGTTGGCCGTTACTATTTGCTTGTAGCTGATAACCATATCTATCAAGGAAGTGTAAATGACCAGTGTCGTAGACCTCATACCGTTGTTTTGGGCGTGCAATATTGACTTTAATCATAATGCGTTCCAACAACTCTTCTTTGCTGACATAGCGATGTGGTAAATCAACGTCTGTTGTTTCCAAATTGAATGATTCCCTATGACCATTCGAGTGGATGACTTCAGCCTGAACATTGATTGAAACAAAACGTCCCGGACTTTCTTCATCCCGACTTGACTCGCTTCCATCAACATTACCAGCGATTTTATAGCGTCTAAAGTCCCTATTGTTTGCCCTATTATTATAAGAGTGTGCAGATACTGCCTGAAAGCTCATTAGTAGAGATAAAAAGACAATAAAAGATGTTAACGTTATCCTAAAAATTTTCATAAATTTTAATTCCTCCTAACCAAAGTTTAAAAGATGCCTAATATAATTACTAACCAAAAAATTTGTATTTTCAAAAAAAATGATTTGCTAATTTGTGAAAAAAGTATCAAGTGTTATTTAGGTGAGGAAAGAGCCAAGTTTTACTTTAAAAGAGAAGAAAACAAGTAGCAAAAAAGCCTTAGATTGTACTGACCCCCAGAAGTTGGACAATTAATTATTGCAAGGATTTGGTTCTGTATTGAACAGGACTAAGTCCTTTTAGTTTTGCTTTGATTCGTTTGTTGTTGTAGTAAAAAATGTAATCTGTGATAGCTTGTTCAAGCTCATCAAGGGTTTTGTAAGACTTCTCAAGTCCATAGAACATCTCCGATTTGAGAATGCCAAAGAAGGATTCCATCATCCCATTATCTGGACTATTTCCCTTTCGAGACATAGAGGGACGAATCCCTTTGGTTTCCAAAAACTGATGGTAAGACTGGTGCTGGTACTGCCACCCTTGGTCGCTGTGGAGAATAGTTCCACTGTATGAATCCGCTGGAAAAGCCTTCTCAAGCATCGTTTGAACCTGTTTCAAGTCAGGCGAGCGAGATAAGGTAAAGTCAATAATCTCACAGTTATAGCCATCAAAAACTGGCGATAGATAAAGCTTCCCTTCAGGTAAGGCAAACTCTGTCACATCGGTATAACACTTCTCATAGGGTTTAGAACCTTCGAATTGACGTTTAATCAGATTATCAGCCTTCTTACCAACCTCACCTTTGTAAGAAGAGTACTTGCGCTTACGACGAATGCGAGCCGCTAAGCCCATAACTGTCATCAAGCGTTGCACCTTTTTGTGATTGATGAGGAATCCTCGATTTCTGAGTTCTAAATAAATCCGACGATAGCCATAGTTTCCTTTATGTTCATCATAAATCTCTCGAATCAAATTCTTTAGTTCTATATCCTTATCTCCTTGAGCTAGTCGCTTCACTTGATAGTAATAGGTGGAGCGCGGTAAATCAAGGATTTCAAGTAGCGTCTCTAGGGAAAACCGATTCGTTAATGCTTGAATGATTTCTGTTGCTCTTTGAGCTTTGCTTCGTCCCTCAAGCGGTATTCTCTCAGCTTTTTTAGCACAGCATTCTCCGCTCTTAAGTATTCTAATTCTTTCTGAAGACGTTCCAATTCAGTCATCTCTTCTAGCTTTTTCTTAGGCTTTCGTCCCATCTTAGCAGGTCTCCCTCTTGGTTTTTCAAGAATAGTATAACCGTTTTTCTTGTATTGCGCTATCCAATTTGGGAGCATCCCTCGATTTGGCAAGGTATAATCAAGAGAAACTGAGAGTTGAGAGCAACCATGAATCAAGACTTTATCTATCATTTCCTGCTTTAATTCGAGTGAATAATACCTATTTTTACCTTTTTCAACGATTTCTAAGCCATACCGATCCATGAGTTTTATCATGTATGTGAGATTGGCAATGGTTACCTTGTATGTCTGGCTAAGATTGGTCCACGACACGCCGCTCTTTTTCAGCTCATATATTTCTAGTTTATCTTCATAACTTAATTTCATAAGAAAAACACCCCAACTGTTAGATTTTGTGTCTAACTTTTGGGGTGCAGTTCAGATTTTTTCTAAAGCTTTTTTAATCAATGATTGTGTTTTTGAAAATCATTTCTTTATGTTTTTTATCAATAGCTAGAACGTAAGCGTAGATAATATCCATCATAATTAAGAGAGGAAATTGTGGAGATACTCTATTGCCATAATTGAGTTGGCGTGTAGAAGCAACATGAATAATGTGATCGATGCTGTTGCTATTGGATTTCTCTTTTGTGGTTGTCAACAAAACGGTATGTGCCCCGCGAGATTTTGCTGTTTCTAGAGCATTAATAACTGATTTTGTCTTACCTGATAAGGAGAAACCAAAGACCAAACAATTATGATTGACTAGGCTATTTGCCCAAGTAAAACCATCCGTATCAGAATAAGCGTCACAGATTAAACCAAGTCTCATAAACCGTAACTTCATTTCTTGTGCCACAAGCCCAGAGGAGCCTTTACCATAGAAATAGATGCGTTCTGATTTATCAATTAAGCTGGCAAGCTCTTGTAATTTATCTTCATTAACCAAGTCGTAGGTTTTATTAATCAGAGAATCATAATCAATAAGAACCCTTTTGGTTAGCTCCAAATTAAAGGTTTGAAAATTATCTTCAGATTCCTGTAAGCTTTTTGTGTACTCAAATGAAAAGGCCCGGTAGCCTGAAAAACCGCATTTTTTGGCAAAGCGTGTTAGAGCTGCTTGAGAAATGTGCAACTGTTCAATGACTTTTGCCGCAGTTAAGTCAGCGTCTTTTAACGCAGTAGTCATAAAAAAGTTGGCAATTTCTTTTTCGAGGTTGGTCATTTCAGGTAAAGCTTCTTCGATTTGTGCCATTAAATAATTTTGTCGCATACTACCTCCTTTTGTAAGCCTTATCATTTAGTATAGCATAAAAATTGACAGAATTTTAACAAAAATTGTCAGTAAGGCCATAGATGAAGTCTGACTTGACTTGTGATATAATAGTCAGACAAGAACTTCTAGCAAAATTGAGAAAAAGGACCATATGATTAGTATTTTTGACACCCACACCCACCTCAATGTGGACAATTTTATAGGCAAAGAAGATGAGGAATTAGCCCTTGCAAAAGAAATGGGAGTAGCCTATCACAATGTGGTTGGTTTTGATAGCAAGACAATAGCTGGCGCTTTGCAGTTAGCTGAAACCTACCCTGAGGTTTATGCGACCATAGGATGGCACCCAACTGAGGCTGGTGCCTACACCCAAGATGTTGAAGACATGATTATTTCTCACCTTAACCATCCTAAAGTCATTGCCTTAGGTGAAATTGGATTGGATTATTATTGGATGGAAGACCCTAAAGAAGTTCAAATTGAGGTTTTCAAACGGCAAATCCAAGTGTCAAAAGACCACAAGCTTCCTTTTGTGGTACATACCCGTGATGCCTTGGAAGACACCTATGATCTTATCAAAGAAGTTGGAGTTGGTCCGGCAGGAGGAATCATGCATTCTTACTCTGGTTCTCTTGAAATGGCTGAAAAATTTATTGACCTTGGGATGTTAATCTCTTTCTCAGGAGTTGTGACTTTCAAAAAAGCAACAGATATTCAAGAAGCAGCGCAGCAATTACCCCTAGATAAAATCTTGGTAGAAACAGATGCCCCATACCTTGCTCCAGTACCAAAGCGAGGACGAGAAAATCGCACAGCCTATACCCGCTATGTGGTGGATAAGATTGCTGAGTTAAGAGGACTCTCCGTCGAAGAAGTGGCTCAGGCTACAAGTAACAATGCAAGAAGGATTTTTAAACTTGACTAAAAAAATTAAGATTCAAGAAGTGCTTGTCGTTGAGGGCAAAGATGATACGGCTAATATACGCCGTTTTTATGAAGTGGATACCTACGAAACGAGGGGCTCGGCCATTAATGACGATGATTTGGAGAGAATTGAGCGGCTTCATCATTTGCGAGGAGTCATTGTTTTTACAGATCCAGATTATAATGGAGAACGCATCCGCAAATTAATCATGGCAGCTGTTCCAACTGTCAGACATGCCTTTTTAAAAAGGGATGAAGCAGTTCCAGGGTCGAAATCAAAAGGCCGCTCACTAGGTGTTGAACATGCTTCCTTTGAAGATTTACAAAAAGCTTTGTCTAAAGTGACTCAGGCTTATGAGGATGATAATCAGTTTGACATTAGTCTAGCTGACTTGAGTCGCCTAGGACTGACTTTAGGAAAAGATAGCCGAAAACGCCGTGAATACCTAGGAGATAGCTTAAGAATTGGCTATTCTAATGGGAAACAACTCCTAAAACGCTTGGAACTCTTTGGCATTAGCTTAGCCCAAGTTGAAACAGCAATGGCTGAATATCATAACTAACATTAGGCCCTATTTGAGGGTAAAGAAAGAGAAAAAATGAGAATTGCAGACTACAGTGTAACCAGAGCCATCCTAGATCGTCATGGTTTTACCTTTAAAAAATCCTTTGGTCAAAATTTCTTGACAGATACCAATATCTTACAGAAGATTGTAGACACAGCTGAGATTGACAAGGGTGTAAATGTTATTGAAATTGGTCCTGGGATAGGGGCCTTAACAGAATTTCTAGCAGAAAATGCTGCAGAAGTAATGGCGTTTGAAATCGATGACCGTCTTGTTCCGATTTTGGCAGATACCTTAAGGGATTTCGATAATGTCCAAGTTGTCAATCAAGATATTTTAAAAGCTGATTTGCAAACACAAATAAAGTCTTTTAAAAATCCAGAATTGCCGATTAAGGTTGTGGCAAACCTTCCTTATTACATCACAACGCCAATCCTCATGCATTTGATTGAGAGCAAAATTCCATTCCAAGAATTTGTTGTCATGATGCAAAAAGAAGTTGCTGACCGCATTTCAGCGCAGCCAAATACGAAAGCTTATGGCAGTTTATCAATTGCTGTTCAATATTATATGACTGCTAAGGTTGCTTTTATTGTTCCAAGGACGGTGTTTGTTCCAGCACCTAATGTAGATTCAGCTATTCTAAAAATGGTGAGACGCCCTGAACCACTTGTTCGTGTGCAAGATGAAGATTTCTTCTTTCGTTTAGCAAAAGTTGGCTTTGTTCATCGTCGCAAAACCCTTTGGAATAATTTAACCAGTCATTTTGGTAAAACAGATGAGATCAAGGCTAAGCTAGAAGCTGGTTTAGAAAATGCTGCCATTAAACCGTCTATCCGTGGTGAAGCCTTAACCATTGAAGATTATGGTCGCTTAGCAGACGCCTTTAAAGCAGAAGGTTTATAAAAAAACGCGTTATTACCTTTAGGTAATGACGTGTTTTTGTGTTTAGGTATATAAGGCATTGTGGCTTTGAACTAAGAGCTCATCAAAAAATTGCCGTAAGGAAATTTTGCCACCTTGGAAACGATTTTCTTGAATAACTTGTATTTCTAAGTGGATGTTTTGATAACCAAAGAGGGATTTGGCGTATTGGAGGGTGATATCATTTTCAAAGTCATCAATGCACAAATGCGCCGTATTAATCAGAGCTTTCTTGACAGCTCTTCTGACCCTTTGTAGCATGATTTTTTGGGCGTGAGCATCAAGTGAGAGGTATTTGGTGAAATCAAGTTGTTCAAAGAGCAGATTGTGGCTTAGCATCACCTTGCAAATGCTCAAAATGTCAGCATAGCCGGCATCGGCTGTAATGCCCAAGTAACTGAGGATTAAGCGGATTTTTTCCAATTGACGCGTGTGGATATCTTCTTGAGTTTGCTGGGCTAGTTGAGGGCCAAGTAACTCTTGGATTAAGTGTAGTTTAGCTTCCATTTCAATGGACTCGGTCACTTTTTGGACGACTGACCTGACTTCAACAATGTTAATGGGTTTGCTAATGAAAAATTCAATGCCAGCATTGTATGCATTTTGCCTGAGTGTGGTGTCATTAACTTGAGAAATCATAATAAATTTCAGTTTAGGGCGCTGTTTATGGATTTTTTCAACCAAGGAAACGCCATCCAAGTTTGGCATTAATAAGTCAATTAAAACAATATCAACATCAACAACTAAAAGATCCTTATAAGCAACTAATGAGTCGTTGCATGTTTTTGTTACGGTATGGTTAAAGTCCTCTTCAATAATATCTTGTAAAACCATAGTCATTGAAGGGTTATCATCAATGATGTAAAATTTCATTTCATTACCTCTGTCATTAGTAACTGTTTGTTAAGACTGATTGTAAAAACGGCTCCTTTAGGAGTATTATCTGAGCAAGTAATATCACCGTGGAATTGTTCTTGGACAATCACTTTGACATTTGACAAACCAATCCCTCTATAAATATCCCCGTTAGCATCAAATTTAGTGGAAAAACCAGGTTTGAAAATGTGCTCTTTTATCTTATCTGAAATCCCTGGGCCATTATCACTGATAATGATTTTAAGGCTACCATCGCATTCTTGTGTGACAACTGTGATGGTGCCCTTTTTTTGATTGCCGATAGCTTCAACAGCATTTAAAACAATGTTAGAAATAACGGTCAATAAAAAATAGTAATTTGAGACGGTTAGCGTGCTTTGGATATTTTCGGTGATAATAATATCTTGCTGATGGGCTTTAATCAAACTTCGAACGTAGGATAATGCAATTCTAAAAATGTCTTTTAAAAGCATGCTCGATTCATTTTCAACACTAAAATAAGTGCCTAGGCCTTTGATGACATTTTGGTAGTCTTTTTTGATTTCATGGACGTCGCGCGCAATGTCTAAAGAAAGGTGTTGAAATTCGGGTTGTAAGTGATGGTGTTCCAATTCTTTATTGAGAAGATAGGCGTTTTTCATAATGTTTTCAATCTCAAGAATGTTTTTTTGCATGAAATAAACTTCACTTTTTACGGCAGAAGTTGACCAAATAAAATAATAATAGCGTTGTTCATGGTAGTCTTTCAAAAGTAATAAACTAAGGTAACTATAACAATAAGATAAGGCACAGCTGATAAAGGCTCTGGCAAGAGCTGCCAAAAAGAGAATTTGAAAAACAGTGACACTGTAATGTTTAAAGTTAAGTAAAAGACTGATTTCAACAAGGTTTGAAATGTAGTCGCAAATAATAATGGTCAAAAAGAAGGTTCCCTTGTTACCGTAGGGGCGTCTCCAATAAAGAAAATAATAAGCTGTTCCATAGCAGAGGTAAAAGACCATATCCGTAAAGACAAATTCAAAGGTTTTTGCCAGAGAGGCATCTCCAATACTGATTAAAATGAGCCCTCTAAAAATAGGAGAAACCATAGCGATGCCAAGGCAAATTTGAAAGGGGTTGACATCATCATTGAAGTACAAAAAAACTGGCAAAATAAAAAGTGATAGGGTCAAAATAAAACCATCTGTAATCACTGGAATGTAAATTTGGGCAGCTAGAGCAATTGTGATGGCTGCAATAATAATTCTTTGACGTCTTTCAATGTGCTTTTGAGATAAAATTTTTAGCATAAAAATACTTTTTCCTTCTTTTTTTGAATATTTTTGAATATTCCTGAGTATTTATGAAAGCGCTCACTATTATTTAAGTATAAATAAAAAGGAGGTAATAAGCAATGAAAAATCTACGAAACCGTAATTTTCTGACCTTATTAGATTTTACAACACAAGAAGTCGAATTTCTCTTGAATCTCTCTGAAGATTTAAAACGGGCAAAATATGCAGGAATTGAACAACAAAAATTGGTTGGTAAAAATATCGCCTTGATTTTTGAGAAAGACTCAACTCGCACCCGTTGTGCATTTGAGGTTGCCGCTTATGACCAAGGGGCGCATGTCACTTATTTAGGGCCAACAGGTAGCCAGATGGGGAAAAAAGAAACTGCTAAAGATACTGCGCGTGTTCTTGGAGGCATGTATGATGGTATTGAATACCGTGGTTTCTCACAAGAAACTGTCGAAATATTGGCAGAATTTGCTGGAGTTCCAGTATGGAATGGCTTAACAGATGCTGATCACCCAACTCAAGTGTTAGCAGACTTCTTAACGGCCAAAGAATGTTTGAAAAAACCTTATAAAGACATTAACTTTACCTATGTTGGTGACGGTCGCAATAATGTTGCTAATGCCTTGATGATTGGTGCTTCTATTGTTGGGATGACTTACCACCTAGTATGTCCAAAGGCCTTAAATCCTGACCCAGAATTATTGAAAAAATGCCAAGAGATTGCTAAGACCACAGGTGCGACAATTGAAATCACTGATGATATTGAAAAAGGGGTCTTGCATTCAGACGTGCTTTACACAGATGTTTGGGTATCAATGGGTGAGGCTGATGAGGTTTGGAAAGAAAGAATTGCCTTATTAGAACCTTACCGTGTTACTCAGGAAATGCTTGACATGACACAAAATCCAAATGTTATCTTTGAACATTGTTTGCCATCTTTCCACAACATCGACACTAAAGTTGGTAAGGAAATTTATGAAAAATATGGTTTAACAGAAATGGAAGTTACTGATGACGTCTTTGAAGGTCCACATTCAGTTGTTTTCCAAGAAGCAGAAAATCGGATGCACACCATTAAAGCCGTAATGGTTGCGACTCTAGGTGATTAGGGGGGGTAGCTATGTCTAAAATTGTTGTTGCTCTAGGTGGGAATGCTTTAGGCTCTTCTCCAGAAGAACAGTTACAGCTTGTTACACAAACAGCGAAATCCCTGGTTTCCTTGATAAAGCAAGGCCATGACATTGTCATTAGCCATGGCAATGGGCCTCAAGTTGGGGCCATCCATTTGGGCATGAATTACGCGGCTGAAAATGGACAAGGAGCAAGTTTTCCGTTTCCAGAATGTGGAGCCATGAGTCAGGGTTATATAGGTTATCACCTGCAGCAAAGTTTGTTAAATGAATTGAGCAAACAAGGCATTGCTAAAGAAGTAGCTACTGTTATCACACAAGTTGAAGTGTCTAAAGACGACACCGCCTTTAAACACCTATCAAAACCAATTGGTGCTTTTTATGATAAAGAAGCGGCAGAAAAAATAGCACATGAAAAAGGCTACACTTTCGTTGAAGATGCAGGCCGTGGTTACAGGCGTGTTGTTGCTTCACCTGAACCAAAACAAATTGTGGAATTGGCAAGCATTAAAAGTTTAATTGAATCAGGAACCCTAGTAATTGCAGGCGGTGGCGGTGGTGTTCCAGTGGTTAAAAATGATACTGGAGCTTATGAAGGGATTCCTGCAGTTATCGATAAAGATAGATCAAGTGCATTGTTGGCAAGTAAACTTGGAGCAGAGCAATTGATTATTCTAACAGCTGTTGATCATGTTTACATTCACTATGGAAAAGACAACCAGCAGGCCTTAACAGACATCACAACAAAAGATGTTATTGATTATGCTAATGCAGGAGAATTTGCTAAAGGCAGTATGTTCCCTAAAATTATTGCTTGTCTCAGTTTCCTTGATGATAATCCAAATGGAGAAGCCATCATTACCTCTCTAGAAAGTTTAGAGGAAGCTCTAGCAGGCAAAATTGGTACGCGAATAATCAAGTGACAGATAAGGTGTGAAGACAAAAGGAAGCAAATTCTTCACGCCTTTTTTAAGAAATCTCAATCCTATATTACATTGATAAAGAGAGAAAATATATGAAAAAGGAAGCCAAACTAAGTACTGGCAAGGCTAAAAAAAGTTTTAGAATGCCAGGAGCCTTTACGATATTGTTTATCCTAACCATTATTGCTGTTTTAGCAACTTATATAGTGCCTTCGGGTTCTTATGCCAAGTTGCAGTATGACCCGGAAAGTTCCAAGTTGCTGCTAACAGATCCAAGTGGTAAGGTTTCTAAAAAAGAAGCTAGTCAAAAAGAGTTGGACAAAATTGGTGTCAAAATCAAGGTTGAAGAGTTTACCTCAGGAGCGATTAGTAAACCTGTCTCTGTTCCAAACACCTATAAGCGACTCAAGCAAAATCCAGCTAAAGCTAGTGATGTCACAAATAGTATGGTCAACGGAACCATTGAAGCTGTTGATATCATGGTCTTTATCATGGTTTTAGGTGGAATGATTGGTGTTGTTCGTAGGAGTGGTGCTTTTGAATCGGGGTTGATTGCACTGACAAAAAAAACAAAAGGAAGAGAATTTACCCTCATTTTCCTTGTCTCCTTGTTAATGGTATTAGGTGGTACACTTTGCGGAATTGAAGAAGAAGCTGTTGCCTTTTACCCCATTTTGGTACCGGTGTTTCTTGCAATGGAATACGACTCTATTATTTGTGTAGGGGCAATATTCTTAGCAAGTTCTGTAGGGACATCTTTTTCAACAGTTAACCCCTTCTCGTCTGTTATCGCATCAAATGCTGCAGGAATTAGTTTTACTGAAGGACTGACTTGGCGTACCTTTGGTTGTATCGCAGGGGCGGTGTTTGTTGTGGCTTATCTGTATTGGTATGCTAAAAAAATCAAAGCTGATCCAAGTTTTTCTTATTCTTATGAAGACAGAGAAGCCTTTAATCAAAAATGGGGTCTAGTATCAGGGCTGTCAGATGCTAAATTTACCGTAAGACAAAAACTGATTTTAGTCTTATTCACGGTTTCATTCCCACTTATGGTTTGGGGTGTCATGACGCAAGGCTGGTGGTTTCCAACCATGGCATCATCTTTCTTGACAATCACTATTATTATCATGTTGTTAACAGCAACAGGACCTAGTGGTATTGGTGAAAAAGAAGTTGTTGATGAGTTTGTCGATGGCGCTTCAAGTTTAATTGGTGTGTCTTTGATTATTGGCTTGGCTAGAGGAATCAATATTATTTTAAATCAAGGAAATATTTCAGATACCATGCTATTTGTAGCATCCAAAGCAGCATCACATGTTAGTGGACCAATTTTCATTATTGTAATGATGTTGATTTACTTCTTGCTTGGCTTTGTTGTGCCATCCTCTTCTGGTCTAGCTGTTTTGTCAATGCCGATATTAGCACCATTAGCTGATACTGTTGGTATTCCAAGGTTTATAGTTGTTATGGCTTATCAATTTGGTCAATACGCGATGCTCTTTTTAGCACCAACTGGATTGGTAATGGCAACCCTACAAATGCTTGACATGAAGTATTCCCATTGGCTTAAGTTTGTTTGGCCAGTAGTAGCTTTCTTACTAGTTTTTGGTGGAGGAATGCTTGTTTTCTTAGTTCTTGCGACCTCTTGAACTCTTAAGTGAAACTATTTGCCAGAAATAAAGATCAAAAAATCCACAGGACCTCAATTTGGGATGTGGATTTTTTGATGCTCTACCAGATACAGTGGTAAAGACAGAACCAAGTGATAGCTTCTTAAGTTCTTGACCTCTTGCTATCACAATTTTTATGAGAAAGGTGATCTTATTTGCAGGTATTCTTTGGTGCCAAAATCTGAAATTGACAGAAGTTTCTGCTATAATAGTATTATTAATGCGTAAAACTAAGGAGTTCATTTGCAAGGAAGAATTGTCAAGGCCCTGGCTGGTTTTTATTATGTAGAATCAGATGGACAGGTCTATCAAACACGTGCCCGTGGTAATTTTAGAAAAACAGGTCAAGTCCCTTACGTTGGTGATTTTGTTGACTTCACGGCAGAACAAGATTCAGAAGGCTATATTTTAGCTATCGAGGAACGAAAAAATAGTCTAGTCCGCCCGCCGATTGTTAACATCGATCAAGCAGTCGTGATTATGTCTGCCAGAGAACCAGATTTCAACAGTAATTTGTTGGACCGTTTTTTGGTGCTTTTAGAGCATAAAGGGATTCGGCCAGTCATTTACATTTCTAAGATGGACCTTCTGGAAGATGCTGAAGAGATTACGTTAATTTGTCGAAATTATCAAGCTATCGGTTATGATTTCGCTTTAAGCCTCGAAGAATTGCTGCCTTATCTAAAAGACAAAGTTACCGTCTTTATGGGGCAAACAGGCGTTGGGAAATCAACTCTTCTCAACAGAATTGCACCAGATTTGGAATTGGAAACAGGTGTCATTTCTGATAGTCTTGGCCGAGGGAAACATACCACTCGGGCTGTCAGTTTTTACGATGTCTATGATGGGAAAATCGCTGATACGCCAGGATTTTCATCGCTAGATTATGAGATTGATAATGCTGAAGATTTAAGTGAGGCTTTTCCAGAAATCCGCAAATACAGTCATGACTGCAAGTTTAGATCCTGTAGTCACCTTCACGAGCCTAAATGTGGTGTTAAAGCAGCTTTAGAAGCTGGACATATCTGGCAGGTTCGTTATGATAATTACCTTCAATTTTTAAGTGAAATTGAAAACCGTCGTGAAACATTTAAAAAAGTCATTAAAAGAAAGTAGGTTTACACATGCTAAGTCATAAAATTGCTCCGTCTATCCTTGCTGCTGATTATGCTAATTTTGCATCTGAACTAAGACGTATCGAAGAAACAGGTGCAGAGTATGTGCATATTGATATTATGGATGGACAATTTGTTCCAAATATTAGCTTTGGCGCAGATGTTGTTGCAAGCATGCGTAAGCATAGCAAACTTGTTTTTGACTGTCACTTAATGGTCGTTAACCCAGAAAGATATGTGGACGCCTATGCTCAGGCAGGCGCAGATATTATGACCATTCATACAGAAAGTACTGTTCATATTCATGGTGCACTTCAAAAAATTAAAGCGGCTGGTATGAAAGCTGGTGTTGTGATTAATCCTGGAACTCCTGTTACTGCATTGGAGCCGGTATTGGACTTAGTTGATCAGGTGCTTATCATGACGGTTAACCCAGGTTTTGGTGGTCAAGCCTTTATTCCAGAATGCCTTCAAAAAGTGACGGCAATTGCTCGATTAAGAAAAGAAAAAGGCTTATCTTTTGATATTGAAGTTGACGGTGGTGTTGATGATAAAACCATTGCTAGTTGCAAAGCAGCTGGAGCAAATGTTTTTGTCGCAGGATCATACCTCTTTAAGGCAAGTGACTTAGTCAGTCAAGTTGAAACGTTAAGGACAGCTTTAAATGACTAGAGTGGCTTTATTTGCTGGCGGGGATTTGTCTTACTACACGACTGATTTTGATTATTTTGTTGGAATTGACCGCGGCAGCCTGTTTTTAGTAAAAAATGGGCTTCCTTTAGATATAGCTGTTGGTGATTTTGATTCTGTTTTTCCGGAAGAATTATCGAATATAAAAGAGAAGGCTAAAAAGCTTGTTCTTGCAGATGTCGAGAAAAATGATACGGACACAGAGTTAGCCTTGAAAACGGTTTTTAAGAAGTGGCCGGATGCTCAAGTGACTATTTTTGGAGCTTTTGGGGGGCGAATGGATCATTTCTTATCCAATATTTTTCTACCTAATGATTGTGAGATAGCACCATTTATGACGGCTATTTCACTGCGAGATCAGCAAAATTGTCTTAGTTATAGACCTGCGGGGAGGCATCAGATTGAGAAAGAGTTGGGCATGTCTTATGTCGCTTTTATGACTGATGGTGACGCTGATTTAGAGATTAGGGGCGCTAAATATGAATTAAGTGCATCACAGTTTTTTAAGAAAAAAATCTATTCCAGTAATGAGTTTGACGGAAAGTCTATTACAGTAAGTGCCCATTCAGGTTATATCATTATTATTCAGAGTAAAGACAGGAGTTAGTATGAACATTATCATTATTATTTTAACGGTAATCACTGCAACCGTGTCTGTCTTTCTTTACCTAAAGGTACAAGCTTTGGAAAGCCAGTTGACAAAAACACTTGAAAACGGCACAGACAATCTTTCAGATCAATTGACTTACCTTTTGGATTTATCTAGTAAAAATCAAGTCATTGATATCAGCGCCCTTATGAATCGTCAGCAAACAGACCTTTATCAGCAATTGAATGACCTTAAGGATGTTCTTCACCAGAACCTTTCAGAGTCTCGTGATAAGACAGATCTGAGACTGGAAAAAATCACAGAAAATATGGAGCAGTCTGTTAAAAACTTGCAAGAGTCCAATGAAAAACGCCTTGAGCAAATGCGCCAAACCGTCGAAGAAAAATTGGAGCAAACCCTTAAAAATAGACTCCAAGTTTCATTTGAGACTGTTTCTAAACAGTTGGAGAGTGTTAACCAAGGGCTTGGTGAGATGCGAACAGTTGCTAAGGATGTTGGGACTCTTAATAAAGTTCTCTCAAACACTAAAACCAGAGGGATTCTGGGAGAGTTGCAATTGGGACAAATTATTGAGGATATCCTAACGGTTCACCAGTATGACAAAGAAGTAGCAACTGTAAAAGGGTCAACAGAACGTGTTGAGTATGCTGTTAAGCTTCCAGGGAGTGGGCAAGGTGACCATATTTATTTACCAATCGACTCGAAATTCCCTCTTGAAGATTATTACCGTTTAGAAGATGCCTATGAGTCTGCTGATAAGGATGTTATCGAGCAATCGCGCAAAGCACTTTTAGGAGCCGTCAAACGTTTTGCTAAAGACATCAATAAGAAATACATTAACCCACCAGAAACAACAAATTTCGGTATTATGTTTTTACCAACAGAGGGTCTTTACTCAGAAGTTGTAAGAAACGCGGCTTTTTTTGACGCTTTAAGAAGGGATGATAATATTGTGGTAGCAGGTCCATCAACCTTATCTGCTTTATTGAATTCATTATCAGTTGGATTTAAGACACTTAATATTCAAAAAAATGCTGATGATATTAGTAAAATCCTTGGCAATGTTAAGGTGGAATTTGAAAAATTTGGTGGTATGCTTCTTAAGGCGCAAAAACAAATTAATACAGCAAATACAACTTTAGATCAGTTGATTTCAACTCGGACAAATGCTATTGTTAGGGCCTTGAGTAAGGTTGAAAATTATCAGGATCAAGAAACAGAAAATCTGTTAAATATGCCATTTTTAGAAGAGGATAGAGATGAAAATTAACCAAATGAAAAAAGACCAACTGTTTGAAGGTTACTATTTAATTAAGACAGCTGAGGTCAGAAAAACGAGAGCAGGAAAAGATTTCATTACCTTCACCTTCCAAGATGATACGGGAGAGATTTCGGGGAATTTATGGGACGCACAAGCCTACAATGTTGAAGAATTTGTTGCAGGTAAGGTTGTTCACATGAAAGGAAGACGTGAGGTTTATAATGGAACACCACAAGTTAACCAAATCACACTTCGTAATACCCGAGAGGGAGAGCCAAATGATCCCAAAGACTTTAAAGAAAAAGCGCCAGTAAGTGCGGCAGACGTTCGTGATTATTTGGAACAGATGCTTTTTAAGATTGAGAATGCCACTTGGCAACGCATTGTCCGTGCCCTTTACCGCAAGTACGATAAAGAGTTTTACACCTTTCCTGCCGCAAAAACAAACCATCATGCTTTTGAGTCGGGACTTGCTTTTCATACAGCGACAATGGTCAGACTAGCAGATAGTATTGGCGATATTTATCCTGAATTGAACAAGAGTCTTCTATTTGCGGGAGTTATGCTACACGATCTAGCAAAGGTAATTGAATTGACTGGTCCAGATAATACAGAATATACTGTAAGAGGAAATTTAATTGGTCATATTGCTTTGATTAATGAGGAAATTACCAAAGTTATTAATGACCTAAATATTGATGATACCAAAGAAGAAGTTATTGTCCTACGCCATCTGATTTTAAGTCATCACGGGCAATTGGAATATGGTAGTCCAATTCGCCCAAGAATAATGGAAGCAGAGATACTTCATATGATTGACAATATTGATGCTAATATGATGATGATGTTAACAGCTTTGAACAGAGTTGGTGAAGGAGAGATGACAAATCGTATTTTTGCTATGGATAACCGTTCTTTCTACAAACCCAAATATTAAGTTTTGATGACACCAGTAAAATAGCGAACCTTCAACTATTGAACGTTCGTTTTTTTGCATATCTTGTGCTATAATGGATTAAAGTATACTTAAATGGGGAAAATATGAAATTAAGACGTAGTGAACGTATGGTTGTTATCTCAAATTACCTTATTAACAACCCTTATAAATTAACAAGTTTGAACACATTTGCAACCAAATATGAAGCAGCAAAATCATCAATTTCAGAAGACATTGCTATTATCAAAAAAGCATTTGAAGAAGCAAATATTGGTGAAATAGAAACCCTAACAGGAGCAAGTGGTGGCGTTATCTATACACCAAGTATCTCTGAGGATGAAGCTCGCATGATTGTCGAAGATTTGTGCCAGCGCCTTTCTGAAAATAATCGGATACTACCAGGAGGTTATATCTATCTTTCAGATCTATTAAGCACACCTAAAACCCTTCAAAATATTGGTCGTATTATTGCTAACGCTTTTAAAGATCAAAAAATTGATGCCGTTATGACGGTTGCGACTAAAGGTGTACCTCTAGCTAACGCTGTTGCTAATATCTTGAATGTACCTTTTGTTATCGTTAGACGAGACTTAAAAATTACAGAAGGATCAACCGTTTCCGTCAATTATGCCAGCGCATCAAGTGATCGTATTGAAAAAATGTTCTTGTCAAAACGCAGTCTAAAACCCAATAGCCGTGTGCTTATTGTTGATGACTTCTTAAAGGGTGGCGGAACAATCACAGGGATGATTAGCTTATTGACAGAATTTGATAGTACTTTAGTTGGTGTGGCTGTCTTTGCTGAGAATGCTAAAGAAGAACGTGAACAGATGACTTACAAGTCCTTACTAAAAGTTTCAGAAATTGATGTCAAAAATAATAAAGTTGTCGTTGAAGTAGGAAACATTTTTGACTGACTTGGTCAATTACAAGGGAGAGAAAATGGAATTAGAAAACAAATCAAAGAATATTAAGACAACCATTGCTTTAACGTCTACCTTGGCTTTGCTCAGTGCAAGTGTTGGGGTTGCTCAACAAGTTAAAGCAGAAGAAGCGAGTGCTCAAAAAAATGGCATGAATACGTCAAGTGATGAGACTATGGCGATGCCTACGACTGTTGAAGATGCCCGGACAGCTGTTGCAACTACTGAAGCAACTCTTTCTGCTCAAAATACAAATTTATCAAAAGTGAATGCAGAAATTGATGCTACCAACAAAGAACTACTTACTTTAGAAGCTAAAAAAGCAGAAGAAGCAGCTGCGCTAGCTGCCGCTCAAAAGACACTTGAAACAGTTTCTGCTGTTAGTGAAAAAGAATTCACAGCACTTGTTGAAAAAAATAAAGAAGAGTTAACAACTACAAAAGCACAATTACAACAAAATGAGGCTGAAAAGTTAGCTGTTGCAAGTCGTGTTCAAAAGCAAACAGAACTTGTTGCGACAACTGGTGCAGAAGCTAAAAAGTTAGCTGAACAAGCTGCACAAGCTGATAAAAAAGTAAGTGATTTAACCAAAATGGTTAATCAGCCTGAAAAAATTACAGCACAAGCCCATGAAGCAGAAAAAGATCTTGCAACAACTACAAGTGAATTAGCAAAAGCAAAAGCAAATCTGACAGCAGTGACTGAAGCAGCTAAGAAACAGTTGAATCAAGAGTTAGCAACCAATCAAGCAACTTTAGCCAACAAACAAGCAGAATTAACAAAACTTCAACATACTGCAACAAGCACTAGAATTAATGTTGTTGGGAATAATAAAATGGTTATTCCTAACGGCTTCCCATTTGCTGAAATTCAAAAACTAATGGCTAGTGGTTATATTGGTAGTCAGTCTTACTTAAATGCTTTCAATTCAATGAAAGACACACTTATCGCAAGAACAAGTCCTGGACAAGCAATTAACACCTATGTTGACATCCCTAGCGACTTAAACCGCTTTGTCAATATCGATCAATTAACACCTGAAGTTCAAAATGAATTGGCCTTATTTGCTACTTCAATGATTAATTCAGTCCGTCAGCAACTTGGGTTATCACAATTAATTGTTTCACAAGGCTCACAAGATTTTGCGCGTTACCTAACAACCTCTTATAAGGCGACACACGGTAACACACGCCCATTCTTTAATTATGGGCAAGCAGGCGTTGCAGGTCACCGTGGTATTGGCCCACACGATAAGACCATTATTCAAGCATCAGCCCAAAAAGTTGGTTTGATTCCAAATGATGATAATATGTATGAAAACCTAGGATTCTTTGATGATGTCCACACTGTTAATGGTATTAAACGCAGTATCTACAATTCTGTTCGTTACATGCTCTTTACAGACTATTTACACGGCAACACTTTAGGCCATACAGTTAACTTCTTGCGTTGGGATAAAACCAATCCATCAGCACCGGTTTATTTAGGTGTATCAACAAGTAGTGTTGGTGGTTTGAACACTCACTATGTTGTTTTCCCTAAAACTAATATCAAAAATCCTAGTGCATTCAATCAGAGTTTGGTTTCAGGTCCTACAATTACAGTTAGCAATGCAAGTCAAATCAACAATTTGAAAACAAGCATCGCTAATCTCAATACTAAAATATCATCTTTAAAACAACGTATTGCACATGTTTCATCAGAAGCACAAGTAGTTTCAGCTCAAAATAGAGTAAACAGTTATAAGGTGCAAAATGATTTTGCTAAAACAGAGTTGGCTAAATTAAAAGGGCAACTGGTTCAGTTGAAGCAATCAAAAACAAAATTAGAGTCAGATTTAGCATCTGCTAAAACACTGCAACGCAGTGTTAAGGCGCAATTGGATCAAAAACTCGCCTTTTTGACAACTGCTAAAGCTCAATTGAATACCTTCAACAATCAATTGCACTTATCAAATGTTAAAGTAGTTGGCTTAGTTTCTAAACAAAAAGAATTACAAGCTTTACTTGACTTTAAAAATAACCCAAATCGTAAAGAAATGGCAAAAGTTGATGTAGCAAAAATGCAGACAGAATTAGCTGCGACTACTGCGAAACTTGATATTTCTAAGAACAATTTGGCGAGCTTGATGAGTCGTAAAACACGACTTCTTTCAGCAATTACATCGACCGAGCAACAATTACGTTTGCTTCAAAATGTTGTTAAAGAAAAAACAGTCCTTATTCCAGGGCCATTAGGCTTGACAGCTCATCCAGAAGCTGTGGCAGAAGTTGTAGCAAGCAAAATATTAGAGGCTAAAGCAGCTTCACCAGTAGCAGCTCTCAAAACTACAGAAATTAAAAAAGAACAAGTTTCTGAAAGCAAGACTGATAAAACAGCTAATCTTGTTGCACAAACAACAACTGAACTTGTGAAAGATGCCTTAGCTGTATCTCCTCAAATTTTAGCTGGTCAAGGAATCCTTGCTAAAGTTGCTGATAATATTAGTAAAGGAACAGATTCAACAAACTTAGGTTATGGCAGTGGCTCGACTCTAGCAGGTGACATGGCATTGTCAAATGACGAAAGCACAAAACGTGCTATTCGCGCAGGAGTTGTCATGTTAACAGCGGTTGGATTGACAGGATTTAAGCTAAAAAAAGATATTAAATAAAAGAAATTGTGATTGACACTAAGTACCGTTTATGTTATTATAATAAACGGTACTTTTTACTTTTGGTCTCTCAAAAGTGTACAGAGACGTGCTGACAATTGTTGCAAAAAGTGCACCCAGATATAGGCTGTCACCAAGTGCTATATCAACCAAAAATAAAAAAACACAGGAGAATGTAGATGCCTACAATTAACCAATTGGTACGTAAACCACGCCAATCTAAAGTTGAAAAATCAGACTCACCAGCATTGAACATTGGTTACAACAGCCATAAAAAAGTTCATACTAAAATGGCTTCACCACAAAAACGTGGAGTTGCAACTCGTGTTGGTACAATGACACCTAAAAAACCTAACTCTGCCCTTCGTAAATTTGCTCGTGTTCGTTTGAGCAACCTTATTGAAGTAACAGCATACATTCCAGGTATCGGACACAACTTACAAGAACATAGTGTTGTTCTTATCCGTGGTGGACGTGTAAAAGACCTTCCAGGGGTACGTTACCATATCGTTCGTGGTGCACTTGATACTGCAGGTGTTGCTGACCGTAAACAAGGCCGTTCTAAATACGGTGCTAAACGTCCTAAAGGATAATAGAAGGGAGATAAGAAACAATGAGTCGTAAAAATCAAGCGCCTAAGCGCGAAGTATTACCAGATCCATTATATAACTCAAAAATCGTAACACGTCTTATCAACCGTGTTATGCTTGATGGAAAACGTGGAACTGCTGCAACAATCGTCTATGATGCATTTGAAGCTATCAAAGAAGCAACAGGAACTGATGCTCTTGAAGTATTTGAAACAGCAATGGACAACATCATGCCTGTACTTGAAGTACGTGCCCGCCGTGTTGGTGGATCAAACTACCAAGTCCCAGTTGAAGTTCGTCCAGAACGTCGTACAACTTTAGGTCTTCGTTGGTTGGTTAACGCATCACGTGCTCGTGGTGAACACACTATGAAAGATCGTCTTGCGAAAGAAATCATGGATGCTGCTAACAATACTGGTGCATCTGTTAAGAAACGTGAAGACACACACAAAATGGCTGAAGCTAACCGTGCATTCGCACACTTCCGTTGGTAATCATTTCGAATTCATAAGAATTCAATTGACTAAAAGTCTAAACAGTCTAATATGCGTTGTAACGGGTAGGTCCTGCCTATCCGTTTTTTATAAATAATATGCTATAATGGACATATCAAATAATATATAGGAGAAAAAACCTAATGGCTCGCGAATTTTCACTAGCAAAAACTCGTAATATCGGTATCATGGCTCACGTCGATGCTGGTAAAACAACTACAACTGAGCGTATTCTTTACTACACTGGTAAAATCCATAAAATTGGTGAAACTCACGAAGGTGCATCACAAATGGACTGGATGGAGCAAGAACAAGAACGTGGTATCACCATTACATCTGCTGCAACAACTGCACAATGGAATGAGCACCGCGTTAACATCATTGACACACCAGGACACGTGGACTTCACCATTGAAGTACAACGTTCTCTTCGTGTTCTTGATGGAGCTGTAACAGTTCTTGACTCACAATCAGGTGTTGAACCTCAAACAGAAACAGTTTGGCGTCAAGCGACTGAGTATGGTGTTCCTCGTATCGTTTTTGCCAACAAAATGGACAAAATCGGTGCTGACTTCCTTTACTCAGTAAGCACACTTCATGACCGTCTTCAAGCTAACGCACATCCAATTCAATTACCAATTGGTTCAGAAGATGACTTCTCAGGTATCATTGACTTGATTAAAATGAAAGCTGAAATCTATACTAATGACCTTGGTACAGACATCCGCGAAGAAGATATTCCTGCAGAATACTTAGAGCAAGCTCAAGAATACCGTGAAAAATTAGTTGAAGCAGTTGCAGAAACTGATGAAGAATTAATGATGAAATACCTTGAAGGTGAAGAAATCACTAATGAAGAACTCAAAGCTGGTATCCGTAAAGCAACAATCAACGTTGAATTCTTCCCTGTTATGTGTGGTTCAGCCTTCAAAAACAAAGGTGTTCAATTGATGCTTGACGCAGTTATTGATTACTTGCCAAGCCCACTTGACATCCCAGCTATCAAAGGTATTAACCCAGATACAGATGCAGAAGAAACTCGTCCAGCTTCAGATGAAGAACCATTTGCAGCGCTTGCCTTCAAGATCATGACTGACCCATTCGTAGGTCGTTTGACATTCTTCCGTGTCTACTCAGGTGTTCTTCAAAGTGGTTCATATGTTATGAATACTTCAAAAGACAAACGTGAGCGTATTGGACGTATCCTTCAAATGCATGCGAACACTCGTAAAGAAATTGAAACAGTTTACGCTGGTGATATTGCTGCTGCTGTTGGTTTAAAAAATACAACAACTGGTGATTCATTAACTGATGAAAAATCAAAAGTTATTTTGGAATCAATCAACGTTCCAGAACCAGTTATCCAATTGATGGTTGAGCCAAAAACAAAAGCTGACCAAGATAAAATGGGTATCGCCCTTCAAAAACTTGCTGAAGAAGATCCAACTTTCCGCGTTGAAACAAACGTTGAAACTGGTGAAACTATCATCGCTGGTATGGGTGAGCTTCACTTGGATGTCCTTGTTGACCGTATGCGTCGTGAGTTCAAAGTTGAAGCTAACGTAGGTGCTCCTCAAGTATCTTACCGTGAAACATTCCGCGCTTCAACTCAAGCACGTGGATTCTTCAAACGCCAATCTGGTGGTAAAGGTCAATTTGGTGACGTTTGGATTGAATTTACTCCAAATGAAGAAGGTAAAGGATTTGAGTTCGAAAATGCTATCGTTGGTGGTGTAGTTCCGCGTGAATTTATCCCAGCTGTAGAAAAAGGACTTGTTGAGTCTATGGCAAATGGTGTTCTTGCTGGTTACCCAATCGTTGACGTTAAAGCTAAACTTTACGATGGATCATACCATGATGTTGACTCATCTGAGACTGCCTTCAAGATTGCTGCTTCATTAGCACTTAAAGAAGCTTCTAAATCTGCACAACCTGCTATCCTTGAGCCAATGATGCTTGTTACAATTACAGCTCCTGAAGATAACTTAGGAGATGTAATGGGACATGTTACTGCACGTCGTGGACGTGTTGATGGTATGGAAGCTCGTGGAAATGTACAAGTTGTTCGTGCCTTTGTTCCACTTGCTGAAATGTTTGGTTATGCAACAATTCTTCGTTCTGCAACACAAGGACGTGGTACATTTATGATGGTATTTGACCACTATGAAGATGTTCCTAAGTCAGTTCAAGAAGAAATCATCAAAAAAAATCAAGGTGAATAATCACTAAAAATTAAGATTGGAATGAAAATTCCAATCTTTTTTGTATTGTGACATTGCTGTAGTTACAAAGAAAATAGCGCTTGTAAACACTTACAAAACTGGCTGAATAGCTTGATATATAAACGTTTTCACTTTTCTTGAAATGGCTATTTCAGTTGCTTTTTTTGTGAATTAGTTATATAATAGAAACTGTTGAGAGATTACTATACTTTAGTAAGTTAATCTTTTCACAATAGGTGGGAGAAATCCCTTTAATAATAATTCTTTTGATTTTCATAAGGAGGAAATCACTAATGGTAGTTAAAGTTGGTATTAACGGTTTCGGACGTATCGGTCGTCTTGCATTCCGTCGTATTCAAAATGTTGAAGGTGTTGAAGTAACTCGTATCAATGACCTTACAGATCCTAACATGCTTGCACACTTGTTGAAATATGATACAACTCAAGGTCGTTTTGACGGTACAGTTGAAGTTAAAGATGGTGGATTCGAAGTTAACGGAAGCTTTGTTAAAGTTTCTGCAGAACGCGAACCAGCAAACATTGACTGGGCTACTGATGGTGTAGACATCGTTCTTGAAGCAACAGGTTTCTTCGCTTCTAAAGCAGCTGCTGAACAACACATTCACGCTAACGGTGCGAAAAAAGTTGTTATCACAGCTCCTGGTGGAAATGACGTTAAAACAGTTGTTTACAACACTAACCATGATATTCTTGATGGAACTGAAACAGTTATCTCAGGTGCTTCATGTACTACAAACTGTTTAGCTCCAATGGCTAAAGCATTACAAGATAACTTTGGTGTAAAACAAGGTTTAATGACTACTATCCATGGTTACACTGGTGACCAAATGGTTCTTGACGGACCACACCGTGGTGGTGATCTTCGTCGTGCTCGTGCAGCTGCAGCAAACATCGTTCCTAACTCAACTGGTGCTGCTAAAGCAATCGGTCTTGTTATCCCAGAATTAAATGGTAAACTTGACGGTGCTGCACAACGTGTTCCTGTTCCAACTGGATCAGTAACTGAATTAGTAGCAGTTCTTGAAAAAGATACTTCAGTAGAAGAAATCAATGCAGCTATGAAAGCAGCAGCTAACGATTCATACGGTTACACTGAAGATGCTATCGTATCATCAGATATCGTAGGTATTTCTTACGGTTCATTATTTGATGCTACTCAAACTAAAGTACAAACTGTTGATGGAAATCAATTGGTTAAAGTTGTTTCATGGTATGACAATGAAATGTCTTACACTGCTCAACTTGTTCGTACTCTTGAGTACTTCGCAAAAATTGCTAAATAAGTTTAGCTAACGCAAAAAGAGAGCTTGTCTCTCTTTTTTTGTTTGGCTTAAAATACTTATATTTTTTGAAAAAATTTTTTCCGAACGTTCAGTTTATTTTGATCACAAAAAAGACTAATAATGAGAATAAAATGAGCTTTATGATGAAAAAAACGAAAAATGAATATCATGAAAAGGTTCTTTCATGAGAAATAGCGGCTTAAAGGCTTATTGACTGCTTTTAAGCTTGGTTGACAAGTGCAAATGAAAGCGTTAAACTTTCCTTACTAAAAAAAGGAGATTGCTATGAAATCACGTAAATTTATGACCCTTAGTACAGTTGCTATTTCCCTCATACTTGTTACAGGATGTGCGAAAACAGAATCAAAAGAAGCTAAAGCAACTAAAAGTGCCCCTAAAGAGGAACTTGTTAGTTTAAGTAATGATCAGCTTCGTTCAAAAGAAAATACCATGTCGGTTTTATGGTATCAAAACTCAGATGAGGCTAAGGCTTTGTATATGCAAGGTTATCAACTTGCAACTGAAAAACTGAAGGGGTATTTAACACAACCAAGTGAAAAACCCTACTCAATTGTTTTGGATATTGATGAGACAGTTTTAGATAACAGTCCTTACCAAGTTCAAAATGTTAAAGATGGTACTGGCTTCTCTCCTGACTCTTGGGATGTTTGGGTTCAAAAGAAGGCTGCTAAACCAGTAGCCGGCGCCAAAGACTTCTTGCAATATGCAGACCAAAACGGTGTTCAAATTTACTATATTTCTGACCGTGCAGATAGCCAAGTTGATGCCACTATGGAAAACTTGAAAAATGAAGGACTCCCAGTGCAAGGCAAAGATCACTTGATGTTCTTGGAAAAAGGAATGACATCAAAAGAAAGCCGTCGCCAAAAAGTCAAAGACTCATCAAATCTGATCATGTTATTTGGTGATAATCTGGTGGATTTTGCAGAATTCTCTAAAACATCATCAGAAGATAGAAGTAAACTTTTAGATGAGCTTCATCAAGAGTTTGGTAGTAAATTTATTATTTTCCCTAACCCTATGTATGGTTCATGGGAAAGTGCAGTTTACAAAGGTGAGCATCCAGATGCTAAAGGGCAAATGACATTACGTGAAAAAGCCTTGAAAGGTTTCAAATAAAGTTAAATCTTTAAAAGAATCAGCTTAAGTTTGATTTGTTTGGCCATATGAATAGAGATTGAAAATCTTGAAAATTTTGTGAAATGTTTAATTTATCACTTACATATCTTAGGTTTCTTGAAAGAAATATGGTATAATAGTTTTTATAAAAAAGATTAAGGAGTCTATTTAAATGGCTAAAATGACTGTTAAAGACATCGATGTAAAAGGTAAAAAAGTCCTTGTTCGTGTCGACTTCAATGTTCCTTTGAAAGATGGTGTTATCACTAATGATAACCGTATTTCAGCAGCACTTCCAACAATTAAACATATCGTTGAAAACGGTGGTCGTGCTATTCTTTTCTCACACTTAGGTCGTGTTAAAGAAGAAGCTGATAAAGAAGGTAAATCTCTTGCACCAGTTGCAAAAAATCTATCTGAAAAATTAGGTCAAGAAGTTGTCTTCCCAGGAGCAACTCGTGGGGCTGAACTTGAAACAGCCATCAATGCACTTGAAGATGGACAAGTATTACTTGTTGAAAATACACGTTTTGAAGATGTTGACGGTAAAAAAGAATCAAAAAATGATGCTGAATTAGGCCAATATTGGGCATCACTTGGAGATGGTATCTTTGTAAATGATGCATTTGGTACTGCTCACCGCGCTCACGCATCAAACGTTGGTATTTCTGCAAATGTTGAAAAAGCAGTTGCTGGATTCTTACTTGAAAACGAAATTGCTTACATCAAAGAAGCTGTTGAAACACCAGAACGTCCATTTATCGCAATCTTGGGTGGCTCAAAAGTTTCAGATAAAATCGGTGTTATCGAAAATCTTCTTGAAAAAGCTGATAAAGTTCTTATCGGTGGTGGAATGACTTACACATTCTACAAAGCACAAGGTATCGAAATTGGTAACTCTCTTGTTGAAGAAGACAAACTTGATGTAGCTAAAGAACTTCTTGAAAAATCAAATGGAAAATTAATCTTACCAGTTGACTCAAAAGAAGCAAATGCTTTTGCGGGTTATACTGAAGTACGTGATACTGAAGGTGAAGCTGTATCTGAAGGATTCCTTGGATTGGATATCGGACCTAAATCGATTACTGAATTTGATAAAGCCCTTGAAGGTGCTAAAACAGTTGTATGGAATGGACCAATGGGTGTCTTTGAAAACCCTGATTTCCAAGCTGGAACAATTGGCGTTATGGACTCAATTGTGAAACAACCAGGGGTTAAATCAATCATCGGTGGTGGTGATTCAGCAGCTGCGGCAATCAACCTAGGCCGTGCAGACAAATTCTCATGGATTTCTACAGGTGGTGGTGCCTCAATGGAACTCTTAGAAGGAAAAATTCTTCCAGGACTTGCATCATTGACAGAAAAATAAGTCATCCTTTTCGATGAATAGAGTTGGTATTGATCACCTCTATTCTAGTCTAGGTATTAGATTTTCCATGAATAAACTGAATTTGGAAAGTCACTGGCAATAAAAGTTAAAAAGGCGCTGATAAAGCGTCTTTTTTGATAGCTAAAAATGGACATAAGGGAAATAGCTTGGTAGCTAAGAAGAGGGGGGGTCATCATTCTATTAACAACTCCTTAAATGATTGAGTTGATTTCATGGATTAACAATAAGAAATGACAAATATTTCTTAAGATGTTACACTATGTAATAACAAATAGAAAGAATGATGCTTATGAAATATCACTTTGATCCCCGAAAACTCACCTTAGGAATGCGGACGGTAAAAACTGGTTTAGCGGTCTTTTTGGTTCTTCTCTTTTTTAAATTATTTGGCTTTGAAGGCATCCAGATTGGGGCTCTAACGGCGGTATTTAGTCTACGAGAAGACTTTGGCAAGACAGTGTCCTTTGGGACTTCGAGAATTTTAGGCAATGGCATCGGTGGTTTTTTTGCCATTATTTTCTACATTTTACAAGGCTTCTTTCATAACCAATATTGGGTCACCTTGATTTTTGTTCCTATCTTAACCATGTTGACCATTATGTTTAACGTTGCTTTTAACAATAAATCGGGTATTATTGGAGCAGTAGCTGCTCTTCTTGTTATTACGCTGGCTAATCCGCTTGGAGAAACCTTTATGTATGTTATTACTCGAGTATTTGAGACTTTCTGTGGGGTCTTTATTGCTATATTGGTTAATACTGATGTTGATTTTTTGAAAAAACACTGGGCTAATCGAAAAAATCATTAACTTATGTTAGGTTTTCTAACATGACCCTTGACAAGCTAGGTTTTTATGCATATAATGGTTGTGTGAAAGGAGTTATCAATGAAAGAAAAAGAACTCAGACGCTCCATGGCAGTCTTTCCAATCGGCTCTGTAATGACGTTAACAGATTTGACGGCACGTCAAATACGTTATTATGAAGATCAAGGGTTGATTAAACCTGAGCGAACAGATGGAAATCGTCGTTTGTTTTCACTTAACGATATGGACCGCCTTTTGGAAATTAAAGATTTTATCAATGATGGCTTAAATATTGCTGCAATCAAACATGAATATGCGCATCGCCAAGATAAACTAAACAAGAAAAAGGCTTTGTCTGATGCTGAGGTTCGTCGAATTCTTCGTGATGAACTCCGTAACCAAGGTGGCTTTTCCACCCCGTCGCAACCTATGGGAAACTTTCGTATTTAAATGACCATACCGTATTGAAGATATAAGGAGATCAATTTTATGGCAATCACAGCAGCTGACATCAGACGCGAAGTAAAAGAGAAGAACGTTACCTTTCTTCGTTTGATGTTCACAGATATCATGGGAATCATGAAAAACGTTGAAATACCTGCTACCGATGAGCAGTTAGACAAAGTGTTATCAAACAAAGCTATGTTTGATGGGTCATCTATTGAAGGTTTTGTACGTATTAATGAATCAGATATGTACCTCTACCCAGATTTGGACACTTGGATTGTCTTTCCTTGGGGAGATGAAAACGGTGCTGTTGCAGGTTTAATCTGTGACATTTACACAGCAGAAGGAGAACCATTTGCAGGTGATCCTCGCGGTAACCTTAAAAAAGCCCTTAAACACATGGATGCTTCAGGTTATAAATCATTCAACCTTGGCCCAGAACCAGAGTTTTTCCTCTTTAAAATGGATGCTAATGGAAACCCAACTTTAGAAGTGAATGACAATGGTGGTTATTTTGATTTGGCACCAACTGACTTGGCTGATAATACCAGACGTGAAATTGTTAACGTCTTGACTAAAATGGGCTTTGAAGTTGAAGCGAGTCACCATGAGGTTGCTGTTGGTCAGCATGAAATTGACTTTAAGTACGATGATGCTCTTAAAGCTTGTGATAATATCCAAATCTTTAAACTTGTTGTTAAAACCATTGCACGTGAGCATGGCTTGTATGCAACCTTTATGGCTAAGCCTAAATTTGGGATCAATGGTTCAGGGATGCATTGTAACTTATCTCTTTTTGATAAAGACGGTAAGAATGCCTTTTATGATGAAAACGATCCTCGTGGCATGCAATTATCAGATGACGCCTACTATTTCCTTGGTGGTTTGATGAAACATGCTTACAATTTCACAGCCATCATGAATCCAACTGTAAATTCTTACAAACGTTTAGTGCCTGGCTATGAAGCGCCAGTTTATGTTGCCTGGGCAGGCCGTAACCGCTCACCACTTATTCGAGTACCCGCTTCACGCGGACAAGGAACACGTTTGGAGTTACGTTCAGTGGATCCAACAGCTAATCCTTACTTGGCGCTTGCAGTTTTATTAGAGTCAGGACTTGACGGGATTGAAAATAAAATTGATGCACCAATTCCAGTTGAAGCAAATATCTACACAATGACTGTTGAAGAACGTGAAGCAGCAGGTATTCTTGACTTACCATCAACCTTACATAATGCTTTGAAAGCTCTTCAAACCGATGATGTGGTTAAAGATGCTTTGGGAGAACACATTTATACTAATTTCTTGGAAGCAAAACGCATTGAATGGGCGTCATATGCAACCTTTATTTCTCAATGGGAAATTGATAATTACCTATACAGCTATTAAAATGAGAAAAAGCACCGAGTCAGCTTGGTGCTTTTTTATAAAATAACTATAAATATTCATTTTTAAGATAGAAAATCAGATATAAAAGGGTTTTGATAAAGGCTATCTAGGAATTTTTATAGCAAATTATTTATAAAAATTTAATATCAAAATTTTCAGATAAATATATTCCATTTATTTGGAATTATGGTATAATTTAACTTATCAACTTATACCTAAATGGTTAACTAGGAGGGCGAAACATGATTGAATCAAAAAAAACGACATTAAAACGTGTTGGATTGGGGACAGTAACACTTGCTTCAGCAATGTTATTAATGGCTTGTGGTAACAAGGCGGCAAAATTAGATAATAAAGATGAAATTAACTGGTATACACCAACTGAAATTATTACTTTAGATGTTTCTAAAAATACAGATACCTATTCTTCTTTAGCAATTGGTAACTCAGGAAGTAATCTTCTTCGTGTTGATGCTAAAGGGAAACTTCAACCAGACTTGGCTAAAAAAATTGACGTTTCAGAAGATGGATTAACTTATACAGCTACTTTACGTGATGGTTTGAAATGGTCAGATGGCAGTAAATTAACGGCTGAAGATTTTGTTTACACATGGAAACGTATGGTTGATCCTGCAACAGCATCTGAATATGCATACCTTGCAACAGAGTCACATCTTAAAAATGCTGCTGAAATCAACTCAGGTGCAAACAAAGACTTAAATTCTTTAGGTGTTAAAGCTGATGGCAATAAAGTGATTTTCACACTAACTAACCCAGCTCCACAATTCAAGAGTTTGTTATCATTTGCAAACTTTGTTCCACAAAAAGAAGCTTTTGTTAAAGAAGCAGGTAAAGATTACGGAACATCATCAGAAAAACAACTTTACTCTGGACCATACACTGTTAAAGACTGGAATGGTACAAGTGGTACTTATAAATTAATCAAAAACAAAAATTACTGGGATGCCAAAAACGTTAAGACAAAAACAGTTAAAATTCAAACTGTTAAAAAACCAGATACAGCAGTACAAATGTATAAACAAGGCAAACTGGACTATGCTAACATTTCAGGGACATCAGCTATCTACAATGCTAATAAGAAAAATAAAGATATCGTAGCAGTTCCAGAAGCAACAACAGCATATATTGTTTATAACCAAACAGGAAGAGTTGAGGCTGTCGCAAATCAAAAAGTTCGCCAAGCTCTTAACCTAGCAACGGATCGTAAAGGCATTGTTTCTGCAGCGGTAGATACTGGTTCTAAACCAGCAACAGCTATTGCACCAACAGGTCTTGCTAAATTAGAAAATGGTAAAGACTTAACTGAACATGTTGCTCCAGGCTACAAATTTGATGAAAAAGAAGCTGCTAAAGTCTTCAAAGAAGGCTTAGCTGAACTTGGTAAAGATTCTCTCAAGGTTACTGTAACTGCAGATGCAGATTCACCTGCAGCAAAAGCGGCTGTTGACTACATCAAAGAAACATGGGAAAAAGCTCTTCCAGGTCTAACCGTTGAAGAAAAATTTGTAACCTTCAAACAACGTTTGGAAGACACTAAAAACCAAAACTTTGAAGTAGCACTTGTTCTTTGGGGCGGTGACTATCCAGAAGGATCAACATTCTACGGACTCTTTAAATCAGATTCACCATACAACTATGGTAAATTCTCAAACCCTGAGTTTGATAAAGCATATGAAAAAGCTTTAACAACAGACGCATTAGATGTTGATGCAGCAGCAGATGATTATAAAGCTGGTGAAAAATCACTTTATGACAATGCTAACTACAACCCTATCTACTTCCGTTCAACTGAAGGCTTGCAAAACCCAAGCATTAAAGGGCTTATCCGTAACTCAACTGGTTTAAATGTTGACTTTACATACGCTTATAAAAAGTAAACTTTAGAACCATAAAAATGTAATAGTGCAAGAATTGGTGTTTCACCAGTTCTTGCTTTTGTTAGAGGAAAAATATGACTAAGTACTTATTAAAACGTGTGGCTATTTTAGTAGTGACACTTTGGGTCGTTGTGACCCTATCATTCTTCCTGATGCAAGTAATGCCAGGAACTCCATATAACAGTCCTAGATTAACAGATGAAATGATTGCTATGATGAACAAGCAATACGGTCTTGATAAGCCCTTGTGGCAGCAATACTTCAAATATTTATTTGACATTCTTCGTGGTGATTTTGGAACAAGCTATCAATCCATTAACCAGCCGGTTTCGCGTTTGATTTCTCAACGTTTAGGCGTCTCAGTGCATTTAGGGATTCAAGCGCTAGTTGTTGGGATTAGCTCAGGTCTATTTGTTGGGGCTGTTTCAGCACGTAATAAAAATAATAAACTGGATGCTTTTCTCAGTGTTGTGTCAACAATGGGAATCTCAGTGCCTTCTTTCATTATTGGATTGTTATTATTAGATTACTTTGGTTTCAAATGGGCCCTTCTTCCGCTTTCAGGTTGGGGAACATTTAGCCAATCGATTTTGCCAACTTTAGGCCTTGCGATTCCAGTATTTGCACAGGTTACTCGATTCTTTCGTAGTGAAATGATTGAGACCTTGAATTCAGATTATATTCAATTAGCTAGAGCAAAAGGCTTGACCAAAAGACTTGTTACCCGTAAACATGCTTACCGTAACTCGATGATTCCAGTATTGACCTTGGTAGGGCCATTAGCCGCTAACATTTTAACTGGTTCTGCATTGATGGAGCAAATTTTCTCAATTCCAGGAATTGGTCAACAATTTGTTACCTCTATTCCAACTAAAGATTACCCAGTTATCATGGGAACAACAATTGTGTATGCCTTGATGCTTATGGTTGCAATTTTGATTACAGATATCATTATTAGTATTGCAGACCCACGAGTGCGTCTAGGATAGGAGAGTATCATGCTAGAAGAAAGAAAAACATTTAAACTTGTTGGAGCGGGCAATTCCGATTCACAAGAAAAAATTGAAAAGCCTGCATTGTCTTTCCTAGAAGATGCGTGGCGACGATTAAAGAAAAATAAACTAGCTGTAGTAGCCATGGGATTCCTTGTCATTCTGTTGCTCTTTTCAGTAGGGTCAAATTTCTTTGTCTCAAAAAATGATGCTAATAGCTTTAATAGTAAAGAAGTTAGTGTTTACCGTAATTTACCACCAAAAATTAGTGCAAGCCTTCCTGTTTGGAATGGTAGCATTACATATGCTGGCAATACTGAGCCAAACGATGCTTACGCTGATCAAGGGGTTCCAGAGGAGAAAAAATTCTTACTTGGAACAGACAATCTAGGACGTAGTCTTGGCAAACGGATTACGGTTGGTATTCGTATTTCCTTATTAATTGCCATTGTTGCCACAACAATTGACTTAATTATCGGGGTTACCTATGGCTTGATTTCAGGTTTTACGGGTGGAAAAGTTGATACCTTTATGCAACGTGTCATTGAAGTGATTTCGTCCATTCCTAACTTGGTTATTGTGACAATGCTAGGTTTATTACTTGGAAATGGTGTCTTATCAATCATCTTCTCAATTGCTATTGTTGGCTGGACATCTATGGCCCGTCAGGTTCGGAATTTAACCTTGTCTTACCGTGAGCGTGACTTTGTCTTAGCTTCACGTGCTCTTGGAGAGAGTAATTTCAAGATTGCCTTTAAACATGTATTGCCTAATATTTCAGGGATTATCATTGTTCAAATCATGATGACAGTACCAAGTGCAATTATGTATGAAGCTGTTCTTTCTGCTATTAATTTAGGAGTTAAACCACCGACAGCCTCTCTTGGGTCATTAATCACAGATGCTCAAGAAAATTTACAATACTATCCTTATCAAGTATTGCTACCAGCTCTTGCTTTGGTATTTATTTCCCTTGCCTTTATTTTATTAGGTGACGGGTTACGTGATGCCTTTGATCCAAAAACAAGTAACGACTAGGAGGTTATTAGAATGACAACTGAAACAATTTTAAATGTTAAAAACCTCCATGTTGATTTTAAAACCTATGCTGGAGATGTTAAAGCCATTCGTGACATTAATTTTGAGCTTAAAAAAGGGGAGACTCTTGCTATTGTTGGGGAATCTGGTTCAGGTAAGTCTGTAACCACACGTACCCTAATGGGGCTAAATGCTTCAAATGCTAGAATCAGTGGTGACATTGATTTCAAAGGTAAAAAACTTAATGATTTAAAAGAAGAAGACTGGGTTAAGGTTCGTGGTAAAGAAATTGCCATGATTTTCCAAGACCCAATGACCAGTCTTGACCCAACAATGAAGATTGGAATGCAAATTGCTGAAGCCATCTTAATTCATGAAAAAATTTCAAAACAAGAAGCTTTGTCTCGTGCTTTAGAATTGATGCATCAAGTTGGTATTCCTAATGCAGAAGAACATATCAATGATTACCCACATCAATGGTCGGGTGGTATGAGGCAACGGGCTGTTATTGCCATTGCCTTAGCTGCTAATCCGGAAATTCTAATTGCAGATGAACCAACCACAGCACTGGATGTGACAATACAGAACCAAATCTTGAAATTGATGAAAGAATTGCAATCGCAAATCTCATCATCTATCATCTTCATCACCCATGATTTAGGTGTGGTTGCTGGTATGGCTGACCGTGTTGCTGTTATGTATGCTGGTAAGATTGTTGAGTATGGTACTGTAGATGAAGTCTTCTACAATCCACAACACCCTTACACTTGGGGTTTGTTGAATTCAATGCCAACCACTGATACAGAAGCAGGCAGTTTGGAATCTATTCCAGGAACGCCACCTGATCTTTTGAACCCTCCTAAAGGTGATGCTTTTGCTGCTCGTAATGAGTTTGCACTTGATATTGACCACGAACAAGAGCCTCCGATGTTTAAAGTAAGTGAAACGCACTATGCAGCTACTTGGTTATTAGATGAGCGTGCGCCAGAGGTGACGCCACCTGCACCAATTCTTAAACGCTGGGCGAAATGGAAGAAAAAAGAAGGGGGACAAGCTTAATGACTGCCGAACGTAAAAAATTAGTTGAGCTAAAAAATGTCTCTTTGTCCTTTAACAAAGGCAAAAAAAATGAAGTAAAAGCTATTAATAATGTCAGCTTTGATATTTATGAAGGCGAAGTTTTTGGACTTGTTGGTGAATCTGGTTCAGGGAAAACCACTGTTGGTCGTGCCATTTTAAAACTTTATGATATTACTGATGGTGAAATCATCTTTAATGATAAAGAGGTATCTCAATTAAAAGGACGTGATTTACGAGATTTCCGCAAAGATGCACAAATGATTTTCCAAGACCCACAAGCCAGTCTTAATGGTCGTATGAAAATTAGAGACATTGTTGCTGAAGGTCTCGACATTCATGGTTTAGCTAAAGATAAAGAAAGCCGTGAGGCTAAAGTTCAAGAATTACTTGACCTTGTTGGTTTAAACAAAGACCATGTGACACGTTACCCACATGAGTTCTCTGGTGGACAACGTCAGCGTATTGGGATTGCACGGGCCTTGGCTGTTAAACCTAAATTTATCATTGCAGATGAGCCAATCTCAGCTTTAGATGTATCTATTCAAGCCCAAGTTGTGAATTTGATGCAAAGATTGCAAGCTGAAAAAGGACTGACTTACCTTTTCATTGCCCATGATTTGTCGATGGTTAAATACATTTCAGATCGTATCGGTGTTATGCACTGGGGAAAAATGTTGGAAATTGGTAGTTCCGATGACGTTTACAATAATCCAATCCATCCTTACACAAGAAGTCTCTTATCAGCAATTCCAGAACCAGATCCTGATAAGGAACGTCAACGTGTTGCTGAAATCTATGACTCAAGTATAGAATTAGATGGACAAGAAAGAGAGATGCGTGAAATTACACCAAATCACTTTGTTCTTTCAACTGAAGAAGAAGCTGCTCAATACAGGCTAAATCTTAAAAAATAAAAAAAATCTCCTAAGTTAGTGTTAAAACTGATTTAGGAGATTTTTCTTGCCAAAAAAAGGACTTGAGTCGTAAACTCAGTCCGAAAAATTAATCTTTATCAGGTGTGAGAACCATTGGAATAATAATTGGTTCACGTTCTGTTTTTTCGTATAAGAATGGGCGTAAGGCGTTAACGATAGAGCCGTTAATAGATTGGATGCTAGCATCTTTGTTTTTAAGAGCGATACGAATAGCATTAAATAAAACGCGTTGGCTTTCACGAATCAAATCACCAGACTCACGCATATAGATAAAACCACGACTTAAAATGTCTGGACCTGCAAGAATCATTTGTGTGTCAAAGTCAACAGTAGCAACTGCAAGAACAACACCATCTTCTGAAAGGTCACGACGATCTCTCAAAACTGCTGTTCCAATATCACCAATACCATTACCATCAACATAAATATCTTGTGCGTTGAAGTGCCCCGCACGTCGCGCAGAATCACTTGTTAAAGCAAGGACATCACCATTTTCAAGGATGAAAATATTTTCTTCAGGGATTCCAGTATCCTCAGCTAAGCCAGCATGAACTTTTTGCATCCGGTATTCACCATGAACAGGCATGAAGAATTTTGGTTTCATCAAACGAAGCATCAATTTTTGCTCCTGTTGACCACCATGACCAGATGTGTGGATATTATTAACCTTGCCGTGAATAACATCAACACCAGCTTCTTGAATGGTATTGATAAGTTTGTTAACACTTGTTGTATTACCAGGGATTGGACTAGACGAGAATATAACGGTATCACCAGGCTGTAGAGTAACCTGACGGTGCGTACCATTTGCAATCCTTGCTAGTGCAGCCATAGACTCCCCTTGGCTACCAGTACACATGATTAACACTTCGTTAGCATGGTAATTTTTGATTTCATTTGGCTCAATAATAGTGCCTTTTGGAACCTTGATATAGCCAAGTTCAATCCCGTTGACAATAGCTTTTTCCATTGAGCGACCAAAGACAGCAATCTTACGACCTGTTTTAACGGCAGCTTCAGCAGCTTGTTGCAAACGGAAAATATTTGAAGCAAAAGATGCAAAGATAATGCGTCCGTGAATGCCTTCGATGATTTTAAGGATTGATTTACCAACTTCTTGTTCAGAATTAGTAAAGGTTGGAACTTCAGCATTTGTTGAGTCAGATAAGAGGCAAAGAACCTCATCTTCCCCAAGTGCAGCCATGCGATGAATATCAGCTGGCTCTCCGACAGGTGTGAAGTCAAACTTAAAGTCACCGGTACAGACAATTTTCCCTTGAGGGGTATGAATGACAATACCAAGCGGTTCTGGAATAGAGTGGGTTGTACGGAAGAAAGTCACGCTTAAGTTTTTAAAGGTTAACTCTGTATTGTGGTGAATCTCGTACATTTTAGAATCACGCAGTAAACCGTGTTCTTCTAATTTTCCACGAATAAGGGCTGACGCCAATGGCCCGGCGTAAATTGGGACATTAGCCTGTTTAAGCAAGAATGGGATACCACCGATGTGGTCTTCATGACCATGCGTAATAACAAGAGCTTTAACACGGTCAATGTTATCAACGATGTAAGAATAATCAGGGATAACATAGTCAATACCTAAAAGATCATCCTCAGGGAATTTAATACCAGCATCAACAATGATGATTTCATCTTGGTATTCAATTCCGTAAGTGTTTTTCCCGATTTCCCCTAGACCACCAATGGCAAAGACGCCGACTTCGTTAGGTTTTAAATCGATATTTGACATGTTAGAACTCCGTTAATTCAAAAACACCAGTTTCTTTTTCGTATTCTAGGTGTTTGTCTGAAAGCAATTCAATAAATTCAATATTGTAGCTTGTTTTTTCTTCAACAAGTTTACGGGCTTTAATACGGCCTTCAAGTTCTGATGTTGCGTCAATGTTAACATACATTGAAAGTGTGTTTTCACGACGTGGGTTACGTTCTTTGGTTTCTTGATAGAAAACTTTATAAATCATGGGGTTATTAATTCCTTTCCTTTTGAATCATTTATCCAAACAATAAGAAAGCCACCAAAGTATCTAAGATGCCTTTGACTGTTTTTTCTATTGGTTATTGTGTAGTAGATTTAATCCTGATTCTTTGCAATTACTAGAATTATACCATAAACTCAGCTTTTAGTAAAAGCATTGCTTGAAATTCTTACTCCTTTTCAAGGTCTCTTTTCAAGAAGCCCTTTTGTTCATCTCTTCTAATTTATGATATAATTGGGAATAGAAATTTACATAGAGAAAAGGCTAAAAATGAAGATACTTGCATTTGACACATCAAACAAAACCTTATCATTAGCAATTTTAGAAGATGATCAGCTATTAGGCGAGGTCACATTAAATATCAAGAAAAATCATAGCATTAGCTTGATGCCGGCTATTGATTTTTTAGTTGCTTCTTTAGATTTAAAAGCAAGTGATTTGGATCGCATCGTTGTGGCTAAAGGTCCTGGATCCTATACAGGTTTACGTGTAGCAGTAGCAACAGCTAAAATGCTAGCTTACAGTCTTAGTATTGACTTGGTTGGCCTATCAAGTTTACAGTCTTTAGCAGTCAGTTATAAAGACCAATCAGCCTATTTAGTACCTATTATGGATGCCAGACGCAAAAATGTCTATGCTGGTTTTTATCAAGAGGGACAAGCTGTCAGAGACGAAGAGCATATTGCAATTACAGAACTTTGTGCAAAACTGTCACAGACAGAAAATGTCGTTTTTCTTGGTGAAGTTGATGCTTTTCAAGAAGACATCAAAGCGCTACTTCCAAATGCCAAGTTTCAAGCAAGTCTACCATCAGCCTATGGCTTAGGCAAACTTGCAGTGCATCTACAAGCAGAAGATGTTCATGCCTTTGAACCCAATTATCTGAAAAAAGTTGAAGCTGAAGAAAATTGGCTGAAAAACAATCAAGAAGCAAATTCAAGTGACTATATCAAGAGAGTGTAACATGCTATCACTAGACGAACAGGTCCAGGCTGTTTACCAGATACTAAAAGATACCCATCTGGAATCACCATGGACCAAAGAGCAAATTCAATCAGATATCATTTCTTTGCAAACAGATTATTATTTTGTTTATGATCATGGCCGTGCGGTTGGTTTTTTAGCCACTCAAGATTTGCTAGGGGAACTTGAAATCACCAATATTGCTGTTTTAAGAGCTTATCAAGGTAAAGGCTACGCTTCGCAATTAATACAATTCCTTGAGGATGATGACTTGCCAATCTTTCTAGAGGTCCGTGAATCCAATTTGGCTGCGCAAGCTTTATACCGAAAATTTGCCTTTAAGCAGGTTGGAAAACGCAAAGATTACTACCAAAATCCAAGAGAAGCAGCGCTGATTATGAAAAGGGAAGGGAAAAATGACAGATAGATATATTTTAGCAGTAGAAAGTTCCTGTGACGAAACCAGTGTTGCAGTCTTAAAAAATGATACCATTTTATTAAGCAATATTATTGCTAGCCAAGTGGAGAGCCACAAACGCTTTGGTGGTGTGGTTCCTGAGGTAGCAAGTCGCCATCATGTTGAGGTGATGACGCTTTGTTTTGAAGACGCTTTGACTGAAGCAGGAATTACTGCAGGTGATTTAGATGCTGTCGCTGTAACCTACGGACCAGGTCTAGTTGGTGCTTTACTTGTTGGGATTGCTGCTGCTAAAGCTTTTGCTTGGGCTCATAATTTACCTTTGATACCAGTCAATCATATGGCAGGGCATCTTATGGCGGCTCAAGAAGTTGAAGACTTGCAATACCCCCTCATGGCACTTCTTGTTTCAGGTGGCCATACAGAACTTGTTTATGTTCCAGAAGCAGGAAGCTATCATATTGTTGGAGAAACACGTGATGATGCTGTAGGTGAGGCCTATGATAAGGTTGGTCGTGTCATGGGGTTAACCTATCCAGCAGGTCGTGAGATTGACCAATTGGCTCATAAAGGTAAAGACACTTACAATTTCCCAAGGGCTATGATTAAAGAGGACCATTTAGAATTTTCATTTTCTGGTCTTAAGTCAGCTTTTATCAATTTACACCATAATGCTCAGCAAAAAGGAGAAGATTTGGTTTTAGAAGATCTCTGTGCTTCCTTTCAGCAAGCTGTTCTGGACATTCTTATGGTTAAAACCAAAAAAGCTCTGGCTAAATATCCCTCTAAAATGTTAGTGGTTGCAGGTGGTGTTGCTGCAAATCAAGGCTTACGTAATCGCCTAGCGCAAGAAATAAGGGAAATGCCAGTGATTATTCCTCCTTTGAGACTTTGTGGTGATAACGCTGGAATGATTGCATTAGCTGCTGCTGTTGAATACCAAAAAGGAAACTTTACAAGTATGGCTTTAAATGCCAAACCAAGTTTAGCCTTTAGCTATTTTGATGAAAATCAATAAAGACACGTCTAAACTATTATTTTATAAAAACAGATAAGGCACCAAAAATGCTGCCTTATCTTTTAGCTTTCTTTAAAAATCAAAAAACACAGTATCTTGGCATACTGTGTTTTAAAATGATAAATAATTGGCTTCTATGATTACTAATAGTGAAACACTTACCTGCAAAATAACTGTTCCTTAAGGTGTTGAAAGCTTACCAGCTAGCTTTTGTGATGCCAGGAATCTGACCCTTGTGAGCAAGATTACGGAAATTGATACGGCTTAGACCAAACTTACGCATGTAAGCGTGAGGACGGCCATCAATTTTATCGCGGTTTTTCAAGCGATTTGGATTTGAATCACGAGGCAATTTGCGAAGTGCTTCATAATCACCACTGGCTTTCAGTTCGCGACGTAGGTCAGCGTACTGTTCAATCAGTTGGAGCTGCTTTTGGTATTTAGCAATTTTTGATTTCTTTGCCATTGCTTTCTCCTTATAATATTAATAATCTTGGAGTTTTATCAGGACTCCAAATTTACTTTACCGGTGATTAACCAGTAAAGTAAATACAAGACTATTATACACGAAATAAAAAGAAATGCAAGAAAAATACTTAAGGACTTGTCAAAAAAAAGAGACTTTATAGCCTCTTGAGTGATTAATAATGTGGGCTTCCTGCTACCCAACCAGAGCAAAGGGCAGATGTGATGTTAAATCCACCTGTGTGAGCGTTGATATCTAGGACTTCACCTGCAAAGTGTAAGCCAGGGATTTTTTTACTTTCTAAGGTTTTCGGATTGATTTCATTGAGATCAACCCCACCTTTGGTGACAAAGGATTTGGCTAGAGACATTTTTCCTGTGATGGGTATAGGCAATTGCTTTAAGTTTTTGAGAAGGTCTTCAACTTCTTTTCCTGACAGTTGTTTGATTTTTTCGGGCAATCCTTGGGCCATGAATTCTGCCACCCGTTCTGGGATTAATCCTTTGAGCGCATTTTTGACAGACTTGTCTCTGTTGGTGTCCAGGTAATCAGTAATTTCTTCTAGAGATAGTGTTGGCAAGAAGTCAAGCTCTGCTATTTCGCCGCCTGAGACAAATGAGGAAAGGCGAAGAGCGGCAGGTCCTGAAAGACCAAAATGGGTGAAGAGCAGATCATGAGTGATTTGGTGCTTGTCGTAGGATAAGGTGACATCATCTAGGGAAATCCCCTGAAGGGCCTTATGTGGGAAGTCTGTTAAGAGTGGACTTTCAGCTGCTTCGAGGGGGGTGACTTCTAGTTTGAAGTGACGGGCAATCTCATGTCCAAAGCCTGTTGATCCAGTAGAGGGGTAAGATTTTCCTCCTGTTGTGACGATGAGTTTTGCAGCAGAGAAGTCCTGATCTGATGATTTGACAAGGAAAAGGTCATCTTGTTTTTTGACGGAAACCACTTCTGTGCCTGTCAGAACTTGTCCTCCAAGTTCTTTAATTTTTTTATCTAGTGCGTCAATAATGGTTTTCGACTTATCCGTTGTTGGAAACATACGGCCGTGGTCTTCTTCTTTAAGGGAGACACCATTTTCTTTAAAGAAGTTGATAATGTCATGGTTATCAAACTGGGAAAAAACACTATAAAGAAAACGTCCATTACCCGGAATGCCCTCTAAAAGATCTTCAAGTGTTCCATTATTGGTGACATTACACCGTCCACCTCCTGTGCCTGCAAGTTTTTTGCCAAGTCGTCTGTTTTTTTCAATGAGTAAGGTTTTGTAGCCGTAGTAGCTGCTGGCGATGGCTGCCATCATGCCGGCAGGACCTCCACCAATAATAATCGTATCAAATGTTTTCATAATCTTATTTTAGCATAATGCTCTTACATTTGACAGTTAGACTAACTTGATAACATAATGCTACTAAAGGGCAAAAGGTGTCAAAGCATACATTAATTTATCTGTAAAATAGAATGAAATGTGTTGTTTTCTAAAAATAAACTTGCTATAATGATTGTGTTGAGAGAGTAGAGCGATGAGTATCTATTCTTAGAAAAAGGCATATCTGCACACTGGATGTGCTTTTTTTGTTTGCAATACTTAGGAATTTATGTGATAATATAGGGCTAATGTATAATTATCTATACATTCTAAGGTACTCATTGATTTGCTCACTCTCTCAACAAGAACTAGTGAATTAATGATGCTGTAGATATACAATGCCAACATAGAATTGTAAGAAATTATGCATTCAAAAGACTGACTCTGTCAGTTATGTGGTATCCATGGTTGTCTCTGTTGAGGCAACCTTTTATCGTGTTCTTTTGTTGGTATCTGTCAAGCTTAGTTGACAGATTTAAATCCCTAGAAATAGCTTTCTTAAAAGTAAAACTGACATCATACTGTAAACGTAACTAAATTGACAGACCAATGCTAATATGTTACTATTTTTAATAAGAATATTCAGTAATAGTAATAAAGAGGACATTATGACAATAGAAAAGACAGTTAGTGAGCTAGCTGAAATCCTAGGAGTCAGCCGTCAGGCTGTCAATAATCGTGTCAAAGCACTTCCAGAAGAAGATCTTGATAAAAATGATAAGGGTGTTACTGTGGTGAGACGCAGTGGCCTAATCAAATTGGAAGAAATTTATAAAAAAACGATTTTTGATGATGAGCCAATCAGTGAAGAGACGAAGCAGCGCGAATTGCTTGAAATTTTGGTGGATGAAAAAAATACTGAAATCACACGCCTTTACAACCAACTAAAAGCTAAAGATGACCAATTGGCTGCTAAGGATGAGCAGATGCGGGTTAAGGATGTTCAAATTGCTGAAAAAGACAAACAGTTGGATCAGCAGCAACAATTAACTGCAAAAGCAATGGCTGATAAAGAAAGCCTCAAACTAGAACTTGAAGAAGCTCGCAGTCAGGTTGAGGAAGTTCAAGCTGTTTCAACCAGTAAAAAAAGTTTTTTTGCTAAACTATTTAGAAAATAATACTGTTAAAGGCCCTAATGGGTCTTTTTATCTAGGAGAAAAAATGGAAAATCTACAAACCTATATTGCTTTTGATTTGGAATTCAATACTGTCAAGGATAAGAGTCACTTAATTCAATTGTCTGCTGTTAAATATGAAGACCATAAGGAAATAGCTCACTTTGACACTTACGTTTACACGGCTGTTCCTTTGCAAAGTTTTATCAATGGCTTGACTGGCATTACCGCTGATAAGCTAGCGTCAGCTCCAAAGGTTGACAAGGTTATCAAGGATTTTCGTGACTTTGTTGCAGAAACACCATTAGTCGGTTACAATTCCCAAAAATCCGACCTGCCTATTCTGGCTGAAAATGGCTTGGATTTAGTTAATCAATATAGGATTGATTTGTATGATGAGGTCTTTGAACGGCGTAGTAGTGATTTGAATGGGATTGCTAATTTGAAGTTGACGTCAGTGGCGGCATTTTTGGGCATTTCAGGAAAAGGGCATGATAGTCTTGAGGATGCGAGGATGACCGCGCGTGTTTATGAGGCATTTTTAGAGTTGGATGACAATAAACAGTTGCTGAATCAGCAAGAAAAGGTAACTGGAGATAATCCTTTTGCAGCTTTGGGAAATTTTTTTGAGTAATGGCTTTTTTTCCTTGCTTGTGACCTTAGGTCATGTGATAGAGTGAAGTGGTGTAAGAGATAGTTCTGCACAAAAACTCGAGGGAAGTCAAGTCATACTTATGGTGGGCTTCCTCTATCTTAATGAAGGAGGTGAATAGAGATGTCTGATTCCTATTCAACAGGTGAAGTTGCTAAAGACCTTGGAATAACAGTTAGAGCGGTTCAGTATTATGATAAGCGAGAACTTGTTAAACCTAGTGATTTTAGTGAGGGTGGCAGGCGGCAGTACACGAAAGAGGATCTTGAAAAATTGAGATTGGTCACTTTTTTAAGAGATATGGATTTTTCGCTTGCAGCAATCAAGGCTATTTTAACCGAAGATCACAATGAGCAGATTCTAGAGCTGCTTTTGGTGCAACAGATTGAGCAAATGACGGCTGAAATATCAGATAAAAAAATGAAACGAGACCGTGCACTTATGCTTTTGAAAGGCCTACAAAAAGACAACCAGCAAAGCCTTGGGTATTTATCAGACATGTCACGGGTTATGAAAACTCAGAAAAAATGGAAGAGTCTACAAAGACAAATGATTTTAATCATTCTTAGTTTAACGGGCTTGTTTTGTCTATCTATCTTAATAGCGACGCATTTTGACAATATGTTACTGCTTTGGCTAGCAGTAGGGGTATTCTTGTTTGCAGTTAATGCCATGGTCGTTTACTACAAAAATAAAGTAGTTTACCTTTGCCCAAACTGCCACCAGACTTTTGAGCCAACCTATAAGGACTTTAGTCTGGCAAAACATACTCCAAAAACGCGTCGGCTACTTTGCCCACACTGCAAAGAAAAGCACTTCTGTTTAGAAATTGCAAAAGACGCTTAAAGAAAGCCGTCAAAAAATCCACTTCCCTTTAAGGAGTGGATTTTTTTGTATGACTTACAGCTACTAGAAATTAAACAGAAACACCTTACTTGGCTTCTGTGTCATTTTTGTCGGATTTGTCATCGCTCTTGTCTGCCTCTGTTGGTCTGAGGTCATCAGCAGTTTTTTTAGCAACTACACCTGGATAACCAAGGATTTGAAGTTCGTTGAAGTAGATATACTTAGCTTCTTTTTTTATTGTCACTTTCAAATATTTGGCATTGTCAACTTCTAATGGACTACTGAATACTTTGTCGTCATTTTTGCGGCTGTCTTTTGTGATTTCAACCCAATTTTCGGCTTTGTCTTTTTCAGTTTCAAAGTTAGATGCATCCCCTTTGAAGACAGATAGGGTTACAGAGTCATTCTTGCCATCATCAAAGAAGCGCCAGTGTTTGGCTGTACCAGGGGTTTTTAATTCAAAAATGACAGAGGAGTCTTTATTCCAACTTAAAAGAAATTGGTCTTTTTGCCCATCAAAAACTTTTGCACTTTGAGTCATGTTGTCAGTACCAATGATTTTTGCATCTTGTGCTAAGTTAACCATCATGGGTTTTTCGTCACCAACGATAACTTTAACTGAGTGAACAGTTTTTCCATCCTTGTTTGAGACAGTGACCTGATAAGTTTCAGCTTTAGCGGTATCAATGGTTTTATCAGTTGTTTCAGCAAGTGTTGAGTCAACGATTGAAGCAGAGTATTCCTTATAACTAACTTTAAAGTTGTCATAGAGATAATCAGGGGCAATAAAAGGTTTACCCTGAATGGTTTGCTCTTTATAGGCCTCAAAGTCATTTTCAGTATTAATTAAGGTATTTTGATTGGTGCGAGTTCCAAAGATAAGGTCATCAATGACATTGATTTTACCTTGGCCAACTTGGAGGTGAAGTGGGGCAGTACTATAGCTTTCAGGGTATAGGCCTTTTGGTTTTTGTTTATCAAAGCTAGCTGTTGAGGCACCATTTTTAGCAAGTGTAGCTAAGATAGTATCAAGAATGTGACGATTTTCAGTTCCTTGTGCCAAATCAAAGTGATTATCAGAAATATTGATTGCTTTTAAAGAAGGAAGTGTGGAAGCATCAATACCACTAAGTGTATCACGCTGATGGCCTGAAATATCCAATGATTCAAGACCACTTAGACCAGAAATGACCAAATCAAAGGCTGGAATATCCTTATATAGTTTTGAATCATCGTAAGTGCCTTTTATTTCGAGGTTAGATTTTTGATTGTCAGTTAAAGGTTTAAGGTTTTGTGGGAGATCGTCCTTATCAATTTTAGTGATTTTTGGAAGGTTGATGAGTTCTAGTTTAGCGACTCTTTTAAGTTTGTTAAGACCTGTCAAATCTTTAATCTCAGGATTGTCAAGTCTTAGAGTACCCTTGAAACGTTCTAAGTCGCCACGTCTTGTCCCGACCTGTTTAATAATGCTTTCACGGAGTGCCTTATCAGGAAAATCAGATTGATCAATTGGTTGGTATTGGTCATCTGTCATCATGAGTTTTTTCAAAGCTTTAGATACTTTGTATTCAGATTTAACGATCTTGTCTAGTTCTGGGTGCTCAGTTTTTTGTTTTGGTTGTGCAACCCCATCGCGGTCAATGGCATAAGAGAAGAGACCACCTTTTAGCCCACCTGTTTTAGGTTGCCACTTAGCATACCGTTCAGCACGCGTTCCTTGGATTTTCTCACCAATATGTGGATCGGAAGGATCTTCTTCATTAATATCTTTCCAACGATTATTGAAATCCTTTTCTTCATAGAATGAAAAGCCGACCATGTATTGTTCTGGACGAATGTATTTGCTATAGCCTTGCCATCTGCCTTCCATGCTACTTGTTTCGTCTAATATGTTCTTGTGATGTAAATAATTTCCATTTTCTCCAGAGAAGCCATAGACTTGAACCAAGAGTAAGTTTAGGTATTGTGCTGTTTCTTTAATCAATGGGTTTTCTTCAGCAGTATAGGTTGTGTCCATGATTAAGAGGCGGCTCTTGTCAGCGCCATTTGCACCAATTAATTTGCCGATTTCTTTAAAGACTTCAACGGTGCGAGCCAGTGCTTCGGGATCTTCTTTGTCATTAACTTTAGGAACACTATCACGTTCGATATCGATGTCTAAGCCATCAAGGTTGTATTTGTAAACATATTCATCAACGATAGCTTTAGCCAGTGCTTTGTTTCCAGCTTCAGTGTTAGGGAATTTCTCCTTATCAGCAGAGATATCACTATGGTCAGCACCACTTAAGAAACGCCATGGAATGGTACGAATCACACGTGTTCCTTGCTTGTTGAGTTTCGGAACTTGTTTTGTCGCTAATTCCTCCCAGAAAAGGCTATAGTCTTTAGTGTAGTCGTGAAAAACAAATGCTAGGTCAACTTCTTTAGGCAACTCCCCAAAGGAGTTGACCTTATTAGTTTCAGTAGGATCAGAAGTTTTATCTTGCCAGGTACGGAAATAGCCACCGTAAAGTGGTCCTTCGAGTGCTTTTAGTTCTTCCTTTTTAGGAATGGTCATTTTGGCAAGGCGTTCTGCTTGAGCATCAGCTTTTTTAGCGTTTTGCAAGGCCTGTTTGGGTGATACTGGTTTGTGTTCACGATTTGACGGGATTTCATACATGGAATGCTTAAATTCATCTTTACTATTCTTTGAAAGATATGTTAAGGCATCAATTTTAGCTTCGACGTCAGCAATTGATTGTTCAAGGCCGTTTGGCATCTTCAATTCTTCTCTTGCCTCGACGATTGTTGGATGGCTGAGGGGGGCAACACCTAAAATAGCTGCTGCGCAGACACAACCGAAAGTGCGTTTAACCAATAAACGTTTGTTCATGACTCTTCTCCATTTTTATTTGATACGTTGAACAATAACCTACAACTTGTATTTGGAGAGTTAAAAGACAAAATGTAAGCGTTTGCTCTAGTTCGACTTCAGTATAACAAACCCTAAAAAATAAAAACAAGTAATAAAGTATAGATTTAATAGCATAAATTAAAGGTAAATGAGTCAAAAATGTAATGAATGAGTCTATTTTCTAATGCTTTGGCTATTCTTTCAAAATGTCATTCAATTAGAAAGCAAAAAAGAATGGAGACAGGCGCCTTCATTCCTTTTGACGTTTTTAAAATGGTAGTTTGCCAGCAAATGCACCAAGAGATTTCTTTGTCGCGTCATCAATTTGGCTCAAAGCATCGTTAATGGCTTGAGTAGTCATATCAGATAAGGTCTCAATATCTTCTGGATCAACCACAGCTTCTTTATAATCAATGGCAACTAATTTCTTGTCACCAGTGAAAGTAGCTGTTACTAAATCTTGAGCAGACTTACCAGTAAATTGCATCGAAGCTAAATCAGCCTGCTTTTGTTCCATTTGCTTTTGAAGCTTTTGCGCTTGCTTCATCATGTTTTGCATATTCATCATAATAGTTTTAAGATTCCTTTCGTATCAAGGGTTTGAGTCTTGTTTTTAAATTGTCGTTGCCTTGTTTTGCCTTATGGTTAAAAATTTTCAAAGGCAGAGGCGATTTCTTTTTGTTGTGTAGGGAATAAATGCGAGTAAACATTTATTGTAGTACTGATGGAGCTGTGCCCCAAGCGCTTCATTAAAGTGAAGAAAATGTAGTCTTTACCTTCTCCATTCCGTAAGCCCTGAGAAACTAAGAATGCCGCATGTGAGTGCCTGAAATCATGATTATGAATGAGTTTTAAATTTTTTGGCATTCGCTTTTTTAGAACTACCCGAAAATTTGAAACATTCGGACCAGTCAGCACCTCGGGAGTTGCTTGGAAAATTTGTAGACTATTTGGATTGTCAGTAAATTCTCTGAGCAACTTATACTGATTTTCTTTCCATTGCTTCAATTCTTCGACAAAGGAATTGTGGAGGTAAATTCTACGGTTTGATTGTGTAGTCTTTACTGTTCCTATATGTACTTTACCATTACGATAATACGCAGAGTATCGAACATCGATGTATTTTTCATCAAGATTGACATTTTCCCATGTTAAAGCTAGTGCCTCTCCAATACGCATACCAGTATACATCAGGACACGGTATAAAAGTTGAAAAGAGTATTCACTTTCTTCAAATAATGAGTCAAATGACTTAAATTGGTCAGGAGTATAATACGCCATTTCCTTATGTTGTTGAGGAACCCTTCTCAATCCATTACACGGGTTATCTTGACGTAGTCGATTTAGTACAGCTACATCAAACATTTTGTGAACGAAAATCATTTGTTGGTTCACATGAGAGTTTGTCAGCGTACCACCCTTTACACTTGATTGGCTTTTGAGCCAATTTCTATATTCTTTGATATCTGTAACGGAAATAGCACGCATATCTGCATTTTTGAAGTATTTGGACATGTATACTCGATAGTAAGATTCCTGACTATCAATTGTTCCTCGTTTATTGCCTCGAAGTTCATCTTCTTCCTTAACGAGTGAGTAAAGATAAGAAACAGAGATTTTCTCTTTATGACTAACTTGATGTAGCTTATTGATGCGATAGTCTGCCTCATATCGTTCGGCTTCTTTGCGTGTTTTAAAATCTGTTTTTCTATGACGTTTTTGCTCACCAGTTACGGCATCGTAACCGTCACTAATATCCACCTTCCATTTTTTATTTTGTTGTCTAGTTACTGCCATTTGAAACTCCTTTTTCAAAAGCAGTATCTTCTTGTACGTTAGCTATTATATCATGTTTATTGGATAACTCAAAACCTAGAATTTCCTCGATAGTTCGTAACGGTACACGACCAACTCGCTTATTGCTGTACCAATTAAAGCCTTCTGAGACAAGTTTAGCTTTTGCTTCACGTATTAGTTTCTCAGCTTGACTTTTTGAGTAACCAGTTAATTTCATAATATCGTTTTTATCAATTAGAGTAATCATTTTAATCTCTCACTTTCTTTAGCTCATAAAATGTGAGATAATAGCAAAGAAGTAGTAATAATTGCTATTTCTCGAGTGTAGGATTGCTAGTTTTGCTTTGATCGGTTGAACTAGCAGTCCTTTTCTTTGTAGTTGTATTCATTAGTATTCTTGTCATTTTGATGATATTGCTTACACAACTTCTCAAAATTAATTTTTAAATTTGTCAATTTATGATATTCCTCCATCGTCATTGTCAACGTTTTGAATTGTTCATCGATTGTTTTGAAATGATATACAATAAAATGAATACGACGGAATAATTGTTTGATGGGGTCATTTTTTCGCCTCTCCTCTGGGACTAACATTTCATATAACTGATTTGGAGTGAAGATGCTAGAGATATGAACAGCATCCCAAAGAGCATAAACGTTGCTGTAACGTGCATGAACCTGGTTTGGATATACGTCTAATAACTTTAAGAATGCTTGATAATCAATATCACCTTTAAATTCGTCCATGAATAAAATGGGTTCGCCTGTGTAATTATCTAAACCACCTGTACCATAGTCTGATAGAACATAAACATTGTCTTTTCCGTGATCTTGCTTTAATAAAATTTGAGTGAAACTCTTCCCTGTACCTGAGCTACCTAGATGCCAATAAACTTTAATGTCTTTCACAAGAGGAGCATTTTCAACTTGCATTTGATAGTAATGCTCCTTAATCATTTTTGAAAACTTACGATAGGATAGGTTCTGACGCATGATTGATTCAGGGGTCAATCCAGCTTCAAGAAGCTCTTGAATTGTATCCAAATCGCTACGTTTGCCCTGTTGATTTGCTTCAATAACACCATGATTAATCATTGCTACAACGGTTGTATGAGCCTTTTCTTTATGTTTACCTGATTTATTCAGGTATGCAATGACCTCTTCACGAGTACCGCGAGTAAGTTCAACATGGATTCCTGGGTAGAGTTTTTTTATTGCAGAAAATCTTGCTTGATTTTTTGCTTCTAAAATCAAATGTGAGTGATGATTCCCACTATCTCCGATTTCGTAGTTTGCAGCTGCGGAACGAGTTTCTTCTTTGCCATCTACCCAAAGATAGATGAGATGCTCCACCATTTCTTCATCGGAGTACGTTTTGTTAGTTTCAAGTTTGGCACGAAAATCTTTCACAAATTTCCTTGTTTCATCTGAATACTTATCTTTATCTTCAAATGATTTATCACTTAGATTGAAAAGCTTGTCAATATTATTTAACGTACAACAGAACGAACTCGCTTTGAATTGTGAATCGAATTCTTTTGTCATATATATATTCCTTAATTTATTTGTCTTGTCTGAGAGGTTGTGTAAGGGTAATACTGACCTTACACAACCATTAGACATAGGTAGTTTCACGTTTTTTGTGCTGGTCTGCTTGCTCGCCTTTGGCAGCAGCATACCGCACCATTATTTTCGCCTTGTTGCTGTAGATTGAAACGTACGAGAATTTGGCAAGCGAATAAAATCATTGAATAAGTACGAATCATCTAACTGGTTTAGCTCTCGTTTTAGTTGAGGTAACAACTGTTCTATTATTTGGAAACTTTCACTATTAGTTGGTAATCTCCATGTTGCAATAGCGTGATTCTCGTAGTAAATAACAGTTAATGTGAAGATTGACCGATTAGCTTTCTTTATGATGATTTGCTTTGTGTTTGTATACCGAGTTGATTCTTCCAAAGATGGTTCTACATTTATTTGAGTGCAATAGCGTCTCATTTCCCACGTTGAATAATAAGATTTGACACTATTTCTGAAATAATCAAAATCTGCATTACGATTCGCAAAATCTAAAAGTATTGTGAAAGTAAGTATAGCTCCTGAAAAAATCATAATGAATCGAAGTACCAAAACGAGAATAACCAAAGGAACGAAAGTTGAAAGATTCATTTGTATTGCTAAGTAGAACGATAGTCGCTCACTTAGAATTGTTGTCAATAGTAGAAATGCAGAAAAATTAATAATATTGTATTTGTTAAAATAATGTTTCATTTAATTAGTTTCCTTTTCTAAAAAATAAGTTGGAGTGAGTAGTGGCATGATATGTGTACGATGCTGACTGTCTGTAAACTTGATGACACCCGTACCAATTCCTGATGGAACGACGATATTGGATACATCTGTATTTGGAAGTAAAAACTGACATGTATTCGCATTTACTTCTCCTAAAATAACAGACAAATTGATTTGTTCACGAACAGCCGTATTTCCACCGAATGCAGTTGCATCAAAACGCTGACTTAATAGGATCAAACTTACGTTAGTTTGACGCCCTAATAAAGCAATTGTTCCAAGTAGTTGTGAGAACGTTTCCCGTGCTTGTTTTGAACTCCCCTGAACCAAAGCTAACAATTCATCAATAACTATATAAATACGCTCAAAACGCTTGTTAGGCTCTGTCAACAACATCTCTTGCCGTCGATAAATCTTCTGAATAACCTGCCCTAATAACTCATTCACTTCTGTAATGAAACTATTTAAATTTGAGCCTTGAGTTGGTGCGAAGACTTCCAAACCGAGCTGTTTTCCCAGTAAATAAATATCTGATAATTTGGGGTCAACGCATAGAATCTGATTCGTGAACGATTTTAAGCAGTAAATAAGATAGCGGACAAAATGAGTTTTTCCGGAACCTGATGAGCCTGAAATTGCTACATGAACAACTGTATTCATATCAATATTGATACCGTTTGCCATTATTGGAATATGGTTTTCTGCTATATCCTGTTCGATAAAAGTTCCTAGATTATCAATTTTCAGACGAGTTGGAACTCCGTCAATCCACGGAAAGAAGAAAGCACGTCCCAAATTTGGATTCGTGGTATCATAAGAAACAAAGTAAGCATTATTCTGCGGAAGTAAAGTTTTGAAAGGATACAATATCCCTGAACAAATAGCAAATAAATCAAAATAAAGCTTTGTATCAATCGAATAAGACACGGGAAGATTTGGAATAAATAAGAATCCTGAATCATTGCTTAATATTTTGATTTCAAACGAGTTGAGATAAGAAGATTCATTATTAATATCAAGAGCATTGTTCAAGTTACGCAAGATGTACTGAGCTAATGCATATCTATCTTTACCAAATTCAGCTGTATCAGAGACATTTGCCTCTGATACTTTTTGCTGATTTTGGCTTCTGTTAATCAAAAATGCCATAATTACTTACCTTTTTTAATGCCTGTCGCTCGGAAATAGATTTTATTATAATTTCCTTCGTAAGCCTCCAGATGCTCAAATTCGACTATATCACCAATTTCAAACGAATTTAAATTAGGTGTGTGTTCGAGAAGAAATTTGACTGTGAAGGGTTCGTCTGAGCCTGTAGCTACAAAAATTTGATTAGCAACAATATTGTTTGTACGTTTTTTAATATCATTTCCATTCTCATCTTTGCCGACTGTTTCATAGTCAAATTGAGCTTTAACACATTTAGAAGCAAGCTTGATTGTTAAGCCTGAAAGTAATTGATCCGCTAGACTAGCACTGTAGCCCTTATGTTTTCTAAAAAATGCCATGTGGCACCTCCATTTAAATAAGAAAATATGAAGCATTGCTGCTTAAAGAGATAACAAAAATGTTTGCTATGTACCGACTGTTTAACAACTTTCAGTTGTTCGATGTATTTATCTTGTTCTTTATGATTTCATTATATCATTCATCATAATAACGATAAACAAAAACCGTACATTGTTGATTGACATTTCAATAATTACGATATACAATGAATTATAACGAAACACATTTAAAAGATGGAGAAATTAAAATGACTGAATTAAAAGTAAAATCACTACCTAAATTTGTTGATGACATGATACAAAAGTATAAAATTCCGGAAACGGAAAATATTAATAAAACTTTGCGTGCAAAATTTTTAAGAGAATTGATAAAGATGAATGAGTGGGATAAGGCGAAGTATAAAACTTTTGAACGTAATAGGACGAAGGTTTTTCAGTATGAAATTCTTGAAAAATTAGAAGAACAGTGCAGGGCTTACTTAGTTAAAAAAAGTGGATACGATTTAAAAGTATTTGAAGAATACAAAAAGAAGTTGAATGAAACAACTTCCTACGAGGATATAAATGAAGAAACATTGGTGGAAATGCAAAAAGAGGCAGCTTTTAGGGCATGGGCAGGTTCGATTTCAAAAGAAGAGATTCGTGATGTAATGCTTAAAGCCTTATTTGAAAAGTTTTTTACACCCATTGAGCTTATTCAGTGGCAAGAAGATAGTGATTTTATAACTATTGTTGATGCAGATGACAATAGAAAGTTTGATTTTGAATATTATAAAGCTAAAGAACGCTATACTTCTTACAATAAATCGGCATATTATAAAGAAAGATAATTTAAAGAATAAAAACAACCGCTAGGAATTGAATCTTAGCGGTTTGGTTTTTCTTTAACAGTTTTAATGAGTAGCTGAAAGGCTTCTAGGAGTTGCTCTTGGCTTGATATAGGAAGTTGTGCTAATTGTTCAGCCAGAAGTTCTAATTTTGGATTTTGGGGATTTACGCGACTTTCAAAGAGTTCTGATGGTGTAATATTTAGAGCACTAACAATCTTCTCAAGTGTATCAATCTTTATATTAGAACCTTTTGTCTCAAGGTTTGAAATATAATCAATACCAACTCCAGCTTTTTCGCTGAGATTTTGTTGGCTTAATCCTTTATCTTTCCGCAAAGTCCGTATTCTTTGGCCTATATATTCTTGTAAATGGTTTGATTTCATGTAATACCTCATTGATAAATCAATCATACAGGTATTTTTATGAGAAAATAACCTGTCTGAAATCAAATATCGCAATAAATTTAGCTTGTATACTAAATTTGTGGTAAAATAGTTTGTAATAGGGAATATGGATTGATTTCAATATCTCAATTAAATAACAAGGAGTTTTTATGAAAACAAAAAAATTGCTACCGTTTTTGGCTACTGGAATTTTTGCTACAACAACTTTAGTAGGGTGTTCTTCGAATCAACCGGCAAGTAACGGACTTAGTCAAGGAAAAACAGTTGGATTTGTACAACTAGCTAATGAAAACAAAGAGCGCATCTGGTTTGATGTGCTAGATAGTAATGAAGATGGCGAGATTTCAAAAGATGATAAAGTTAAGAGAATTGTAGCTATTCAGTCTGGAAAAGTTGATATTTTTCATATTTACGATGCAGACTTGTCTGAATTCAGAGAAAAAACAGGTGATGAAATACTTGCTTTTGCGAAAAAAAGTGATAAAAAGTATGTAGAGGAAGAGGTCGCTGATGTGATAAATACTCTAAACATAACAATTGAAGGTTATGAAAAAGATCTCATAAAGTATACAGCTGAAGAGAAGGAAACTCCAGGTTTTAATAAAGATAATATAGAATTTATTAACAAGAGACTCCCACTTATACAACAACGTCTTAAAGGATACTGTCAATAATTTTGTGTAAACACAAGAGTAGAGTTTTTGAATATTAGTCAAATAAGCTATCAAGTGTGTCAAAACATACTCCGAATCCTTTATGAATACGAGCTCCGAACTTAATGTTATAGTCTTCGAAAATACTTACAAGGCATCGTTCTAAGGCTTCTTCATTTGGAAAAACCACCCTCTTCTTGCTTTGTCGCTTGATTTCTTTATTGAGTGATTCAATCAAGTTTGTAGAGTAAATACTAGACCAAATGTGATGTGGAAATTGATAGAAAGTTAGGAGATTTTCAGTTGTTTCAAGTGATGTCATAACCTTTTTGTAACGAGGTTTCCACTCAGAAACAAATTGTTCCAATAATTTAATAGCCTCCTGTAAATTTGTGGCACGATAAATCTGCTTGAACTGATTTAGAATAGGTGCCCTATCTACTCGTTTGACCTTACTGGAGATATTGCGACCAATGTGAACCAGACACCGTTGCTGTTTAGCCATTGGATAGGCTTGTTGGATGATTTGATCCACACCGTTAAGCCCGTCTGTAACAACTAGAGAAACTTGCTTAAGTCCTTGATTTTGTAGCCTCTTAAGAAGATCTGACCAAGAGACATTATTTTCATTAGGGGCAATCTCATAGCCAAGAACTGATTTATACCCTTCAGGCGTGATACCAAGTGCAATGTGAATACATTCTTTACTGACCGTACCTCGTCGCAAGGGTAAGTAAGTTCCGTCTAGATACAAGACTGAGTAGTTAGTTTGAAAGGAACGCTCATGAAAGGCAGTGACACTTTCTTGAGTCACTTTTGTGATATTTGACACCGTTGCTGGACTGTAGTGGTGACCATACATGCGCTCAATAATGTCACTGATTTCGCGTGTCGTAACGCCAGTTTGATAGAGTTTAATCACCATCTCTTCCAAGTGGTCATCTCGTCTAGCATAAGATGGTAATAAAACTGGTGAAAACTCGCCGTTTCGATCTCTTGGAATGATTAAATTGACTAAGCCATACTTCGTTTCAAACTGTCGAGAGTAGGTCCCATTACGGCTATTACCTGTATTGTAACCTTCTTTTTTATATGGCTCATATCCAAGGAAAGCTGATAGTTCAACCTGCAAGAGATCATTCATAGCTATTTCTAAAGAGGATCGAAAGAATTCATCAATATCTTGTTTTTGCGCTAGGAAGTTAAGTAATTCTGTGGTAAACTGAGTCATGGGAATAAATCTCTTTCTAGTGAAGTGTCGTAACTCTACTATACAGGATTTATTCCTTTTTTGTGTTTACACAAGATATTTTACACTACCTCTTAAAGAGGTTAAAGAATTAGACTATGGTGATATTAAAGCGTTGTACAGTAACTATTCGATTAAGGCAACAGTAGGAACTGATTCGTCAGGAAATAATGTTGCAAGTGAAACTGTATACTTTCCAAAGCCTTTTGATTCTATTGATTTAAATATTGAAAATATAGAGTCCTTCAGTGATACACCAGTAATTGATAAATTGGCGGACACTTACTATAAGGTGGGTATACAGGTTCAGGGTGATGTGTATAAACAAAGCTATGCAGGATATCAGTTTGATTCAAAATACTTTTTCATTACTACATCGTTGGATAGTTCCGTAAATCTAGGTTTAGATACATTAGATACCAAAAATATTACAGAAGAATAGTGTCAGATAAATAAGAAGTAGCAAAATTACAACTGATTCAAGTCTTTTAGGGTTAATAGATAATAAAAAATCTTTTTACAAATAGTAGAAAGATTTTTTGAATTCTTTGATATTTTCCCTCAATATTTCTTACATAGCTATGTAGATTTTTTTATTGGTTTATATAATTTCCTTATTTGAACAGTATTGTATCATGTTGCTAAATAAATAGAAATGGTAAATAGAGTAGGATTTGATTTGGTATAATAGTAAGTGAAATCGAAGTACAATAATTTTATACTCAACTTGAGAATTATTTTATAAGTTAGAATAAGGGGTTATGATGGCAAAAATTACATTTCATGATAAAACTATAATAAAAAATTTTTTTAATGAGGGTGGTTATGTTCTGGATTTTTCAAATCGCACTTTTGATGAATTTACTTATCATTCGATTGGTGTAAAAATTCAGGAAAAATACGGTTTATCAAAAGGAAAATCATTTGAAGCCTATATTGATGAAGCTACGGATGAAGATCTTATCAAGTTAGTTAAGGATTTGCTAACCTATTATGATGACCTTCCAGATAATAGTTCTGAAAAGAATGATATTAAGAATAAGCAAGCGGAGAAGTTAAAAGAAAAAATAAATGCCTATACCCATATAGGGGAAGAAATAGTGAAGGCTGATGAGTCATTTCTCACTAAAGGTGGATTTGCTGATATTTATTTACAAAAACATACTCAACGAATTGTGAAAAAGTTGAAAAATGAATATAAACAGGACTCTGCTCTAAAAAGTCGCTTTAAAAGAGAGTTTGAAATTATGCAGTCTCTATCGCAAGTTAATGGGATTATTAAAGTTTATGTGTTCGATGAGTCAGAGTTTAGCTATACGATGGAGAAAGCCGATTTTACTTTAAATGATTATATTGGGACTAATGATTTAGAGATGTATCAGATATTTAATCTGTTATTTCAAATTTTGACGATAATGTCAGAAGTACACTCTCGGGATATTATTCATAGAGATTTAAGTCCAACTAACATTTTCTTATGTAATGGACTTATAAAGATATCTGATTTTGGATTGGCTAAAGATTCTACTGCCAATCATTCTCATTTGACTGTGAACACAAATAACTATGGGCAGTTTTATTATTGTGCGCCAGAACAGATATCTGGTCTAAAAAATTCAACTAAAATGAGTGATGTTTATTCGTTAGGGAAGGTGGTTAATTTTTGTTTAACTGGAAATCCGACTAATGAAAAACATGTTCTACGAACTTTTGTTCAAAAAGCAACCTCTTATCAACCAGAATTAAGATTTAGAGACGCGGAAGAGATGCTTGAACAACTAAGTCATCATTTGAACTTTTTTCATCAAAAGGATTCAAAACAAAAAATATTTGAAAACATTCAAAATAGAGAATATGATGAAACAATAACGGTATATTTGAATAATATTTCAGATGTGGATTTATGTCAAGATCTTATTGAAATAGGTAGGAATTACAAATTAGCTTGCATAAATTTTATGAAAATAAGCCCAGAAAATGCTCAATTTTTGATGCAAAAAACTTTTCCATCAATGAAAGAAGTCGCAACCTCTTTTTCTTCAAATGATATTTTTGCATCTCTTGCGTTTGATGTATTAAAAGATGAGCGATTTGATTACTTGAGTAAGGAAATCGCTGCAAGGATTTTATATTATGTAGCTCGGGAAGTAAATCGTTTCTATGCACAGAGACTCATAGAAGACCTAAAGCGTAGTTCCATCGAACCAATGTTAGAAAATATTTTAGACGGTAAATGATTGTGTAGGTTTTGTTTTAGTTTGCATCTTCTACTTAAATTTTATTATCTAAAAAGTGTAGAGAAAAAGATTATGTTTTCTACGATATTAACTGTTTGGGTTGAAAAAGTATTTACTAATTATGCAGATATAAGTAAAGATATTTATGAATAAGCAAGGAAATCCATTAGAATTGTTTTTATCCAATAGTAATAAAAGATTGCTCTCTAAGATATATCAGTTATTATTGGTAGAAAATTAAAACAATAAGCTGTCTTACTTTATTACAAGTAAAGAGATTTTTAAATTTTCAAGAAGATACTGCTGTTGTCTATTTTTTACCTAATTGATATCACTTTAATAGCTTTAGAATCGATTTAGTAAATTAAGAAAGGCTTTAAAACAATATTCCTGACGATTGCAAGACTTAAAAAATCGTAGAATAAGTCTTGATTTTTTTAAAAAACTTAAACAGTGCATTAATAGGATTGTTTTAGGTAAGTGTAAGAGTTTTGGAGTATAATATTGATAGATGAAAAGAATTGAGGAAGTGGTATTGGTCGAATCATATATCTCAGAGTTATTGCCAGCCAAGTATAGAAAACGCCATCAATTGATGCTTTATTTGTATGACATTTTAGTTGATATATTGGTTAAGGCTGATAAATATCAATTATCAAGTTTGTCTTTTAGATTTACTAATGAAATAGATGAGAAAACTGACCTTTTTGATGAGCTAGAGAGACAAAAGGATATAGATATTTCTGAAAAAGTCTTTATCCCTCATATATTCTTTTCAATTCTACGAGACTTAAATTATTATCTTTTTGAATCACTGAGCTGTATAGAAAGGGGAAAGGTAACTGTTGCTTTTTCACTTGCTAGGAAGCCTTTACAGGATAATTTGTTCTATTTAGGCTGGATACTAGTTCAACCACATGATTTTTTAGGAAAAGTGCAGTATGGAAGCCCTAGAGAATATGATGTTAGTGATTTAAAAGGAAAGAAAGATTTTGTTATTGACTTATTCTCAAAAGCGAAGGAACTAGTTCAATCTAAAAATAGCACACTTGATTTTAGTCAAAAATTACTTAATCCAGAATTGTTGTATGATGTAATATACAATCGAAAGGCTGAAAATAGTTTGACTAGTGCATTTGATAAATCAATTCATTTGGTGACTAAAAATATAAATTATCCCACTGAGAAGCAAAATCTTAATTTTATATTTGCAGATGATAAAATTTGGGATGAGTTTTGGAACTTGTACTATCAAAAAATCCCGTATATTCTACTATATTTGGTAGAGGTTGTTATAGCTATTTTTGAAAAATATATAGATATAGATGAGGAAACATCAGAGTTTAACCAATATATCAGAAATTTGAAGATAATCTTAGCATTATCAGGGGATGATAATAAAGGATTAGAGAACATTTTTGATTTAATATTTAGCAGTGACCATCTTAGTATGACCTGTGATGAGTGTGGCAATCAATTTGAATTCAATACAGTTTTAGTGAATGAAATAAGAGGAGATTATCTTTATACTTGTCAGAAATGTGGGTTCGTAGAACGATTAGGACAATATTTTGTGAGCGACGAATTCTTAAGTAATCGTAGAAAAATTATGATTGATAACACGGATAATGATAATTGGAAGTTGATTTAATATAAATAATGCTACTATCATCGTAAACTCAGGATTTAAAAGAATATGAAGGATCTCTGATTAACAGTTAGGAAGGATAATATGACATTTAAAAATTATACTTGGGATAAAGAGTTTGAAATTAAGGGTTATTTTTCGGAATTGCCCGAAGATATTGTTAATGAAAATAATTACTTAAGTGGTATTTTACATTACTCTCCCAGAGAAATAATTTTGGAATTATTTGGTGAATTTCCAGAGGAGAAAGATATTTCATTTGGATTTGGAAAACACTTAGAAAAGATATATGGGTATTCTAGTAACGGTAATATCTTAATTTTAAATACTTACGGAGAACCAAGTGTGACTGAGGTTAAGTCAAGTTTTTAGAGTAACAAACGTAGAATTTTAATCTATTTATTTTAAGCACTTACCTTTTCAAATTGATTAGGTGTAAGATACCCTAAACTTTGATGGATTCGTTTTGAATTATAAAAGGCTTCGATGTACCAGAAAATACTCTGATAGGCTTCTTCAAAGTTCTTATATTTAAATTGATACACCCACTCTCTTTTTAAATGTCCATGCCAAGATTCAAGACTGGCATTATGATAAGGGTATCCCCTTCGACTGAAAGAGTGAGTCATCCCATAATACTTAAGCAACTCTTCATACTCTAGACTCGTATACTGGCTTCCTTGGTCAGAATGAAGAATAACAGCTTCTGGATAGTCTTGTGATTTAATGGCCTTATTTAAAGTTCTTTGCACTAATTCTACAGTCATTCGCTTGCCCAAATCCCAAGCAATGACTTTTTTAGTATAACGATCCATAATGGTTGAGAGATAAGCCCATCCTTGTTGAGTAGGAATATAAGTAATGTCGGTTGACCAAACCTTATTTTTCTTTGTAGGTTCAGTCTGTATGAGATTTTTTCGATTGATGTGATCACTTAGTGAGTATCCAGGCTTAAATTTCTTAATGACTACAGACTTGAGTTGAAGTTGCTTCATTAGCTTCTGTACCAGTTTTAACCCGACTTTTTCCCCTTGTTTAAATAGAAGATGATGAATTTTAGGAGCACCATAGATTCCTCGGTTAGCATTGAAGAGTTGAGAAATTTTGAGTGACAGGTATTGTCTCCTTAATTGAGTTTTAGATGGATGTCGGTTAATCCGTTCATAATAACTTGATTCAGGAACATCAAGGAGTTGACAGCTTAGTCTGACATTGAGTGCTAAAGTTTGTATGGTTTGAGCCATATCCGCAGCACTCACTTCTTTTTCTCGGCGAATATGGTCAATACTTTTTTTAAGATGTCTCGTTCTTCCTTAACTTTAGCCAGTTGTCTTTTTAATTCTAGAAAATCAGCTTTAGAGACGGAGCTTTCATTAGATTTAGAGTAGAGGTCTATCCATTTATAAATTGTTGCAGGGGCCACGTCGTATTCTTTAGACAGCTGGGTGACGGATTGACCAGAATGATAGAAGGCGATAAGGGTTTCTTTAAATTCTTTTGAGTAGCGTTTTTTCATGTTTTTGTCCTTTGTCTAAATTATACAATAGTGACTCTAAGATTTAAGGATAACATCAGACCTCTACTTACCCTGGATTCCCTATTACCAAATATCGCGTAAAAAATTTTAAGATATATAATGTATTTTATAATGCAATTGATGATTTTGATGGCAGTCCAGAATCTTTTAAATCTTTAATTAACAAACTAGACTCTCAAGAAATTAAAGACTATAAATTTAGTTTTGAACATATTGAAGAATGGATCGAAAAATCATTAGTAACCATTAAGCATGGCGATAATCAAACTATTTTTGAGAGTGCTGTAGATAAATATCAGTCAACAAAAGTATTAATAAAATCACTTGGGATGAACTTTGAAGATATGGCAACACTACATTCTTCGTTTACAACTACTTCATTTTCAAGTGATTATCTTATCAAACTTAGTTCGACTGATTCAAGTATAAGATGTTTCGATGAGTTCTATCAAGCTTCACGTAAATTTAAAGAATTTATTGAGATTTTATCAAATATCCCGTTATCGTTTACTAATATTGAATTTCTAGTTGATTATAAAATGTTAGAAGATAAGCGTTTGCCGATTATAAAGGGGAAGTACTTTGTTCAGCATGCTAGAAAGTCTAAAAAATGGGGACATTCTCGACAAGATATTTCTTTGAGGAAACTTGAAGATAACTTTGAACTTATTTTAAATCATTGGTTTGATAAATCTGAGGCACTTGAGTTTATAGTGAGACAATTTTCAAAAAATCTTCATGGTGATTTATATTTAGAAGACCAATTAATTGATGCTATTAGGAATTTAGAAGTTTATTCTAGAAATTTTAAGAATTTTAAAATTCCACAATATCTATCTGATATTGAAAAAAATGCTAAACAATCTTTGATTGAGTTTATAAATACACATATTTTAGAAGATATTAGAGAAAAATTTAGAAACAGATTGAAATTCAAGAAGAAAGAGCCAAGACTTTCCGAACGTTTAAAAAATTTATTTGATTCAATAGATGAACTTAATCGGACTAAAATTTTTTCGAACTGTGATAGAGAAGTACTGATAACAAGATTGACTCAAACACGTAATTATTATACTCATGGTGATTCAAAAGATAAATATCCAGAAATGATAACGGATGTTCATGAGATGTATGAGACTAAATTGCTTCTTCAAAGTGTTCTGAGATATTATATGATGTTATCCTTAAATCTTAGAGTCACTATTGTATAATTTAGACAAAGGACAAAAACATGAAAAAACGCTACTCAAAAGAATTTAAAGAAACCCTTATCGCCTTCTATCATTCTGGTCAATCCGTCACCCAGCTGTCTAAAGAATACGACGTGGCCCCTGCAACAATTTATAAATGGATAGACCTCTACTCTAAATCTAATGAAAGCTCCGTCTCTAAAGCTGATTTTCTAGAATTAAAAAGACAACTGGCTAAAGTTAAGGAAGAACGAGACATCTTAAAAAAAGTATTGACCATATTCGCCGAGAAAAAGAAGTGAGTGCTGCGGATATGGCTCAAACCATACAAACTTTAGCACTCAATGTCAGACTAAGCTGTCAACTCCTTGATGTTCCTGAATCAAGTTATTATGAACGGATTAACCGACATCCATCTAAAACTCAATTAAGGAGACAATACCTGTCACTCAAAATTTCTCAACTCTTCAATGCTAACCGAGGAATCTATGGTGCTCCTAAAATTCATCATCTTCTATTTAAACAAGGGGAAAAAGTCGGGTTAAAACTGGTACAGAAGCTAATGAAGCAACTTCAACTCAAGTCTGTAGTCATTAAGAAATTTAAGCCTGGATACTCACTAAGTGATCACATCAATCGAAAAAATCTCATACAGACTGAACCTACAAAGAAAAATAAGGTTTGGTCAACCGACATTACTTATATTCCTACTCAACAAGGATGGGCTTATCTCTCAACCATTATGGATCGTTATACTAAAAAAGTCATTGCTTGGGATTTGGGCAAGCGAATGACTGTAGAATTAGTGCAAAGAACTTTAAATAAGGCCATTAAATCACAAGACTATCCAGAAGCTGTTATTCTTCATTCTGACCAAGGAAGCCAGTATACGAGTCTAGAGTATGAAGAGTTGCTTAAGTATTATGGGATGACTCACTCTTTCAGTCGAAGGGGATACCCTTATCATAATGCCAGTCTTGAATCTTGGCATGGACATTTAAAAAGAGAGTGGGTGTATCAATTTAAATATAAGAACTTTGAAGAAGCCTATCAGAGTATTTTCTGGTACATCGAAGCCTTTTATAATTCAAAACGAATCCATCAAAGTTTAGGGTATCTTACACCTAATCAATTTGAAAAGGTAAGTGCTTAAAATAAATAGATTAAAATTCTACGTTTGTTACTCTAAAAACTTGACTTAACCTCATGAAGTGTTTTTTTAATAAGTTTATTAAAAAATATGATTAACGTTTAAAAAATCTCAAAAGCTTATCGATAAGATTGGATTTTTTAACAAAAGCGTTTGTATAAATAGTTGTCTCCTCTTTTTTCCCGGGGTAAGCAGTTTGTTTTATATCGGAATCTTTAAAATGAATCTTTCCAATGTAGTGATTTTTGTCAATTGGGGCAAGACTTGCAGAATTTTTAATGTCTTGTTGGAAGCTTAGTTTGGCTGTGTTTTTCTTTTTAACAATGATCATTTCTTCCCCTGTTTTGACAGCTATTTTTTCCTTTTTTCCTCTTTTAATGGTTACCATTTCTTTAAAAACATGTCCTTTAGGAATTCTTTTTTTTTCAAAAGTTTGATAAGTGTAATCTAAAAGCGTTTTGGTTTGTGAAAAGCGGCTGGAATCTTCTCCCTTAGCATTTAAAATAACAGTAATAACTCTCATCTTATCTTGTAGAGCTGTGGCAATAAAGGAATAACCTGAATTTTCGGTGGTTCCGGTTTTGAGTCCGTCTACCCCAGGATATGCCATTTCTTGTCTAGAAAGTAAAAGGTTTGAATTGGTAAAATCCTCTTCTTCAAATGTCATCTTGGTTTGAGAAGTTGTCTTTAGAATTTCTGGGAATTCTGAGATGAGATGATGACTAATAATGGCGAGGTCCTTTGCGGTCATTTCGTTTTCATCAGTTTTAGCAGATCCAGGATAGATACATTCTCCAAGCATGGTGTTGTTTAAACCAGAGGCGTTGACAATGTGAAAATCAGAAATATTCCAGTCCATGAGTTGTTGTTTCATTTTATCAACAAATTTTGGTTCACTTCCAGCGACTTTTTCAGCCAGTGCAATGGCTGAGCTATTAGCACTGAAGATTAAACTGGAATCAATAAGTTCCTGAACAGAGTAGGAGTCTTTGGTGAAGGTAGGATTGCTAATCTCAGGATTTTCTGATAATTTTTTGGCATACTCTGAAATAGGAACTTGATCTTGCCAATGTAATCTTCCTGCTTTGATTTCTTTAAGTGTTAAATAAACCGTAAGAATTTTTGTTAATGAGGCGATAGGGAGTCGTTTTTCAGCATCTTGTGCATAAAGGATTTTGCCAGTATCAAATTCAACAACTAGGGCAGCATTACTTGAAATATGTAAAGTATTATCTGCCGTTACAGGTAGTGGAATGAATAGTAATACTAATACTAATAGGAAAGAAATAAGACATTTTTTCATAATTATTATTGTAACAAGGATAGCAGAAATGGTCAAAAAAAGAAGGCTTATGAAGCCTTCTAGGGGTCTTATAATTCTTCATTAACATAGTTAACGAAATGGTTCCACCAAACTTTTAGGAAGAAACTCTTTTTGATATCATCTTTTGAAACCAATTCGACAGATGGTGTTTCTCCTAAATAACCTGTTCCGATAATAGCCTTATCTTTAAAACTTGCTTTAGCTAGTGTTTGTTTTGCTTTAACAGGTGCTGTGACCTGCTTGTGAAGTGGTCTTACTTCGATAGAATCAGAAGTGTCTTCTCCTTTTTTCTGGACAATATAGAGTGTTTCTTTAGCTGTTAAGGAGACTTCTTTTTGTGGACTATCAGCAACGGTAAGTGTTTTTCCAGAAAGCTTACTGCCCTTGCTAATCAGTGCTTTTTTCTCAAAGTGACTGTAAATATGGTTTAATAATTGATTGGTTGCCTTAAAATGGGGGAACTCATCAGTATCAGTTGATTTGGCATTTAAAACAATTGTAACAAGATGCATCTTGTTTTGTTTGCTACTAGCCATAAATGAAGCGCCGTTTTTTTCTGAATAGCCAACAAAAAGTCCGTTGATATCAGGTCTTTCAAAAGGCATCCCTTTAAGCATGTAATTATATGAATAAATAGAAGTGCCAGAAAAAGTAGTAGTGGCTTTATTGGTCAGTTTCAGGACTTGAGGATATTCTTGCAACAAATGTCGGCTTACAATGGCTAAATCTAAAGCACTGAATAGATTTTCGGCATCTTCTTTAGATTTTGGGTAGCGGTTTGATCCTAGAATACTATTTGGTAAACCAGTTGCATTAACCACTGTATTCTGATTAATGCCCCATTCTTTGAGTTGTTTTTTCATCAAATCAACAAATAAGGGTTCTGTTCCGGAAATTTTTTCTGCTAGGGCAATAGCTGCGCTGTTGGCGTTAGTCACAAGCATGGCTTCTAGTAATTCCTCAACAGTATATTCACGAGCGTCTAAGGGAACATTGCTAATGTCATAATTAGCTGTCAATTCATAAGGATAGTTGGAAATTTTGACAGGGGTGTTCCATTTTATTTTTTTGTTGTCAACAGCTTTGTATACTAAATATGCTGTTAATGCTTTGCTGAGTGAAGCGACTGGGACTTTTTCTTTGGCATGTGATTCATACAAAATTTTGCCACTTGTAACGTCGTAAACAAGAGTACTGTCAGCCTTAATTTTTAATGCTTCAGCACTAACTGTTTTTAGGGGGAGGCAAATGAAGCATAATAGAAGTGAGATGATTAGTTTTTTCATAAGTCCTAACTTTCTGAGAATTCTATTTCTAATTATACCATACTATGGGTTGATAGAGCAGTTTAAATCTATGAATAAAAGATTTGTAAAACGCTATCATTAGATGAAGGTTATTTTATTAAATTGACATAAAATGTTATTAAATCAATTGATAAAACGCTTTCTTTTAGATGGGGTCAGAAAAACTCAAAATAGATATAAAATATTCAGATAATTGCTGATTACATATTCTTTTTAAAATAAAATTATGATATAATACTTTTAATTAGCACTTCTTGTATGGTGTTTATTAAATAAATTTGAGGAGCGGAATCTTATGAAAAAAGGGAAATGGCTTGCGGTGGCAGGTGTCACTATTTTATCGGTCTCTGCCTTAGCGGCTTGCGGAAACAACTCAAGTAAAGCGAGCAAAGGATCTACTTATAGTTATGTTTATACAAGTGACCCAGATACGTTGGATTACTTAGTATCTGGTCGTTCATCAACAACTGAAATCACCCAACAAGGGATTGATGGCTTGATGGAGTATGATCGTTTTGGAAATGTTATTCCTTCACTTGCTAAAGATTGGACAGTTTCAAAAGATGGTCTGACTTATACTTATAAACTGCGTGATGATGTCAAATGGTATACAGCTGATGGCGAAGAATATGCAAATGTTACTGCAAAGGACTTTGTGGCTGGAATCAAACATGCGGCAGATAAAAACTCAGACGCCCTTTACCTCATCCAAGATTCAATCAAAGGCTTATCCGACTATGTCAGTGGTAAGAACAAAGACTTCTCACAAGTAGGTGTTAAGGCTGTTGATAAGCATACCATTCAATACACTTTAAACCAACCCGAATCTTATTGGAATTCTAAGTTGACCTACGGCGTTTTGGCACCTGTAAATGCAGAGTTCTTGAAATCACAAGGTAAAAACTTTGGTAAAGCATCAGATGCAGGTTCAATCCTTTACAATGGACCATTTATCATCACTGCTCTAACAAGTAAATCATCAATTGAATTTGTTAAAAATGATCATTATTGGGACAAGAAAAATGTTAACGTTGACGCTGTTCAATTAACTTACTACGATGGTCAAGACCAAGAATCACTCTTTAGAAACTTTGACGATGGTGCTTATTCAGTCGCACGGTTGTTCCCAACAACGCCATCTTACAAGACTGCTAAGAAAAAATATGGTGAAAGCATTACTTATGGTCAACAAAATTCAACGACCTATTATGCAACGTTTAATTTAAACCGTACAGCCTACAAACATACAAAGAAAACTGACGATAAACAAAAAGATGATACTAAAAAAGCCATCCTAAACAAAGATTTCCGTCAAGCTTTAACCTTTGGTTTTGATAGAATGTCTTACCAAGCACAATCTGCTGGGCAAGATGCTGCTAACAAATCATTGAGAAATGTTTTGATACCGCCTACTTTTGTTCAAATTAATGGTGAAGATTTTGGGAAGACCGTTGAAAAGGATTTATCGGCTTATGGGGAGCAATGGAAAGGCATTAATTTAGCAGATGCCCAAGATGGCCTTTATAACCCAGAAAAAGCAAAAGCGCAAATAGCAAAAGCAAAAACTGAATTGGAAGCTCAAGGTGTTCAATTCCCAATTCACATCGACTTCCCACAAGACCAAACAGCAACAGTCTTGATGCAACAAGCCCAATCAATGAAACAATCTATTGAAGCAACATTAGGTAAAGAAAATGTTGTTATTGATATTCTTGAAGTTCCAACAGATACTTACAATAACATTTCATATTTAGCTGAAACACCAGCTCAACAGGATTGGGACATGTCAACAGCATCTGGTTGGAGTCCGGACTTTACTGATCCCTCATCATATCTTGACATCTTTAATCCAAATCTTGAAAATGCGCAAACCAAGTTTATTGGTATTGAACCATTGAAAAATTCAGATGTTGTTACAGCGGCAGGTTTAGATGAGTTTACACAGTTAGTTACTGATGCAGGTAAAATCACTGATGATCAAACAAAACGTTACGAAGCTTATGCAAAAGCGCAAGCAGCACTTACAGATTCAGCAGTTTATATTCCAACAATCAGTCTAGGTGGAACTCCAACGGTTTCAAAACTTGTTCCATTTAGTGGAGCCTTTGGTTGGGCAGGAAATAAATCTAATAATCTTTATTACAAATATATTAAATTACAGGATAAACCTGTTACTGCCAAACAATATGCTAAAGCTTTAGACAAATGGAAAAAAGAAAAAGAAAAATCAAATAAAAAATATGCGGATTCCCTTGAAAAGCATATTGAAAAATAAAAGCTAGTTCATTAAGGACTTTCTCGTAAAGTGAGAAAGTTCTTTTGAACTTATGAGGAATGGAATGAAAAAGTACATTGTTGAACGCCTGTTTAGGTCTTTGATATCAATTTTATTGGTAACGACATTGACTTATGTTATTGTTTTTACCTTAGTACCATCTAATCTGATTTTCAGGCAAGACCCGAACTATAACAAAATGGTGACCACACCAGATAAAAAAGATAATTATCGCAATTCAGTTTTTGAGCGTATGGGTTATATTTCTTACTATAATAGTAAAGAACTTGAAATCAAAGCTGAAAAAATAGATAGCAGTGTAACTGTTGAGCCAACTAAAAAGAATGAAACTATTTATAAAAAATACATTGCATCCTTAGGACGTGGTTGGCAGTTGAAGCAGTTTAAAGAAAGCAAGCGTTTCTACGCAACGCGTCAAATTCCAATTTATGAACGTGTTTGGAATTTCTTTACTCGCTTAGTTGTTATCGATCATCCTTGGAAGATTAAGGATTCTAAAAATCCAAACTTAGAACGTTACGTACGTCCAGAAATGGATCCAGCTGTAGGACCTGCTTTAGTAGGTTCGGGAACAAAGCACAAATATCTGATTTATTTCAATGGCCAGTTCCCATTTGTTCATCAAAATATAGTTAAATTTGATTTAGGAACATCATACCCAACTTATGCTAATATTCCTGTTATTCAGGTCATCACGCAAGGGCAAGGGCGTAGCCTGTCTAAAGAGGTTAAATTCCCAACAGGTGTAACAAAATCCTCACCAATTGACATTTACTCAAGAACTTATAAATCTCCAAGATTAATGGATGCTCGTGACCGCGCAAACTTTGGTAAAGACGATGCTTACTCAGCAACACGCAATAACCATGCGGAGCCATCAATGATTTCTAATTCCTTTAAGATTGGTATAGCAGGTGTATTACTGTCATATTTATTTGGATTACCAATTGGAATGTTGATGTCTTATTATAAAGATGGTTTATTTGATCGTTTTTCTACAGCAACAACAACGTTTATGTTAGCTTTACCAAGTATTGCACTTGTCTATATTGTTCGTTTTATAGGTTCTAGTGTAGGATTGCCTGATACCTTCCCATTGCTAGGTGCAGGAGATCCAAGGTCTTATGTATTACCGGCATTGATTCTAGGTATTTTAGGGACACCTGGAACGGTTGTGTGGTTCCGTCGTTATTTGGTTGACTTGCAAGGTAGTGATTTTGTTCGTTTTGCGCGTGCTAAAGGACTTACAGAGGCTGAAATTTCAAAACACCACTTGTTCAAACAAGCAATGGTGCCAATTGTTAATGGTATCCCACAAGCAATTGTCTCAACTATTGCTGGTGCAACCTTAACAGAAACAGTATTTGCTTTCCCAGGTATGGGGAAAATGCTTATTGATGCGATTAAAGTAGCCAATAACTCAATGGTCGTTGGATTAGTCTTCATTTTTGCCGTGCTTTCAATTATTGCATTGTTGGTTGGCGATTTGCTTATGACTATTTTGGACCCACGTATTAAATTATCAAGTAAAGGAGGGAAGTAATGGCGACAATAGACAAAAGTAAGTTCGAATTTGTTGAACTGGATTCTTATGCATCAGAAGTTATTGATGCCCCTGCTTACTCCTACTGGAAATCTGTTTTTAGACAATTTTTTGCGCGGAAATCTACTATAGTAATGTTGCTTATTTTGATTACTATTATTTTAATGAGCTTTATTTACCCAATGTTTGCCAACTATGATTTTGGTGATGTTAGCAATATCAATGATTTTACCAAGCGCTACATTTCTCCAAATGGGGAATATTGGTTTGGTACAGATAAAAACGGGCAGTCGCTTTTTGATGGGGTTTGGTATGGTGCTAGAAACTCAATCTTAATTTCTGTCATTGCAACAATGATTAACATGATTTTGGGTGTAATCATTGGAGGACTTTGGGGTGTTTCTAAAGCTGTTGATAAAGTAATGATTGAAGTTTACAATGTCATTTCCAATCTGCCACAAATGCTGATTATCATTGTTTTGACTTACTCCATTGGTGCAGGTTTCTGGAACTTGATTTTTGCTTTTTGTATTACAGGATGGATTGGTATTGCTTACGCGGTTCGTGTCCAAGTGTTACGTTACCGTGATTTGGAATATAATTTAGCTAGTCAAACACTGGGAACGCCAACACATAAAATTGTAACAAAAAACCTTTTACCACAATTGGTTTCAGTTATTGTGTCAATGGTTTCCTTGTTACTTCCAGCCTATATTTCTTCAGAAGCGTTTCTATCCTTCTTTGGATTAGGCTTACCGCTATCAGAGCCAAGTTTAGGTCGTTTAATTTCAAACTATTCCTCTAATTTAACAACAAATGCCTATCTTTTCTGGATTCCATTAACCACTCTTATCTTAGTATCTCTTCCACTCTATATTGTGGGCCAAAATTTGGCAGATGCTAGTGACCCAAGAACACATAGATAGGAGTAATCATGGAAAACAAAGAAATTATTTTAAGTGCTAAAAATGTTGTCGTTGAATTTGACGTTCGTGACCGTATTTTGACAGCGATTCGTGATATTTCCGTTGATTTATATGAAGGTGAAGTCCTTGCGGTTGTTGGAGAATCTGGTAGTGGAAAATCAGTGTTGACCAAAACATTTACGGGGATGTTAGAATCTAACGGTCGTGTTGCCAAGGGTTCAATTAATTACCGCGGTAAAGAATTAACTGAATTAAAAAATCACAAAGATTGGGAAGGAATCCGTGGTGCTAAAATTGCAACCATATTCCAAGATCCAATGACAAGTTTGGATCCAATCCAAACTATCGGAAGACAAATTACAGAAGTTATTGTCAAACATCAAAAGAAAACAAAATCAGAAGCTAAAAAATTGGCCATTGATTACATGAATAAAGTTGGGATTCCAGAAGCAGAAAAACGTTTTGATGAATACCCATTTCAGTATTCGGGTGGTATGCGCCAACGTATTGTTATTGCAATTGCTCTAGCTTGTCGCCCAGACATCCTTATTTGTGATGAGCCAACAACTGCTCTAGATGTAACTATTCAGGCGCAAATTATTGATCTGCTAAAAACGCTCCAAAAAGAATATCAATTCACCATTATTTTTATTACCCATGATTTAGGCGTAGTAGCAAGTATTGCAACCAATGTTGCAGTTATGTATGCTGGTGAAATTGTTGAGTATGGAACTGTTGAAGATATCTTTTATGATCCAAGACATCCATATACTTGGAGTTTGCTTTCAAGTTTGCCACAATTAGCCGATGAAAAAGGTGTCTTATTCTCCATTCCAGGAACACCACCATCATTGTATAAACCGATTGTTGGCGATGCATTTGCTCCAAGATCTCAGTATGCAATGACAATTGATTTTGAAGAGAATGTTCCAAGGTTTGAAATTAATGGGACACATTGGGCAAAGACATGGTTGCTTCATCCAGATGCACCAAAAGTGCAAAAGCCAGAAGTCATTCGAAATCTTCATGACAAAATTTCAAGTAAACAAATCTATCGGGAGGAAGGAAATGTCTGAGAAATTAGTTGAAGTCAAAGACTTAGAAATTTCCTTCGGTGAAGGAAAGAAAAAATTTGTTGCTGTTAAAAATGCAAACTTCTTTATTAATAAAGGAGAAACGTTCTCTCTTGTTGGAGAATCAGGAAGTGGAAAAACCACCATTGGACGTGCTATCATTGGCTTAAATGATACTAGTTCTGGTGAAATTGTCTATGATGGCAAGGTTATTAATGGTAAAAAAAGCAAATCAGAAGCTAATGAATTAATTCGAAAAATTCAAATGATTTTCCAAGATCCAGCAGCAAGTTTGAATGAACGTGCTACGGTTGACTATATTATTTCTGAAGGTCTTTATAACTTTAATCTCTTCAAAAATGAAGCAGAGCGTCAAGAAAAGATTAAAAATATGATGACAGAAGTGGGATTACTGGCAGAACATTTGACACGTTATCCCCATGAATTTTCTGGAGGTCAACGTCAACGTATTGGAATTGCACGGGCTTTGGTCATGGATCCAGAATTTATTATTGCTGATGAGCCAATTTCTGCATTGGATGTTTCTGTACGAGCTCAAGTTTTAAATTTGCTTAAAAAAATGCAAAAAGAGAAGAACTTGACCTATCTTTTTATTGCTCATGATTTATCAGTTGTTCGTTTCATCTCGGATCGGATTGCTGTTATCCATAAAGGGGTTATTGTTGAGGTTGCTGAAACAGAAGAACTTTTCATTAATCCAATCCATCCATACACCAAATCACTCCTATCTGCGGTCCCAATTCCAGATCCAATTTTGGAAAGACAAAAGAAATTAGTGGTTTACAGTGTTGATCAACACGATTATTCCGTCGATGAACCTGAAATGGTTGAAATCAAACCAGGGCACTTTGTTTGGGCAAATAAAACTGAAGTAGAAGAATACAAAAGAGACTTATAAAAGAAGGGATTTTCCTTCTTTTTTTGCTCATTTTCTACCTAGGAGTGTAGGAATAGAAGTATTTAGCGCTAGAAGGATTATTGAACATGTTCTTCCTATTCTATACTTACTTTAGTTTAGCCATTTTGTCTTGTTCAGATGACTATATGTTATTGTTGCATCTCATTTTTGATAGCTATGAAAAAAATAATGCTAAATTCTCAAAGTAAGTTCCACCTCTAGTAGAAATGGAATTTAGTCTGATAAAAACCAACGAAAATCCGTCTCAGACTAAGTTCCGTTGGTTTTTATAATACTTGATTTCATAGGTTTTCAGAGTTAAAAATCGCAAAAAAAGGGTACAAGAAAACCTCCTCATCTGAAAGCGTTTCAGATTAAGTTCCGCTATGGTTGAAGTTAGTGTGAGACGTTTAGGTTGTATCAGTTAGTTGATTAGGTTAGATTTTGTCTTTTATTAGATTTTGTCTTTTAATAGTTTGGGAGATTGGCAGACGTCTTCCGCAGTAATTTCCTCAATACCGAGTATACTTGCGATGTCTTTTCCGTAAGTAAAAGAGAATAGCTCATAAGCCGTTTTACCATTTAGAGCCTGTCTCTTAACGCTGTTGATATGAGATAGTGCCAGATTAATGTCCTCTTGAGTCAAGTTGTCGAAGGAAGTCCCCTTAGGCAGTATGTCTCTCACGAGGGTATGATTCTTCTCGATTCTTGCTTTCTGGTCAGACCGATTAGGGTCACAAAAGAAGAGTTGAGACTGTCCACAAACATCTATCTCAATATCATCCACTCTAGCGAATTCCCCACCATTATCCGTTAGGATAACAGGAAAGAGTTTGAAGAAGTCTCTCTTGTTATCATAGAGTGTCCTCTTAATGACCTGTATGTGTTTAGCAGTTTCGATAGCTGTCTTAGAATCCATCAGTTTGGCAAAGATGAAGTTACAGAAGGCGACATTGAAGGTGAGAAGGACCTTTCCACCAATCCGTCCAATAACCGTGTCCATTTCAAGCCAGGAGTTCAGCTCTGATTGGTTCATGTGTTCTATAAAATCCTCGTACCGTCGCCCTTCTTTAATCGCTTTTGGAATAGGAGGGAGTGTGCTCTTTCGCCTTTTTTTGAACTTCACAGCTCTAGGTAGGTCGATTGGTGTGATGGATAGGTAGCCTTTCTTGATGTGTCGATAAACGGTTGAAGAACTCACTTCTAGATCGTTGGTTTTGAGGATATGATAGATACGTTGGCCCTTCTTGACCCCCATTAGAAAGGACTCTATCTATTTTCCAGAAGGTCTCTTTGTTCAAAGGGATTCCTTCTCTAGATTCAACTAAAAGTTTTTCGTAGTTCCTTTGAGCTTGCTTAGCAAGATAGAAGGTCTTCTTGTAACCACAGTTGATCCTCCTCTTTGGACACCCATTACAAACATAGGGAGCTTTTCTTAGTAGCGGACAGTCTAGGCAGTCTTTGGTTGATTCTCTTAGTTGCTTATTTCGTTTGACTTCTTTTGCGATAGTAGTAGGGTGTTTCAGTAGATTAAGCCCGATGGCTTTAAAGGTTTCTCCTCTATCCAAACCAGATTGGATGTCATTACGGTCTGAGAGAGTTAGGTGTTTGTGTTTTGTCATGATGGATAAACTCATTTCTAATCCAAACGTCTCAGACTTAATTCCACCATAAAAATCCTTTTCACACTAACTTCCGGTTTTGGAGGGCAGACGGAACTTACTTTGAGAAATTACTTGAAAAAAATAATTTAAAAAAAGTTTACAAAAAGTGTTGACACAAAAAGTCATAGCTGATAGAATATAATAGTTGTCTCGTAAGAGATACAAAGACCTTTGAGAACTGAATAAGACAAAAAACCAAACGTGCAGGGTGATATGTTAACGCATATTACCTGTCAATAAAGAAACAACGAAATAAATCTGTCAGCGACAGAAACAATGAGTAAAGAACTCAAACTTTTAATGAGAGTTTGATCCTGGCTCAGGACGAACGCTGGCGGCGTGCCTAATACATGCAAGTAGAACGCTGAGGATTGGTGCTTGCACTAATCCAAAGAGTTGCGAACGGGTGAGTAACGCGTAGGTAACCTACCTCATAGCGGGGGATAACTATTGGAAACGATAGCTAATACCGCATGACACTAGAGTACACATGTACTCAATTTAAAAGGAGCAAAAGCTTCACTATGAGATGGACCTGCGTTGTATTAGCTAGTTGGTGAGGTAACGGCTCACCAAGGCGACGATACATAGCCGACCTGAGAGGGTGATCGGCCACACTGGGACTGAGACACGGCCCAGACTCCTACGGGAGGCAGCAGTAGGGAATCTTCGGCAATGGACGGAAGTCTGACCGAGCAACGCCGCGTGAGTGAAGAAGGTTTTCGGATCGTAAAGCTCTGTTGTTAGAGAAGAACGGTAATGGGAGTGGAAAATCCATTACGTGACGGTAACTAACCAGAAAGGGACGGCTAACTACGTGCCAGCAGCCGCGGTAATACGTAGGTCTCGAGCGTTGTCCGGATTTATTGGGCGTAAAGCGAGCGCAGGCGGTTCTATAAGTCTGAAGTAAAAGGCAGTGGCTCAACCATTGTATGCTTTGGAAACTGTAGAACTTGAGTGCAGAAGGGGAGAGTGGAATTCCATGTGTAGCGGTGAAATGCGTAGATATATGGAGGAACACCGGTGGCGAAAGCGGCTCTCTGGTCTGTAACTGACGCTGAGGCTCGAAAGCGTGGGGAGCAAACAGGATTAGATACCCTGGTAGTCCACGCCGTAAACGATGAGTGCTAGGTGTTAGGCCCTTTCCGGGGCTTAGTGCCGCAGCTAACGCATTAAGCACTCCGCCTGGGGAGTACGACCGCAAGGTTGAAACTCAAAGGAATTGACGGGGGCCCGCACAAGCGGTGGAGCATGTGGTTTAATTCGAAGCAACGCGAAGAACCTTACCAGGTCTTGACATCCCTCTGACCGTCCTAGAGATAGGATTTTCCTTCGGGACAGAGGAGACAGGTGGTGCATGGTTGTCGTCAGCTCGTGTCGTGAGATGTTGGGTTAAGTCCCGCAACGAGCGCAACCCCTATTGTTAGTTGCCATCATTAAGTTGGGCACTCTAGCGAGACTGCCGGTAATAAACCGGAGGAAGGTGGGGATGACGTCAAATCATCATGCCCCTTATGACCTGGGCTACACACGTGCTACAATGGTTGGTACAACGAGTCGCAAGCCGGTGACGGCAAGCTAATCTCTTAAAGCCAATCTCAGTTCGGATTGTAGGCTGCAACTCGCCTACATGAAGTCGGAATCGCTAGTAATCGCGGATCAGCACGCCGCGGTGAATACGTTCCCGGGCCTTGTACACACCGCCCGTCACACCACGAGAGTTTGTAACACCCGAAGTCGGTGAGGTAACCTTTTAGGAGCCAGCCGCCTAAGGTGGGATAGATGATTGGGGTGAAGTCGTAACAAGGTAGCCGTATCGGAAGGTGCGGCTGGATCACCTCCTTTCTAAGGATAAGGAAGTACGTTTGGAAGTCTTATTTAGTTTTGAGAGGTCTTAAAAAAGTAAAGAGAACGTTAAGAAATCTGTATGAAAATAGGAAAGAGACGCAGTGTCAAAAGACACAAGGAAGTTTATCATTTTCACTAAGATTTTAGTTCGAATACAATTTAGATCCATAATATAGTATGAGTAACAAGATAAGAAACGTTAACATATTAACTGTGGGGCCTTAGCTCAGCTGGGAGAGCGCCTGCTTTGCACGCAGGAGGTCAGCGGTTCGATCCCGCTAGGCTCCATAGACAAGGAAGTCTCTAAAATACGTGAAGTCCATTGAAAATTGAATATCTATATCAAATTCCACGATCATGAAAATGATTGTAGAAAAAGTAACAAGAAATAAACCGAAAAAAAGATAAACGCGAACATATTAAAAAAAATAAAGAAGGTCGAAAGACTGGAAATAAGGTTAAGTTAATAAGGGCGCACGGTGGATGCCTTGGCACTAGAAGCCGAAGAAGGACGTGACTAACGACGAAATGCTTTGGGGAGCTGTAAGTAAGCGCTGATCCAGAGATGTCCGAATGGGGGAACCCGGCATGTAATGCATGTCATCCATGACTGTTAAGGTCATGAGAAGGAAGACGCAGTGAACTGAAACATCTAAGTAGCTGCAGGAAGAGAAAGCAAAAGCGATTGCCTTAGTAGCGGCGAGCGAAACGGCAGGAGGGCAAACCGAGGAGTTTACTCCTCGGGGTTGTAGGACTGCGACGTGGGACTAAAATTAATAGAAGAATTACCTGGGAAGGTAAGCCAAAGAGAGTAAAAGCCTCGTATTTAAAATTGAAATTAGCCCTAGCAGTATCCTGAGTACGGCGAGACACGCGAAATCTCGTCGGAATCTGGGAGGACCATCTCCCAACCCTAAATACTCTCTAGTGACCGATAGTGAACCAGTACCGTGAGGGAAAGGTGAAAAGCACCCCGGGAGGGGAGTGAAATAGAACCTGAAACCGTGTGCCTACAACAAGTTCGAGCCCGTTAATGGGTGAGAGCGTGCCTTTTGTAGAATGAACCGGCGAGTTACGATATGATGCGAGGTTAAGTTGAAGAGACGGAGCCGTAGGGAAACCGAGTCTTAATAGGGCGACATAGTATCATGTTGTAGACCCGAAACCATGTGACCTACCCATGAGCAGGTTGAAGGTGCGGTAAAACGCACTGGAGGACCGAACCAGGGCACGTTGAAAAGTGCTTGGATGACTTGTGGGTAGCGGAGAAATTCCAAACGAACTTGGAGATAGCTGGTTCTCTCCGAAATAGCTTTAGGGCTAGCGTCGATGTTAAGTCTCTTGGAGGTAGAGCACTGTTTGGGTGAGGGGTCCATCCCGGATTACCAATCTCAGATAAACTCCGAATGCCAAGACGATATAATCGGCAGTCAGACTGCGAGTGCTAAGATCCGTAGTCGAAAGGGAAACAGCCCAGACCACCAGCTAAGGTCCCAAAATAATTGTTAAGTGGAAAAGGATGTGGGGTTGCACAGACAACTAGGATGTTAGCTTAGAAGCAGCTATTCATTCAAAGAGTGCGTAATAGCTCACTAGTCGAGTGACCCTGCGCCGAAAATGTACCGGGGCTAAAACAATTTACCGAAGCTGTGGATTACCTTAAGAGGTAATGGTAGGAGAGCGTTCTATATGTGAAGAAGGTATACCGTGAGGAGTGCTGGAACGTATAGAAGTGAGAATGCCGGTATGAGTAGCGAAAGACAGGTGAGAATCCTGTCCACCGTAAGACTAAGGTTTCCAGGGGAAGGCTCGTCCGCCCTGGGTTAGTCGGGACCTAAGGAGAGACCGAAAGGTGTATTCGATGGCCAACAGGTTGATATTCCTGTACTAGTGTATATAGTGATGGAGGGACGCAGAAGGCTAACTAAACCAGACGACTGGAAGAGTCTGGCCAATCAGTGAGGCGTGATATGAGTCAAATGCTTATATCTATAACGTTGAGCTGTGATGGGGAGCGAATTAAGTAGCGAAGTTAGTGATGTCACACTGCCAAGAAAAGCTTCTAGCGTTTAAGTATACACTACCCGTACCGCAAACCGACACAGGTAGTCGAGGCGAGTAGCCTCAGGTGATCGAGAGAACTCTCGTTAAGGAACTCGGCAAAATGACCCCGTAACTTCGGGAGAAGGGGTGCTGTCAGCGATGACAGCCGCAGTGAATAGGCCCAAGCAACTGTTTATCAAAAACACAGCTCTCTGCTAAATCGTAAGATGATGTATAGGGGGTGACGCCTGCCCGGTGCTGGAAGGTTAAGAGGAGTGCTTAGCGTAAGCGAAGGTATGA